>PMSW01000118.1 GCA_003168215.1 Actinomycetota bacterium
CACCGACAAAATGAGCTAGTAAACGAAACTAAATTCGATTTAATTCCGGAAATCTAGGCCCCGATTCTGGCCCTGGCCCGGCCCGGCCCGGCTCCACCGGCTCAGGCACTCCCGGGCTCGTCCCTGGCCAGATCACTGATGGCTGGCCCTCGGCCAAACGAGGGGCCCTGATCAGGCTCTACTGCCTCAACGCCGGGATGTTCAGATCCTTAAGGCGACGCCAGACAACTCATTCGAGCTGACGATTATCCCGACCCGCGCCCAGGACGGAAGATCTACGTACTCAGCGGCCGACCAGCGACTCCAACGGCGTCTCCGGGTCACGGAGCGCTGCTACGTCCGCCGGCTGGCTCGCCCGGACCAGTGCCTGGATCGCGTCGTTGACGTCCCAGATGTTGACGTTCATCCCGGCCAGCACGCGCCCGCCGTCTCCGAGCCAGAACGCGATGAATTCACGCCGGTCGACATCACCGCGGAAGACAACCTCGTCGTAGCCGTCAGGCTCCACGTAGCCGGCGTACTCCATGCCCAGGTCGTACTGGTCGGTGAAGAAATACGGGATCAGGTCATAGGAGACGTCCAGGCCGAGCATCGCCTTGGCCGCTGCCTGTGGCTGGTTCACTGCGTTGGCCCAGTGCTCGACCCGGATGTGCTTGCCCAGCAGGGGATGGAACGCGTTGGCGACATCCCCGGCGGCAAAAATGTCCGGGTCGGAGGAACGCAGCTGCGCATTCACCCAGACGCCGTCATCGACCTCCAGGCCCGCAGCTGACGCGAGCTGGCTGTTGGGCGTGATCCCGACCCCGACGACGATCACGTCGGCCGCGATGTGGCTGCCGTCGGCCAGCCGCACGCCGTCCGCCTTGCCGTCGTTGCCGGTGATCCTGGTGACATGCACCCCGCCGCGCAGGTCTACTCCGTTGTCCCGGTGCAGGCCAGCGAAGATCTGGGCGACACGGCGGCCGAGCACGCGCAATAGCGGCAGGTCGGCGGTCTCCAGCACGGTGACCTCGGCGCCTGCCGCACGTGCGGCGGCCGCGGTCTCCAGGCCGATCCAGCCAGCGCCAATGACCGTAACCCGCGATGCGTCCTGAAATGCCGCCCTGATCCGGTCGCTATCCCCAACCTGGCGCAGATAGAGGACTCCGTCGAGATCAGCGCCCGGCACGGACAGCCGGCGCGGCGAGGACCCGGTGGCCAGCAGCAGCTTGGCGTAGCCGGCCTTGCTACCATCGGCAAGGCTCACCTCATGCGCGCCGCGATCGATAGCGGTGACCGCGACCCCGAGGCGCAGGTCCACGTCGTGCCCGGCATACCAGTCCTCCGGATGAACGTAGATCGTCTCCCGGTCCGCCTTGCCGAGCAGGTAGTCCTTCGACAGCGGCGGGCGCTCGTAGGGCCGGTCGCTCTCCTCGCCTATGACGACGACCGGGCCGTCGAAGCCCTCCGCCCGGAGCGTTTCCGCCGCCTTGGCGCCTGCGAGGCTCGCCCCGACGATGACATGAGTCCTGTCCGTGGTCATGCTCACTCCTCTGTTGCCATGCTGGTTGTGCGCGAAGTGGTGGCTAGGCTGGCTGGTCCTGGCTGATGACGACGCAGCAGCGCCCGTGCCCGGGGTCAAGAGCGGGACGCAGCCCGCTGGCGCCAGGACCTGGGCCAGGACCTGAGCCGAGGCCTGCGGCGAGGCCTTCGACGAGTGCCAGGTTCATGCCGCAGATCAGGTCTGGGTGCCGGATAGCGACCTGGTGAAAAGGGCAATTACGCAGCCGTATGGTGCCGGTCTGATCAAGGTAGGGCTCGAAGCCGCGTGCGCGCAGTGCCGCCTGCATGTCCTGCTCAGCGCTGCTCTGCTCGGCGCTGCTCTGCTCGGCGTTGCCCCGGCCCGCGCTGCCCCGCTCCGCGTAGCCAACGCGATGTTGTTTCCCCAGTTCAGTGCCGTGCCGCCGGGCCGCGGCTTGCAACGCTGCCCGGCTACTGCCGCCGCTGTCGGACTCGACGGCCTGCGCCAGCAGGCGCGCGGCCAGCTCATACTCCCGCGGCGGGACCGTGACCGCGAACTCGCGTGCAGAGCGAATGTAGACTTTCGCCGGCCGGCCGGCTCCCCTCCCTGTCCGGCCGAGCGGCCGCTGGTAGGAGGCAGTGAGCAGTCCCAGCCCGACGAGCTTATCCAGGTGATAGGCGGCCAGCGCCCGGCCGACTCCTGCTGCGGCAGCCGCCTCGTCCCGCCCCACCGGCCCCGGGCTGCCGGACACGAACTCGTATAGCAGGCTGCGGACCGGATCGTCGAGACCGCTCAGCGCCGCGAGCCCCGACCGTCCTTTCTCCACCAGCGCAACCTATCACTAATCAAATTTAGTTAAATATGAACGGCCGGGACCCATGACCACGGCCGGGACCCATGACCACGGCGAAGGCGCCAGGGGCGGCCGACGTGGTGCGCGGGGCCGCGATCGACGTCACGCTGACGGCGGACGAGCTAGCCGTACTCGACCCGCTGGCCGGCCAGGTCGCCGGCGCCCGCTACTGAGCCGCAAGACCAGAGTTCTCCCACGGGACCGTAGCGGGCCTGCTTGCCCGCCAGGCGGCCTCAGCCTCGCCCATCGGGGTCGAGGCCGGGCCCTGGACGAACGGCCAGATCTCCTCGGCGATGGCCCGCCAGTTCGCCGTCGCCGACAGCTCGCCGAGCACCGCGAACAACCCCAGGTTGATGCGCTGCAGGATGACATAGGACCGAGGAATGCTCGCGTACTCAGCCACCGGGCTGCGCACGTCGAAGAAGCGGCGCACCACCGCGGATGCGTAATCCCCGGTCATCGTCAGCCGCCCTGGCTCGCGGATGGTGTCGTAGAAGACGGCCATGTGCTCGACGATCGTCTCCGTGCTCAGCGGTGCGTTCGGGCGCAGGAAGCCGGCGACTTCCATACTGCGGCGGAACGCCTCCGGATCCTGCTCGACGCACAGGTTGCGGGCCATCTGCATCAGCGGCTGCAACTCGGCAAGGGTGAAGTGCTTGACCAGCCCGAAATCGAGGAAGGTGACCCGGCCGCCGCCGTGGAACAGGTAGTTGCCGGGGTGCGGATCGCCGTTGAAGGCGTGAACTTCGTACAGGCTCCTGAAGACGAAGCGGTAGATCGTCTCCCCGGCCAGATCGCGTTCCTGCTGGGACCAGCCGGCCAGCTCGGCGAATCTGGATCCGTCGGACAGATCGCTGGTGACCATCCTTCGAGTGGAAAGCTCGCCCACGATCCCGGGGATCCCGATCGTGGGATGGCCATCGAAATAGGCCGCCATCAGGCGCTGGTTGTCTGCCTCCTTGCGGTAGTCGAGCTCCTCCAGGACGCGATCACGCAGCTCGGCCAGCAGCGCGTCGACGTCCTGGGCCGGCGCGGTGATGCGCAGCATCCGGCGCAGCAGGGCCACGTTGCCGAGGTCCGCGGCGATGGTCTCGGCGATGCCCGGGTACTGCACCTTGACGGCGACCGCGCGGCCGTCGAGCGTGATCGCGCGGTGCACCTGACCGATCGATGCAGCAGCGATAGGCTCCGGATCCCAGCTGGCGAACGCGCGTTCCGGCGGCATGCCCAGCTCTTCCTCGATGACACGCGCGGCAAGCTCGGGGCTCATCGGCGGAACGCTGTCCTGCAGCCGGGCCAGCGTGCGGCGGACTGCTGGCGACAGGCCGTCGTCGACGTAGCTGGCCATCTGGCCGATCTTCATCAGGACGCCCTTCATCGTTCCCAGGGTGGCGGCGACGTCCTCGGCGGTCTGCAGAGCCAGGTCGTGACGCAGCCGCTCCCGGTTCTCGCCAGCGGCCGCGAAAAGCTTCGGCGCGCTGGCGGCGTAGCGCGCTCCGCCGCGCGCGGCCAGGCCCAGCGCCGCCAGCCCGCGGCGCACCCGTAGCCGCCCGAGCCGGCGCCGCAGCACGACCAGCGCAAGCGCGGTGATCGCGCCGCTGATCGCCGCCCCGGCGAAGAATCGCCGCATGCCTGACGGTGATCTGTGCACGCGGGGCGGGCTGTTCTTCACGCGGCCGAACTGTTTCTCACGCGGGCCGGGCTGTTCGTCACGCGGCCGAAACCGTTTCTAGCGCGGGCCGGGCGGTTTCTCACGCGGGCCGGGCCGCGCGCATCCGCAACGCGAGCCGCTGCCGGGCCTCCAGTACGCCGGGCTCCCCGAGGAATACCGCGTCGAGGACGCCGAGCGCCTGCCGGATCTCGGTCCGGCGGCCAGGGGTCAGCGCCGGCGGCGCGGCGTAGCCGTACATTTCCCGCGCCCAGTCCGGCAGCGTCGCGATCGCGGCGTCGCGGACGTCCTGCCAGATCTCGGCGATGTCCTCGTCCAGGCCAGGCGGGTCATGCAGGTAGGCCATCGATTCCCTGGCGGCGGGCGTGCAGCACAGCTCCGGCCGGACCGAGGCGATGTAATTCCCGAGCTCGGCGACGCTGGCCGGGACCTGGGCCACGGGCACGCCGACCAGCTCAGCCGCGACCACCATCTCGGCGACGTAGCGGTCGGCGTCTGGCGGGGTCAACGGCGTCCCGAGCGCCTGACGGGCGGCGATGGCTGACTCGACCAGGGCGACGTGCACCCAGAGCAGCAGCGCGGGATCGCCGGCCGCATACGGGCGCCCGGTCACGGAGTCGACGCCGCGGACATGGTCGTGGATCCGGCGCACCCGTGCCGCGACTCGCTCGGCGGCCGCTCTCTCGCCGAAACTGATCGTGGTGAGGTACGCCGACGTCGCGGCGAGCCTGCCCACGGGATCCTGGCGCCAGTCGCTGTGCTGGTCCACGCCGGCCATCGCGAGCGGATGCAGGGCCTGCATCAGCAGCGCTCGCAGGCCGGCCACCGGCGCAGCCAGGTCGGCGCTGATCTGCCAGGTGACGCTGCCCGGCCCGAAGAAGCCTTCGTCGGCTGGCCGCTCGGGCACGCCGGACGCGAAGGCGGCGGCCGAGCGCTCGACCAGCCCGGTCGCGTCCGCGTAAAGGTCCGCGGTCATCGCGGCCCGACAAGCACGTAACAGGGACTCATGCTGCCAAACTACCCACTGAGGGCGGGTCCCGCGGCCGCGTGCGTGCTGGGCATCGTCGGTCACGCCCGGCGGGCTGGTCACGCCCGCCGGCTGGTCGCTCGGCGCTGCCACCTCGCGCGGCGGGCATGGAGCGGCTTATCGTGTCGGCATCACCGCTACGACGCCGGAGATGGCCAGTGCTTGACGACCTGAGCTACGACGACAGCGACTCTCCCGCGATCGGCCTGGTGCCCGCGGGCGTCTCGTGGGCAGCGGTGGAGGACCACATCAAGATCGCGCATCACCCCCTGCTCGTCCCGCTGGAGGACAGCGGCGAGTACGTCGGCGCCTACTGGGCGGGCACGAAGCTAGTCGTGGCCGAGGATCTCGGACCGGACCAGGACGAGGCGGTCACCGAGTTCCGGGAGCTCCTGCGCGAGCGCGGCGAGGACTAGGCGAGGACTGGCGAGGACCGGCAGCCGTCAGCGTCCGGGGATCTCCATGAGCTGGGGCTGCTCCGGGCCGATGCGCAGCGCCCGCATCCTGGGAACGCCGGTGCTGGCATTCTCGGAACGGGAGTCGCCGCGCTGTCGATTGGGCATCGGCGCGTTCGTAGACAGGGTGAGGGGAACGACATCCTGTCATTCCACGCCACAAGGGAGGCACCAATGAAGCAGTACATGCTGGCCGTGCACTATGTCGAGGGTCAGCCCGCGCCGTCGCCGGAGGCCATGGCGCAGAGCTACCGCGACGTCGAGGCGGTCAACGTCGAGCTCCGCGAGGCAGGCGCCTGGGTGTTCGCCGGGGGCCTGCACCCGGCCAGCACCGCGACCGTGGTGCGAATGCGCGACGGGGAGGTGCTCACCACGGACGGCCCCTTCGCCGAGACTAAGGAGCAGCTCGGCGGATTCTGGGTCATCAAGGCCGCCGACCTGGATGCCGCGCTGGCGTGGTCGGCTAAGGCCGCGGCAGCCTGCCGCGGCCCGGTCGAGGTGCGCCCGTTCCAGGAGGACCCCGGCAGCCAGGAGGACTCCGGGAACTGAGGTGACGCAGCAGCCGACCTTTGACGTCCAGGCCATCGCGGAGGTGTTCCGGCAGGAATACGGGCGGGCCGTCGCGACGCTGGTCCGCCTCCTCGGCGACATTGAGCTCGCCGAGGAGGCGGTCCAGGATGCGTTCCTGGTGGCGGTACAGAAGTGGCCGGACACTGGCCTGCCGCCCAATCCGGGCGGCTGGATCGTGACCACCGCCCGGCGGCGCGCCATCGACCGCCTGCGCCGCGAGGCCACCCGTGCCGACCGGCACGCGCAGGCCACGTTGCTTTACGAGCGCGATGATGATCCGGAGGGCAGTCCCGTGCAGGACGACAGGCTGCGGCTGATCTTCACCTGCTGTCATCCGGCACTCGCCACCGAGGCCCAGGTCGCCCTGACGCTGCGGCTGCTCGGCGGGCTGCAGACACCGCAGATCGCCCGGGCATTCCTCGTTCCCGAGGCGACGATGGCGCAGCGGCTGGTCCGGGCCAAGCGCAAGATCCGGGATGCGGCCATCCCCTACCGGGTGCCGGCTGAGGCTGAGCTGCCCGGCCGGCTGCGAGCCGTGCTGGCGGTCGTCTACCTGGTGTTCAACGAGGGCTACCGTGCTACCGACGGCGACGACCTGGTCCGGGCGGAGCTGTGCGCCGAGGCGACCCGGCTGGCCCGGCTGCTAGCGGCGCTGATGCCCGACGAGCCTGAGGTACTGGGCCTGCTCGCGCTGCTGCTGCTGATCGAGGCGCGGCGGCTGGCCCGCACCGGACCTGCCGGGGAGCTAGTCCTGCTGCCCGAGCAGGACCGGACCCGCTGGGACACCGCGCTGGTCACCGAGGGGCTGTCGCTGGTGGCCGCGTGCCTCCGGCGTAACGCCCCGGGGCCTTACCAGATCCAGGCGGCGATCAACGCCGTGCATTGCGACGCGGTGACCGCCGCGGACACCGACTGGGGCCAGGTGCTGCAGCTCTACGACCAGCTGGTCGCCTGGCTGCCCACGCCCGTCGTTGCCCTGAACCGGGCGGTCGCACTCGCCGAGGTCAGCGGACCCGCGGCTGCGCTCGCCGAGGTGGACAGCCTCGGTCTCCAGGACTACCAGCCGTACCAGGTCACCCGCGCGGAACTGCTGGTCCGGCTGGGCAGGCAGCGCGAGGCGGCCGGGGCCTACGACCGGGCGCTCGCGCTCACCACCAACGCCGTCGAGCATGCCCATCTGACCCTGCGACGGCGGTCGCTAACCGGCTGCTGAACCGCCCAACCGGCTGCTCAACCGCCCGGCCAGCAGCCGATCGCGGCCGCCGGGAGCGGCGCGGGCTGCCGGACGGGCGCGGCCCGCCTGAGCGGCGCGGGCCGCCGGGACTCTAGCCTGGGGACATGTACGTTCCAGCGCATTTCGCGGTAAGCGACCTGAGCCAGATCGCGGCGTTCGTCGAGCAGGCAGGCGCCGCTGACCTCGTCACGTTCGACGGCACCCGGATGGCTGCCAGCCTGCTCCCGGTCATCTGGGACAGATCCGGCGGCGAGCACGGGCGCCTGCTCGGCCATCTCGCGCTTGCCAATCCGCAATGGAGCACCGCAGCGGCGGGCGGGCCGGCGCTCGCCATCGTGCACGGCCCGCAGGCCTACGTGTCACCGTCGTGGTATCCGAGCACACGGGAACATGGCCGGGTCGTGCCGACCTGGAACTACACCAGCGTCCATTTCACCGGGCCGGTCACCTTCCACCGTGACGCCGGCTGGCTTCGTGACATCGTGACCCGGCTGACCGAAAAGTACGAGCATGACCGCGATGGCCGCTGGTGGGTGCAGGACGCTCCGGAGGCATACATCAATGGGCAGTTGCGCGGCATCGTCGGCGTCGAGATGCAGGTGACGGACATCGAGGCCAAGGACAAGCTCAGCCAGAACCGCAGCCAGGCAGACCAGGCCGGCGTCATAGCCGGGCTACGCGGCGGCGCGGATCCTGGTGCGCACGCGGTGGCGGACCTGATGCAGGCCCGCGACGCAAGCCCGGCCACCGCAGATCAGGAGAGTCGACGATGATATCGGCTATGGCGGAACGCAGGCTGGCGACATGAACGGCGACATGAACGGGGCCGACAACGATGCCGAGGACGGCCGGGTACCCGCCATCGGCCTGGTGGTGCTGGACGCTGAGCAGCGGGCCGAGCTGGTCAGGCGGGCAGGCGCGGTGGCCGGGCGGCTCGGTGCTGCGGGCATCACGATGGTGGCGTTGTGCTGGGTCGACAACGCGGGAATCGCGCGTGTCAAGACCATTCCGCTCGGCCGCCTGGAGCGGGCCGCCGGCTGGGGCGTCGGCATGTCGCCGGTATTCGACGTCTTCCTGGTCAACGACGACATCACTACCAGCAAGCACATCGGTGGCCCGGACGGGGACCTGCGGCTCATCCCCGAGCTTGACCGGATCACCGCGCTGGCCGGCCAGCCGGGGTGGGCGCTGGCGCCAGTGGACCGTTACACCCAGGAAGGGCGCCGCTACGCCGGATGCCAGCGCACGTTTGCCCACCGGATGGCCGGCGAGGCGCTCGCCCAGGGCCTGACGGCCCGGATGAGCTTCGAGGTGGAGTGGGCACTCGGCACCGATGACGACGGGCGCTTCGTGCCTGCCTGCACCGGCCCGGCCTACGGCATGACCCGGGTCATCGAGCTTTCCGACTACGGGCGCGAGGTGGTCGGGGCGCTCGAGCGGGAGGGGATCGTCGTCGAGCAGTTCCACCCGGAGTACGCAGCAGGCCAGCTCGAGGTTTCCGTTGCCGCCAGCGATCCGGTGGGCGCGGCCGATGACAGCGTGCTTGTCCGCCAGACCATCCGCGCGGTGTCGGCGCGGTTCGGCTTCCAGGTCTCGTTCGCCCCGTCGGTCGTTGCCGGGTCGGTCGGCAACGGCGGCCATGTTCACCTCAGCATCTGGCGGGACGGGAAGAACGTGCTGGCCGGGGGGCCAGGCCGGCACGGCCTCAGCAGCGACGGCGAGGCGTTCGCCGGCGGGATCCTGGCTAGCCTGCCGGCGCTCACGGCGGTCGGCGCGCCGAGCGTCGCCAGCTACCTGCGGCTGGTTCCGTCGCACTGGGCAGGCGCCTACCAGTGCTGGGGCCGGGAGAACAGGGAGGCGGCACTCCGCCTGGTGACCGGCTCATCCGGTGAGCATGACGTCCGCGCCAACCTCGAGATCAAGTGCTTCGACCTGGCCGCCAACCCCTACCTGGTGGCCGGCTCGCTCATCGCCGCAGGGCTTGCCGGGCTCCGGTCCGGCGCGACGCTCCCGCCGGAGACCTCCGGTGATCCTGTCGGCAGGCCGGCTGCGGATACAGCCGGCCCCGGTCCCCGCAGGCTGCCCCAGTCGCTCGCCGAGGCGGCCGGGCACCTGGAGCGCAGCGCCATGCTTCGCGAGGCAATGGGTGATCCGCTATTCGATGCGTTCCTGGCGGTGCGTCAGGCCGAAACTGAGCTGTTCGACGAAGTAAGCGCGGACGATATCGTCGCGCGGACGCGCTGGCGATGGTGATGGCAATGGCGACGGCGGCGCGCACCGACCCGGATGTCACCGTCGCCGATCGGCTGCGACTGCAGCTGGGGGAGCTCACGCCCGCCGAGCGCAAGGTCGCGCGGACGCTGATGGCCGATTACCCCGTCGGCGGCCTGGAGCCGATAGCCAGGCTTTCCGCGGCGTCGGGAGTCAGCGCGCCGACCGTGGTGCGGCTGGTCAGCAAGCTCGGGTTCGACAGCTACGCCGGGTTCCAGCAATCACTGAAAACGGAGGTCTCGGCCCGGCTGTCCTGTCCGCCGGAGATGCATGCGGGCCGCGCTGAGGCAGCACGCGGCGACGCGCTGCGCAGGACCGAGTTGCTGCTCTGCGGCGGAATCCGGTCAACCTTCGCCCGGCTCCGGCCGGCTGAGTTCGAGCAGGCCGTCCGGCTGCTGGCCGAGCCACGTCGCAGCGTCACGCTGATCGGCGGCCGGTTCAGCTCCATGCTGGCCGGGTATCTCGCCGCGCAGCTGCGGATCCTGCGTCCTGGGGTGCACATGATCACCGCCGCGGGCGCCGACCGGATGAGCTCGATGCTCGACGTGGGCCGCCGCGACGTTCTGGTCGCATTCGACTACCGCCAGTACCAGCACGACACGGTCCGGCTGGCCGCGACGGCCAAGCAGCAGGGCGCGATGGTGATCGCTTTCACCGATCCCTACCTGTCGCCGCTCGCTGCCCACGCCGACGTCATCTTGACCTCGAGCGTGCAGTCGCCGTCTCCGTTCGACGCGCTGACCCCGGCGGTGGCGCTGGTGGAGGCCATCATCGCCGCGCTCGCCGACCGTCTCGGTGACGTGCCCAGGGCGCGGATGGCGCGGTATGACGCGCTGCAGCGCGGGACTGCCGACGGGCCGCAGGGCGCGGCGAGCCAGGCCCCGCAGGCCACCTCGGCAGGCGCGACGCAGGCTGGCCCGGCGGGCGTGACGCAGGCTGGCCCGGCGGGCCCGGCGCGCGTTCCCTTCAGCAGGACGGAGAAGCTGTGACGACCGCCGAGCCGCTGGCGCTGATCGACCATCACGTTCATGGCGCCGTCACGGGCGCTCTGGACCGGGCCGGCATCGAGTCGCTGCTCACCGAGGGACCAGGACCGCGCCCGGCCGGCACGTCCATGTTCGACAGCCAGCTTGGCTTCGCGGTGCGGCGCTGGTGCGCCCCGGTGCTCGGCCTGGAGCCGTCCGTGCCTGCCGATGAGTACGTCGGGCGCCGCATGGAACTCGGCACCCGCGAGGTGAACCGCCGCCTGCTGCGGGCCGCGCAGGTCGAGGCATGGCTCGTGGACACCGGCTACCAGTCCGGCCAGGTGGCCACCCCGGAGCAGCTCGCGGAGGCAAGCGGCAGGCCAGCGCACGAGATCGTCCGGCTCGAGGCGGTCGCCGAGCAGGTCGCCCGGGAGGGAACCAGTGCCGCCGACTTCGCCGGATCGTTCTCGGCGGCGCTGGCGGCTGCCTCGGCAGGCGCCGTCGGGCTCAAGTCGATCGCCGCCTACCGTTTCGGGCTGGACTTCGAGCCCAGCCGGCCGAGCGCCGCGGACGTCGCGGCGGCGGCCGGGCGGCTGCTGCGCCGCATCGACGCCGACCCGGCGGCGCGGCTGGATGACGAGGTCCTGCTGCGGCACCTGATCTGGACTGGGGTGGACACCGGGCTGCCCGTGCAGTTTCACGTCGGCTTCGGTGACCCTGACGTGCGCCTGCACCGGGCCGACCCGTCGTTGATGCACGACTTCCTGCTCGCCACCCGCGCCACCGGCACCCCGATCATGCTGCTGCACTGCTACCCGCACCACCGGCAGGCCGGGTACCTCGCCAATGTCTTCCCGCATGTCTACATGGACCTCGGGGCGATACTCAACCACGTCGGAGCGCGTTCCGCCGCGGTGCTCGCCGAGGCGCTGGAGGTCACGCCGTTCCACAAGATGCTGTATTCCTCCGACGCGTTCGGCCTGCCGGAACTGCACTACCTGGGCGCTCTGGGGTTCCGCCGGGATCTCGCCAGGGTTACCGGCGAGTTCGTTGCCGACGGGGCATGGTCCGCTGCCGACGCGGGCCGGGTGGCGAACCTGGTCGGCTCCGCCAACGCCCGCCGTGTTTACCGGCTGGCCAGGACGTGACCGGCGAGAGCCTGGCGGAGATGCTCAGGGCCGGCCTGGCCCGTGAGCTCGACGGCGCCGTCCGGCTCCGGCACGAGCTGCACGCTGACGCCGAGCCGTCCGGATCAGAGCACCGCACTGCTGCCAGGGTCGCGGCTGCACTCGGTGCCGGCGACGCATCCCCGGTCGCGGGCACCGGGCGGATCGTGCGAATCGGCCCGCAGCACGGCCCGGCCATCGCCGTCAGGGCGGAGCTTGACGCCCTGCCGATCCTGGAGCAGACCGGAGTGCCCTGGGCCTCGCGCACCGGCGCCATGCACGCCTGCGGTCACGACGTGCACCTGGCCGCGCTCGTCGCGCTCGGACGGGCCGCGGGTGCCGCCCAGCTGCAGGCAGGACTGCCCGCCGCGCTGCTCGCAGTGCTCCAGCCGCGGGAGGAGGCCGCTCCGTCCGGCGCACGGGACATCGTGGCCTCAGGCGTCCTGCAGGCGCATCAGCCGCACGCCGTCATTGCGGTGCACCTGCAGCACCAGCTGCCCGCGGGCACGGTCGCCGCGCCTGCCGGCACCGTGAACGCGTCGTCCGACGACTTCGAGATCAGGGTGCAGGGCACCGGCGGGCACGCCGGATATCCTCAGCTGGCCGCCGACCCTGTGCTTGCGCTGTGCCAGACAGTGCTCGCGCTGCAGCAGATCGTCAGCCGCCGCACCGATCCCACGCATGCCGCCGTGGTCTCGATCGGAACGTTGGAGGCCGGGCAGGCGCCGAATGTCATCCCGCCTGCCGCAGTCGCCCGCGGCACGCTACGGGCGCTGGATTCCTCCGATCGGGCCGGCCTGCACAGAGCACTGCACGAGATCGTGCAGCACACCTGCCTGGCCCATGGCTGCCGGGGCAGCGTGACGATGGACGAGGGCGAGCCGGCCCTGGTGAACGACGAGGCGCTGACAACCGCCAGCTGGCCCTGGCTGCGCGAGGCCGGCTTCGCCGTCGACACCTCGTTCCGCTCCTGCGGCTCCGACGACTTCTCCTACTACGCGCGCAGCGCACCGACGCTGATGCTCTTCCTGGGCACGGGCGGCCCGGTCAGCCTGCACCATCCGGAGTTCCTGCCGCCCGACGACACGGTCGGCCAGGTGGCCAGCGCCATGCTGGCCGGCTACCTGGGCGCCCGGAGCCTGCTTTCGCCGGCCTAAGAAGCTAGCCGCTCTCGCCGGTGAACTGGGTGAAGTACCACTCGTGGCCTTCCGGGTCGTGCACTGAGTAGGACTGCCAGCCGGCCGGGCACTCCTGGATCTCTGACGCCACCGCCCCGGCGGCTTTGGTGCGGTCCCGGTGGGCTTTCAGGCCGGCGACCGTAATGCGCACCAGCTGGGTGACTCCGCCGAGCTCGCGAGGTCCACGGAAATCAGCCCCGGCGGAGCCCAGCATGATCACGCCGCCACCATCGACCCGCAGCTCGCCGTGGCGCACGGTGCCGTCCGTCCTGGTGTCCCGCGCCGCCGCGGTGAAGCCGAAGGTCGTGACCAGCCAGTCCATGGCCGCGCCCGCATCCGCGTAAAGCAGGTAGGGAACAACCGCCGGGAAGCCGCCGGCGGTGATCCCAGCCGGAGTGCCGGCGGCTGGCTGCTGGCCCTGATACCCGTGCAGGAGCTGGATGACCTGCTGGCGGACCCTGTTGAGGTCAGCGCCCAGCGCGACGAGGACCTGAGCGGCGACGCCGTCGCCCTCGCGGAGGAGGCCGAGCAGGATGTGCTCGGTGCCGATGTA
>PMSW01000165.1 GCA_003168215.1 Actinomycetota bacterium
AGCCTCCTGACCAGCGCCAGCCCATCAACATGAGAAAAGGAGCTATCCCATGCTGTTCCTCTTCCGGGGTCACAACGGCCCAGTCGTCCGCGCCATCGCCGGGGCGGTCCTCCTCGCCATCGGCGTCGCCCTGCCCGGCGGCGCGCTGTGCGCCGGAATCGGCGCCGTCCTGCTCGTCTGGGGCGGGATTGGCGTGCTGAGCAGCCAGCGGGTTCGTCGCCAGGGCCACATCGGCAGCGGCGGGCGGATGCCGTGAGCGCCATCGTCGCCGACCGGCTTACCAAG
This sequence comes from Actinomycetota bacterium, assembly GCA_003168215.1. Taxonomy (GTDB): domain Bacteria; phylum Actinomycetota; class Actinomycetes; order Streptosporangiales; family Streptosporangiaceae; genus Palsa-506. Next base: position 286 of record PMSW01000165.1, read on the forward strand.
CGCTTCGGGGACTTCGCGGCGGTCGACGGCGTGAGCTTCGAGGTGCCCGGCGGCCAGCTGGCCGCCGTGCTCGGACCTAACGGAGCCGGCAAGACCACCACCTTGGAGATGCTCGAAGGATTCCTCGCCCCCACCAGCGGCACCGTCCGGGTGCTCGGGACCGATCCCCACCGCGGCGACCGCAGGTGGCGGGCCCGGATCGGCCTGGTGCTCCAGTCGACCAGCCTCGACGCCGAGCTCACCGTCCGGGACACGCTCAACGTGTTCGCTGGGCTCTACCCGATACCCCGCCCGGTCGGCGAGGTCCTCGAACTTGTCGACCTCGCCGACGACGCCGAGACCCGGGTCGGCGCCCTCTCGGGCGGGCAGCGCCGCCGGGTCGACGTCGCCATCGGCATCATCGGGCGGCCCGACGTGCTGTTCCTCGACGAGCCAACCACCGGGCTCGACCCCGAAGCCCGCCGGCGAGCGTGGACCGCGGTCGAAAACCTCACCACGACGGGCACCACCGTCGTGCTCACCACCCACTACATCGACGAGGCCGACCACCTCGCCAACCGGCTGATCCTGCTCGCGGCCGGGCGGATAGTGGCCGACACCACCCCCGAAGGGCTGCGCGCCCAGGGCGGCCCGGCCACGATCCGCTGCCGGCTCGGCGACGCGGCCCTCGCCGACCTGCCGGCCACCCTCGCCGACCTGCCGGCCACCCTGGCCGGGCACCTCGACCGCGACAACCACGCGCTCGTCGTCCGCGCCGAGGACATCACCGCACCGTTGCGGGACCTGCTCGGCTGGGCCGATCGCCACCACCTGCACCTCGCCGGGCTCGAGGTCGGCCCGCCCAGCCTCGAAGACGCCTACCTGGCCGCCATCGGCGAGCCCCGCAGCACCGAAGGAGCCCTCTCATGACCGATACCGCCCGGGCCGCCGCTGCCCGGATGCCGAGCGTCGGGCGTCTCCTCGCCGCCCAGGTCAGCTACCAGGCGCGCCTGCTGGCCAGTGGCCGGGCGATCACCATCGGCGTCGGGCTGCCCGTCATCCTGCTCATCGCCTCCCACGGCCAGCACAGCAACACCAGTGCTACCGGCATCGCCGGCTACGCCGCTTTCGGTCTCACCCTCACCGCCTGGAACACCTACGGCGTCCGCCTCGTCGCAGCACGCGAAGCCGGCGTCCTCAAACGGTGGCGGGCCACCCCCCTCCCGCACTGGTGCTATTTCCTTGGCCGCATCCTGGCCACCGTCGTCGTCGCCGTGCTGGCCGGAGCCGCCACCGTCGCCGCCGGGGTGCTTCTCTACGGCACCCACCTGACCGTGAGCGGCGCCCTCGGCGCGCTCGCGGCCTTCATCCTCGGCGCGTTCGCCTGGGCGGCCACCGCCACCGCCCTCACCGCCCTGATCCCCACCGTCGAGGCTGCCGCGCCCACCCTGATGCTCACCTACTTCCCGGTCATCATCATCTCCGGCATCTTCGGCGCCATCAACGAGCCGCACTGGCTGGCCACCATCGCCAGCTACCTTCCTGCCCAGCCGCTCGTCCACGCCCTAGGCAGCTCTCTCGGCCACACCGCCGGCCATGCGCTGCTCCCGGCCCGTGACCTCGTCGTCCTGGCTGCCTGGGCCGTAGCCGGGCTGACTGCCGCCATCGCCACTTTCCGCTGGGAGCCGCACCGGCCCGCGCAGCGGCGTCCGGCCCGGCAACGACGGCAGCCGAGGCCCGGCGACCGGAGCCACCAGCCGGCGAAAGGTGGTCACGACGCTCCGACGAGTCTGCCGTTTGCCGGGTGTGCATCAACCTGTGTCGACCACTACGAAGCGATCGAACCTTCAGGGTGACTGGTTGAGTCGTCTTCGTCATCGACCGGAAGCGGGATCCATCGATGGGACCAGGCGATGACGGCGTCGAGATCCGGTCTGACACGGCGCGGGTCGAAGGGTGGCGTGTCTCCAGTCATGTGGCCCCCTCGGTCACGGTGCGGGTCCTCATCTGGATGACCACGACGAGCACGGCCACGACGGCGATCCCGGTCGCCACGAGAAACGAAGCCTTGTAACCGCTGACGAGCGAGCCGTGGTCGGCGTTGGTTCGAGCGGCGGCGATGGTGGCCAGTGCAGCGAGGCCGATGGCCTGGCCGACTTGTTGTGAGGTGACGAAGAGGCCGCCGGCCAGTCCTCGTTCACCTGCCCCGATGCCTGAGGTCACCGCGACCGAAGCGGTGGGGAAGGCCAGTCCCATCCCGAAAGCGGTCAGCAAGATCCCGCCGAGGACGTTGAGCTGATAAGAGCCGGTGTTGCTGATCGTGAACAGCCAAAGCTGCCCGAGCCCGACGGTGGAAAGTCCCACCAGAAGGAGCTTCCGGACCCCGAAACGAGCGAGTGCCCGACGCGTGATCACGATCGCGGTGACCATCACCGTCCCGGTCGCGGGGATGAGGGCCAGCCCGGTCTGGAGTGGGCTGAAACCAAGGACGTCCTGGAGGTAGAGCGAGGTGAAGTAGACGTAGCCGGCGACGACCGCTCCGAGGAGCAGCATCATGCTCAATGCCGCCCGGCGAGCCGGGTCGGCGAGCACCTGCAGGGGCACCATGGGGGCCTTGCCGCGCTTTTCGACCACGACGAAGGTCACCCCAAGGAGAACGGCCAGGGCGAGGGCGGTCAAGGCTGCGGGATTGGTGAATCCGTGCTGCTGGCCTTGGCTGAGCCCGAAGATAAAGAACGCGATCGACGCAGTCGCCAAGACCGCGCCGACGATATCCAGCCGGGCGCCCGGTCGCCGGGCCTGGATGGGAAGCACGCGCCGGATGGCGATGACCAGCACGACGATGATGGGCGGGTTGACGAGAAATATCGCTCGCCAGCCGATGAACTCGGTCAAAATGCCACCGAGAACAATCCCGGCGCTGGCCCCGGCTGCGGTCGCGCCTTGAAAGATCCCAAGCGCCCGGGCACGTGCAGGGCCCTCGGAGTACAGGTCGGTGATGATGGCCAGCGCCTGGGGTGCGACGAACGCCGCGCTCGCTCCTTGAAGGAACCGGGAGATGATCAGTGCCAGCGACGTCGGGGCGAGCCCGGCGGCGAGCGAAGCGACACCGAAAGCCGAGAGGCCAATGACCAGTACCCGGCGATGCCCGGCGAGGTCGCCGACCCGGCCACCAAAGAGCAGCAGAGAGCCGAAGGTCAGCGCGTACCCGGTGACGATCCATTGCAGGTCAGCCGGGACGAAGTGCAGCTCGCGCTTGATGGTCGGAAGCGCTACGTTGACGATGCTGAAGTCGAGCTGCAGGACGAACTGCGCCGCGACCACGAGTCCGAGCGCCATACCCAACCGAGCAATCGTGGAATCGCCGGCGTCAGCAGACGTAGGCGACGCTGTCGCCTTGCTGGGCGGTCCGGTGGGGCGCCGGGTCACGATAGCTCTCTTCGGTGGTGCCGACCGGCGACGAGTTCCTGACCCGGTGCCCGGTGCGCTCCCTCGGAAGCCGGGCGGATGCTAAGAGCCCCTCTGTCACGACGGCGCGTCCCCGGAGGAGACCCTCGCAAGGGTATCGGCCAGATGGCGACACAGCCAACGTGTCCTACATGGTCGCTGCCGGCCTGCGAGGGCAGGGCATCGCAGGGCCAAATAGCGAATACAAATTCGAATTAGATCTTGGAACAGGCACGCACGTGAACTGGTGGCTCGGCTGATCGTAGGTCACTCACTACGGGATAACCGGGAATGTTGCGAGTTCAAATACCGTTGGCGCCCACGAAGGACCTGGTCCGCCTGTTCGTGCGGGGCGGGCTTACATATGTTCGCTGAAGGAGGACACCATGCCAGCGGTCACCGTTAAGGACACCCTGGTCCTGCCACGCGTCCAGGAGCCCGACCCGGCCGCCGCGGCGGACCGGCCGGTGCTGACCGTGACGACCGCACCGTCCGCCTATGAGGGCGAGGGCTTCCCCGTCCGGCGCGCTTTCGCCGGCGTGGACCTGCGCGCGCTTGACCCGTTCATCCACATGGACCAGATGGGCGAGGTGGATTACGCGCCGGGCGAGCCGAAGGGGACCTCCTGGCATCCGCACCGCGGCTTCGAGACCGTGACCTACATGATCGACGGGACCTTCCGGCACCAGGACTCCAATGGCGGCGGCGGGATGATCACCAACGGCGACACCCAGTGGATGACGGCGGGCGGCGGACTCCTGCACATCGAGGAACCTCCCGAGACCCTGGTCATGAGCGGCGGGCTCTTCCATGGCTTCCAGCTCTGGGTAAACCTGCCCGCCAGGCTGAAGATGGTCAAGCCGCGCTACCAGGACATCAGGGCTGGCCAGGTCAAGCTGATCAGCTCGGCGGACGGCGGCGCGCTGATCCGGGTCATCGCTGGCGATGTCGCCGGGCACAAGGGCCCGGGTGTCACGCACACTCCGATCGCGCTGCTGCATGCCAGCCTCGAGCCGGGCGCGCAGCTGCGGCTGCCGTGGCGGGCCGACTTCAACGCGCTCGGCTACGTGCTGGCCGGATCCGGCACCGTCGGGGCCGAGCAGCGCCCTGCCCGGACGGGCCAGCTGGCGGTGTTCGGCCGCGGCGACGTCATCACTGCCGCGGCCGACCGCCGGGCGGACGGCCCGAGTCAGGGGATGGACATCCTCATCCTCGGCGGCCAGCCGATCAGGGAGCCCGTGGCTGCCTACGGCCCGTTCGTGATGAATACCAGGGATGAACTGGTCACGGCATTCGAGGACTACCAGGCAGGCCGGCTCGGCACGATCCCCGCGGAGCGGCGCCCGCTGCCCGAGGACCTCCGTCCCGGGCACGACGTGCTGTAACCGGCCGGAGTAAGACGTATATGAACGACACTATTTCTTGTATGCTTTATTCATACGTCGATGGATAGCGACGGGAGAAATAGTGCCCACGACACAGATCGAACTTGACCAGGACCTGCTCAGGCAGGCGGCCGCGATACTTGGCACCTCGACCAAGAAGGCCACTGTCAACGAGGCCCTGCGCCGTGTCGTGCAGGCGGAACTCCGCCGCCGTCATGTCGACGAACTGGCCAATGGCGCATTGCCCGACCTCGCCGAAGCGGCGCTGATGGAGGGGGCGTGGCGGTAGCGCACTACCTGGCTGACAAGAGCGTATGGGCTCGCCTGAGCCAGCCGGCAGTTCGCGCGGTCGTTGCGCCCTATGTCGACCGCGGCCTGATCGGAACTTGCGCGATCATTGACCTTGAGATCCTGTACAGTTCCCGCACTGGCGCCGAGCATGACCGCTTCCGGGCTCAGCGCGACGCTTTTGAGTACTTCCCGATGACCGATGAGATCGCCAGGCGGGCCATCGAGATCCAGGGACTGCTCGCCCGCCGCGCGCAGCACAGGTCAGTGTCCATCCCGGATCTGATCGTTGCCGCGACCGCCGAGCGGTACTCCCTGACCGTCCTGCACTACGACGGCGACTACGACCGCATCGCGGAGATCACCGGCCAGCCGGCCGAATGGATCATCCCGCGGGGGACGGCGGATCGCGACTCCTGAGCGGACTCGGCCCGCCCGCTGGCAGGTGCGCGCGGCGGGCAAGTTCGGCAAGAGTCAGCTCCGGCGCTGCCGCCGGAAGGGATCAGGTCAGCCTGCCAGCCGGCGCAGCGCGCCGCGGACGACCTGCGGGTCGGTGGTGGTCCAGAACGGCGGCAGCGACTCCCGCAGGAAGCTGCCGTATCGCGCGGTCATCAGGCGCGGGTCCAGGATCGCGACCACTCCCCGGTCGCTCATCGTGCGCAGCAGCCGGCCGGTGCCCTGCGCAAGCAGCAGCGCTGCCTGCGCGGCGGCGACCTCCATGAACCCGTTGCCGCCGCGTGCCGCGACGGCCCGCTGCCTGGCCGAGGCCAGCGGGTCATCGGGCCGGGGGAACGGGATCCGGTCGATGACGACCAGCTGCAGTGACCGGCCGGGGACGTCGACGCCCTGCCACAGCGAGAGGGTGCCAAACAGGCAGGTAGCCTCGTCGGCGGCGAACGCGCTGATCAGCTGCCCGGTCTGGTCATCGCCCTGGCAGAGCAGCGGGTAGTCGATCCGCCCGCGCAGCTCGTCGGTGGCCTGCCGTGCGGCCCGCATCGAGGAGAACAGCCCGAGGGTCCGGCCGCCTGCCGCGGCGATCAGCTCGCGCAGCTCGTCCAGGTAGGACTCCGCCAGGCCGTCCCGGCCAGGCGGCGGCAGGTGCCTGGCGACGTACAGGATGCCGCTGCGCGGGTGGTCGAACGGCGAGCCGACGTCGAGCCCGGTCCAGGCAAGTGAGTGCGGCTGGTCGGCTGCGGAAAGTCCCGCCAGCTCGTCAGCCGGTGCAGCCCGGGGAGCTGGAACTGTCGGGACCCCTGACCGCGGCAGGCCCCACTGCCGGGCCAGCGGCTCGAACGACCCGCCCAGTGACAAGGTGGCCGAGGTCAGCGTCACCGTGCGGCTGCCGAACAGGCGCTCCGCCAGCAGCGCGCCGACTGCCAGCGGCGTTACCCGCAGCGTCGGCGGACGTGCCGACTCCGCCGACACTGGCCGGTCCATCCACACCACGTCGGGACGTTCGGCGACGTCGTCGCCGAACGCGCCGAGGATTCTTTCTGCCGCACTCCGCAGCTCATCAACGGCGACGAAAGCCGACCGGCGCGCAGCGATCCGTTCTGGCTCTTCTTCGGTGTTCTTAGCGCTGGCGCGCAGGTCAGCGGCGCAGCCCGCGGCGGCGTCACGGAGACTGGCGAGCGGGAGGGCGAGATCGGTGGCCAGCACGTCGATGCGCCCGGCCGGAAGTACCGCAAGGACGCGCCCGGCATCCTCGGCCGCGTCCCTGAGCCTGGCGATCAGCTTCTCCTCGGCCATCTTGCCGCAGCGGCGGGCGGCGATCTCCGCCGCCACGGCGGACAGCTCATCGGACGCAACGGAGGTGACCCGGTCGACCAGGTCGTGCGCCTCGTCGATGATCACCACGTCGTGCTCGGGAAAGATGTCGAAGTCCTCCATCGCGTCGATGGCGAGCAGCGCGTGGTTGGTGACGACAATGTCTGCCTTGCCCGCCTCGTCACGCGCCCGCTCGGCAAAGCACTGGGTGCCGAACGGGCAGCGCTGGGCGCCGATGCACTCCCTGGCCGTGACCGCGACCTGGCGCCAGGCCTGCTCGGTCACGCCCGGAACGAGCTCGTCACGGTCACCAGTCTCCGTCCGCGCGGCCCACTCGTGCAGCCGCTGCACCTGCTTTCCGACCGCAGAGGCAGCGCGGGGATCGAAGAGCGCGTCCTGCGGGTCGTCTTCCGCTCCGGTGCGCAGACGGTGCAGGCACAGGTAGTTGCGGCGGCCCTTGAGGATCGCGAAGGCAGGCGCCCTGCCGAGTACGGGCTTCAGCGCGGCGGCAAGGCGCGGCAGGTCGCGGTCGATGAGCTGGCGCTGCAAGGCGATCGTCGCGGTCGATACGACGACGGTGGCCTGCTGCATGACGGAATGGCGCACCGCGGGGACGAGGTAGGCCAGCGACTTGCCGGTCCCGGTTCCGGCCTGGACGGCCAGGTGCTCGCCGGTCTCGATGGAGCGCTGAACTGCCTCGGCCATCGTCACCTGCCCGGGCCGCTCCGCCCCGCCGATGCCGGTGACCGCCGTGGCGAGCAGGGCAGTGACATCAGGCAGACCGGACTTGCTGGCAGGCTCGCGGACGCTATCACCGTGCGCCGGCAGGACGGCGTCGTCCGGTGGGACGGCGTCGCCCGGCGGGACGCCGTCGCCCGGCGGGTTGCGGGCATCGTCTGCGGGGGGCTTGCGGGCGCGGCCGGGGGGCACGGCAGAAAACGCTATCGCGTCCGGGACGGTGGCGGCGACGCGGCGGGCCGGGCGGGCCAGCGAATCCGGCGGCCGACGGCCGGCAGGGCGCGCGCTAGCCGCGCCGGACCTCGAAGGTAAAGCAGCCGAAGTCCACCGCACGGGCGTGCACGACGGCGACCGCCGGATCGGCGAATATCCCGGCGAGGATCGCCTCGGCCGATGCCGCGTTCTGAGTCTCGGCGCGGCCGGCAAGCCGGCCGGCCAGGATCCGGCCGCTGGCGGAGTAGGCGCGGAACACCCTTGGGCAGCCGGTCAGTGCCGCCGGGTATCCGGGGCCGTCCGGGCCCGGGCACGGCGCGGGATGGATGAAGACAGGGCCTACCTCGTCGTAGGGTCCCGGGTCGGCGCCGGTCTCGTACGCCCACCGGCATAGTGGCGCGTAGGAGACGAGCGCGACCCGCTCGCCGGCCCGGCTGAGGCGCAGGCAGCACCGCAGCGGGCTGCCGCCATCCTCGTCGATGATTAGCCGCGGCGGGTGGCCGGCATCATCGCGCCGGCGCAGCTGGCTGAGCACATCCGGGTCGATGGCCCGTACCCGGAGTGCGACGGCAGTCTCGCCTGCGGTTGTCATGTCTTCATCCTGCGCCGCGCTGACCAGGAAGTCTGGCCGGAATCCGCCCTGACCGTTGCGGCTGCCGCAGCCTCGCTGCGGGCCGGCCAGCAGGTCTTCCCGGACCCCGGGGCGATGCGGGCCGGGCCGGGACGTGCCCGGATGAGCCCGGACGGGCCGGGACGTGCCCGGACGAGCCGGGACGGGCCGGGCCGGGACGTGCCCGGATGAGCCGAGACGTGCCCGGACGGGCCGGGACGGGCCGGGGAGATCACCGAGATGCGTTTCGTGTCTCGTTCGCGCCGGAACTCAGCTATCCCGAAGGATCGGCGTCGCCCGTCGCGCCAAATCCTTCGGGATAGCTGAGCATGGGTGACTTGAGCGCACGCGGCAGCGCTGGGGGTAGCGGCCCGGGCGGCCCGGGCGTCTCTGGGGGTACGCCACAAGGTTCCGCTAACCTGCTAGACAATAGTTAACGATTACAGCAACTATTGCGTAATGACTGCAGAAACGCAGCTCGACGAGAATGTGGCACCGCTGTTCGGCGCCCTGTCTGATGCCACCCGGCGCCAGGTCGTGCAACTGCTCGGCGCGGGCCCGCGGCGCGCTGGGGAACTGGCCGCCGCCGCGGGCACCTCCGCCCCGGCGATGAGCCGGCATCTGCGCGTGCTGCTGCAGGCCGGCATCATCGCGGACGAGCGGACCGTGCAGGACGCGCGGGCACGGGTGTTCCGGCTCCGGCCGCAGTCGATGGTGGCCTTGCAGGCCTGGCTCGATCAGCTCCAGGCGCACTGGGACGCCCAGCTTCAGTCGTTCAAGCGGCACGTCGAGGGAAGGACGCGGTAATGAGCGAAGCCAGGTCGGTCTCGTCCGAGGTGGAGGTCGCGGTGGACGCGCCGACCGCGTTCGGCGCGTTCACCTCCGAGATGAACTTGTGGTGGGTCCGCGGGCCCATCAACTTCTTCGATGCTGCCCGGGCGGTGGCCTTGACCTGCGAGCCGGGCGTCGGCGGGCGGCTGCTCGAGGTCTACGACGAGGCAGCGGGCGACGTGCTGGAACTGGGCCGGATCACGGTCTGGCAGCCCGGCGAGCGGCTGGCCTGGCAGAGCTCGGTCGATGACGTCCTGATCGACGTGCGGTTTGAGCCGACCGCGGGCGGGACGATCGTGCGGGTGCTGGCCAGCATCCCGGCGGGCGGCGAGGACCGCGGCGGCACCTCCTGGGTGCGGGTCGTGCCGCCATGGTTCGGCGCATGGTGCGCCCGGCGCGAGACGGCATCGCGGGAACCGCGTGACCTGGGCCGGCTCGCCGTGGCCGTCTATTACGACAAGCCCGCCGCCGCAGCCCGCTGGCTCGCCGCCACCTTCGGGTTCGAGACGCCCGGACGGCTGCCCGGTGACGATGCGGACCGCGACTGGGACGCCGAGCAGACGTGGATCGAGTTCCGCGTCGGGGACTGCTCCCTGATGGTGTTTAAGCTCGAAGGCGAGCGGCCGGAGGGCGGTGCGGATACCCATGAGCCATGGGTGTTCGTCGATGATCTCGATGCCCATTTCGCCCGCGCCCAGGCGGGCGGCGCCGCCATCGTCGAGGGCATCCATCAGCACGGGTACCGCGCGTACGTCGCCCGTGACCTGGAGGGGCATCGCTGGACGATAGCCCAGGCCCGCCCGTCGATGCACTGACCGCCGCACGCCGCGGCACCTGGGCCCGCTGGCCCAGGTCGCCTGGGCCAGATGGCCCGGCCAACGGTCCAGTGCCGGCCGCTCAGCCTCGCCGCCAGTTCTTCATTAACACGGAAATTCAGGCGCGTTCCAGCACGTCTTTGTTTCCGTGCTGATGGACGACACGGGTAGTCCACTGTCACGGTCGCGACTAATGAGCACTCTGTGCGGGTGATGTACGCACGTCACTCTGTGCGGGTGATGTACGCACGTCGTGTCAGGTTGCCCCTGCCGCGTCCTGCACCCTCACTTGCCTTCCCCTGGTCGAGTGGGGATCAGCGGGGCGGAAGCCCGCGCGCCAGGAAGATCGTCCGTCACCCGGGCCGTTCAACGGCGCTCCAGGTCAAGGGGCAGCCGGATATTCGGTGGCGGGTCTGCCCCCGTCCGGCCTAGCGTGGGCGGGGACATCCGAGCTGAGGAGACTGCCCGTGCCGATGATCATGGTCTTCCGTGCCAGGGCGGCCGCCGGCGGCGCCGAACCCGGCCGGTGCCCATTTCCTGCGTGACCGCGGGCTGATCGCGCGGCTTGTCCGCGCTTCCGGAGCCGGGCCGGGCGATCTCGTTTTCGACCTCGGCGCCGGATATGGCACGATCACGACTGCGCTGTCCGCATCCGGTGCCCGCGTGATCGCCGTCGAGCGCGATCAGCGGCTGGCCGGACGACTGCGGCGCCGCTTCGACGGCCATCCGGGTATCCGCATCGTAAAGGCCGACCTGCGCCGGGTCCCGCTGCCACGGCGGGATTTCCTGGTCGTGGCCAGCCCGCCGTTCTCGGTCACCACCACGCTGTGCAGGCGGCTGCTCGGCGATCCGGCCGTGCCGCTTGCCGGGGCCGAGCTGATCCTGCAGTGGGGCGCCGCGCGCTGGCTTGCCAGCCCGGTGCCGCGTGACGCGGAAACTGCCTGGTGGGCCTGCCGCTACCAGATCACCCTGGCCCGCAGGATCAGCGCGGCGAGTTTCCTGCCGCCGCCAGCGGTCGATGCCGCCCAGGTGTCCGTCCGGCGCCGCCCGGGTGCCACGCCGCCGGCGGCTCAGCGTGAGTTGCGCAGGTTGCTGCGCGCCGCGTACGCCAGCGGCCAGGAGCCGTTGGACCGCGTACTGAAAGGCCGCGCATCCGGCAGCCCGGCGGTGCCGGATTCCGCGCTGCGGGCGCTGATCGCGGCGGCCGGGGTCGGCCCGCGCACGCCCGCCGCCGCGGTGACCGCCGAGAACTGGCATCAGATCGGCCGGCGGCTGGCCGGCCGGTACGGCGGCACTGGCTAGTGCGCGAGCGCGCCTGCCGGGCCGGCCGGATCTGCCGGGCCAGGCGGACCGGCTGCGGGAGGCAGGCCCGCAGCGGGAGGCGGGCCGGCGGGAGCAGGTGCCTGGCGCCGCAGCTGCCTTACTTCAGGAACGAGCAGGACGGCCGCAGTCAGCACCGCGATGATGATGCCACCCGCGGTCAGCACAGCTGACGTGCCGAAGGCGCCGGCGAGCGGGCCAGCCACCACGGTGCCGACAGGAGCCAGCGCGAGACTGCCCAGGGCGTCGTAGGACGAGACGCGGGAAAGCATGGCTGGCGGTATCTCCTGCTGCATCGTAGTGGTCCAGTTGACAACGAAAATCTCGGCGCAGCCGCCAGCGAAGAGGGCCGCCGCCGCATCGAGGGGGACAGCGAGAGGCACGGCCAGCGCGAACATCAGCACGGCAAACGCGGGCACGGCCAGGGTCCCGGCCAGCAGCATCCGGCGCGGGCGGAACCTGAGCATCACCACGCCGCCGGCGACAGCCCCGACGGCGTAGCCGGCCACTATGATGCCCCAGCTGCGGGCACCGCCGAGGCGGTCATCGGCGACCAGCGGCCCGAGGACGTTGATGGTTCCGGCGGAGATGCCGACAATGAACGCGAACTGCAGCACGATCGACCACAGCCAGCGCCGGGAGATGAACTCGTGCCAGCCCTCGCGCAGTTCGTGCACGAGGCCAGTCGCCGCCACGGGGGGCAGGGCGGGAAAACGCATGCCAGCCCGCAGCACCGCGGCAATGGCGAAACTCGCGGCATCTATCGCCAGCCCCCAGCCCGGGCCGGCCAGGCCGACCAGGACGCCGCCGAGCGCCGCGCCGCCGATCGAGGCGGTATTGCGCCCGGTGCGGTCCAGCGCGTTCGCCTGCGACCGCTGATCGGCCGCTACTGTCTGCGGCAGCAATCCCTGCGCGGCCGGATAGTAGAAGCCCGCGCCGACGCCCCCCGTCGCAGCCAGGGCCGCCAGCTGCCAGACCCGGGCATGACCGGTCAGCAGCAGAACGGCTGAGGTGCCTTGCGCCATCGCCTGGAGCACGTTCGCCGCCACGATGACCTGGTGGCGGGGCAGCCGGTCCGCGATAACGCCGCCGAGCAGCAGGAAGGCGATCAGCGGAATCAGCCCTGCCGTCGCGACGTATCCAATGTCGCTGGCAGAGCCCCCGATCCTGAGCACAGCAAAGGGGATTGCTATGAAATAAACGGCGGACCCTGCCACGGAAACGACGTTGCACGCCATCAGCAGCCGGAAATTACGGCTTTGCAGCGGTCCCTTCAGCAAGATCATATCGGGCATCATCTACCCTGGCCTGCCGACGGGCGAACAGCTATTCACCTTTGGCGTAACCGGCCGATCCCCCGACCCGGCCACCAGCCAGCACCGCCTCGGCGGCCAGGACGGCACGGGTCAGGGCCAGCCGGCGGGCGGTGACCACCGCTGCCGCGGTCCACAGCGCCAGCGCAGCCCAGAGCAGCAGAGCCACGATCAGGTACTTGCCGCTCGGCGCCCGGCCGGCAAATGATCGCGGGCGGTTGACGCGGCGGCGCCGGCGAGTGCCACGATGTCCCCATGACGGAACCAAGCCAGGGAACCACTGCCTTCCGCGCCGCGCGCGATCTTCTCCTGCGCCACCGCGAGGACTACGACGCGGCCATGAGCCAGTTCTCCTGGCCGGAGCTTAACGAGTTCAACTGGGCACTCGACTGGTTCGACGTGATCGCGGCCGAGCATCCCGGCACCTGCGCGCTCCGCGTCGTCACCTCCGACAGCGACACCCGGCTCAGCTATGCGGAAATGGCCGCCCGGTCGAACCAGGCGGCGAACTGGCTGCGCGGGCTCGGCGTCGGGCGGGGCGACCGGCTGCTGCTCATGCTCGGCAACATCGCGCCGCTCTGGGAGGTCATCCTCGCGGCGATGAAGCTCGGCGCCGTCATCATCCCGGCATCAACCCTGCTCGGGCCCGAGGACCTGGCTGACCGGATCGCACGCGGCGATGTCCGGCACGTCATCACCGAGTCAGCGCTGACACCGAGATTCCACGGCCTGACGGGAGAATGGACCCGGGTCGCCGTCGGCGGCAGTGCCTCGGAAGGCTGGCACGCGTACTCAGATGCGTTCCAGATGGAGGCCGAGTTCGTGCCGGACGGCCCGACCAAAGCCACCGATCCGCTGCTGCTCTATTTCACCTCTGGCACCACGTCGCAGCCGAAACTCGTGGAGCACACTTACGCGTCCTACCCGGCGGGCCACCTGTCCACGATGTACTGGATCGGCCTGCAGCCCGGTGACGTGCACCTGAACATCTCCTCGCCCGGCTGGGCCAAGCACGCCTGGAGCAACGTCTTCGCCCCGTGGATCGCCGGCGCGACCACGCTCGTGCTCGGCCACGAGCGGTTCTCCGCGGCAGTGCTGCTTGAGGCCATCCCGGCCTGCGGAGTAACGTCGCTGTGCGCGCCGCCCACAGTCTGGCGGATGCTGGTGCAGGCGGACCTGGCCAGCGCGGACGTGCGCAGCCTGCGGGAGTGCGTCGGCGCTGGCGAGCCGCTCAACCCGGAGGTCATCGAGCAGGTCCGCCGGGCCTGGAACATCACGGTGCGGGACGGGTACGGGCAGACGGAGACCACCGCGCAGATCGGCAACCCGCCCAGCCAGCCGGTGCTTATCGGGTCGATGGGCCGCGAACTGCCCGGCTACGAGGTGACGCTGGTCGACCCGCTCACCGGCCAGCCTGCTGACGAGGGCGAGATCTGCCTGGACTTGTCCCGGCGCCCGCTCGGACTGATGACCGGCTACCGGGGCGACCCCGAGCGGGCCGCGGAGGCGATGCGCGGCGGTTACTACCACACCGGGGATGTCGCCACCCGGGATGCCGACGGCTACATCACCTATGTCGGCCGCACCGATGACCTGTTCAAGGCCTCGGACTACCGAATCTCTCCGTTCGAGCTGGAGAGCGTGCTGATCGAGCACGAGGCCGTCGCCGAGGCGGCCGTGGTGCCATCCCCCGACCCGCTCCGGCTCGCGGTGCCGAAGGCCTATGTGGTGCTGGCGGCGGGTTTCGAGCCGTCGGCTGACACCGCGTTCGCGATCCTCGCCTATGCCAGGGAGCGGCTCGCGCCGTACAAGAGGGTCAGGCGGCTGGAGTTCGCGGAGCTGCCAAAGACGATCTCCGGCAAGATCCGCCGCGTCCAGCTCCGGGCGCAGGAGGACGACCGGCACGCCGGAGGCGGCGGCGAGACGCCGGCCGACGCCGGGGCCGGGGCTCACGCCGGGGCCAACCCGAGCCTGCAGGCCTCGCGCGGCGTCACTGAGTTCTGGGAGGACGACTTCCCCGGCTTGAAGGCCTGATCGGGCCACCGGGCTACCGGGCCTAGCCGCCCGGCCTCGGGCCACCGAGCCACAGGGTGACCGGGCCGCCGGGCCACCCGGCCCTGGCCAGGTGGTCACCGGGCCGCCTGGATAGTACGGCCAGCCGACCCGGGACTCCGGCGAGTCAGCACCCGAGGCCGCTGGCATCGCGCGCCTGGAACTCACATCTCGGGTAAACCAGCTCGCCGTCCCTCATTACCGGCCGTCGCCGAAGGCCACGATCTGGCAGATTGTCACCGGAGCTGACGCGCCCGCGTTCGTACCTGATCTGTTCCGCGCGCGTTCTGGCCGTCGTTGAACTTGCTCTCGGGCCTGCCCGGCCCGGGCCGCCTGGCGCTGCCGCCGAGGCGCCCGTTCACGCTGCGGTGCCGTCGTCGCGCTGCCACCGAGGCGCCCGTTCACGCTGCCGGTTTGCTTTCGCGCTGCCACCGGCATGCCCACGTGAGCGCTGCCGCGCCGTCCGTTGCGCTGCCACCGGGATGCACCCGTGCGCGCACCCGTCCCGCCTGGGTTTCCCCTCGTACCGT
>PMSW01000016.1:0-1496 GCA_003168215.1 Actinomycetota bacterium
TTTCCGCGCTCGGACTGCCTGGTGGTGGTGCTGGCGTCAGGGCAGTTGCCATTGCTGGTTGGAGCCGCCGTTGCAGGTGTATATCTCCAGCTGAATGCCGTCGGTGGCATTGAACCTAGGGTCATCCAGGCATTTGCCGGACACCGGGTTGACCAGCGTTCCGTTGCTCGCCTGCCACTGCTGGTTGCCGCCGCCGGTGCAGTCCCACAGCTCGACTGGCGCCTTGTTGGCTTTGCTGTCGCGGTAGATGTCCATGCACTTGCCGTTGGTCTGGATCGTCCCGTCAGTCTCGACGGTCCAGTTCTGCCCGGCGCTGCTGTTACAGTCGCCCATCACCACCGGCGTGTCATTCGCGCTGGAGTCACCGCTGTCGCTGACGCACTTGGTCGTCAGGACGCCCGCGACGATCGGGCCAGTGGGCGTTCTGCCGATGATGTAGGGCGCGCTGGCGCCGGAGTCGCCGGACGTAGTGCGAGCGACGACCGTGACGTCGTACTGGCTGCCGTCGGCGAGGCCGTTGATGCCCGTGATGGTGCAGGTCGTCGCAGTGGTGCTGCTGCAGGCCGGGCCGCCAGGGGACGCGGTGGCGGTGTAACCCGTCAGGGTGCCGCCATCCAGGCTGGCCGGGGCCACCCAGGACACGGTGGCGCTCGTGCTGCTGGTGGCGGCGGTCACGCTGGTAGGCGCACCCGGGCCGGTCAGTACCGGCTCAGGGTCCGCCGCGGTTGCGTCGTCGCCGAGTTCGCCGAATGAGTTCTGGCCCCAGCAGTAGATGGCGCCGGCGGAATCCATCGCGCACGTGTGGTTGCCGCCGGCGCTGATCTGGGTAAGGGTCTTGTCGGCTAGCGCGCCGAGGACGTAGACAGGCACCGGGACACTCTTGTTGACAAACTTTGAGTTGCCGAGTTCGCCGCCTCCGTCGGCGCCCCAGCAGTAGGCGGCACCGGTGCTGTCCAAGGCACACGCGTACTCCTGGCCAGCCGCGATCTGGGTGAGGGTCTGGCCGGCCATGACGCCGCTGGCGTCGACGGCGACCGGGACGCTGGAGCTGGTGGTGCTGTCGTCGCCAAGCTGGCCATCTTCGTTGTCGCCCCAGCAGTAGACGGTGCCGGCCGAATCCAGCGCACACAGCTGGTCCTCCCCGGCCGCGATCTGGGTGAGGGTCTGGCCGGCCATGACGCCGCTGGCGTCGACGGCGACCGGGACGCTGGAGTCGTTGGTGGTGTTGTTGCCGAGCTGGCCGGAGTCGTTCAGGCCCCAGCAGTAGACCCTGCCGGTGCTGGCCAGCGCGCACGTGTACGCCAGGCCGGCGCTGATCTGGGTGAGGGTCTGGCCGGCCAGGGCACCGCTGGTGTCGACGGCGACCGGGACGCTGGAGTCGTTGGTGGTGTTGTTGCCGAGCTGGCCGGAGTCGTTCAGGCCCCAGCAGTAGACCCTGCCGGTGCTGGCCAGCGCACATGTGTGCTCAAGGCCGGCGCTGATCTGGGTAAGGGTCT
>PMSW01000016.1:1545-6047 GCA_003168215.1 Actinomycetota bacterium
TGGCCGGCCAGCGCGCCGCTGGCGTCGACCGCGACCGGGACCCTGGAGCTGGTGGTGCTTCCGTTGCCGAGTTCACCATCGCCGTTGTAGCCCCAGCAGTAGGCCTTACCATCTTCGATGGCGCACGAATGGATAGATCCCGCCGCTATCGAGGACCCCCCCTGCGATGCCGCCAGCGCCACCTGCGGCGCATGCACCATCGAGCCGAGCCCGGCTGTCAGCGAGATCAGCGCCGCAGGCATGACCCGCCGCCGCAGTCGCCCCAGCCTCCCCGCCGTGGTCCCTGCTGACATGGTTACGGTCCTCTCCTGCAGCGCGGATGATGCAGCAAGATAGTACTACGCTAAGTAATTGATAACTACACAGAGTAAGGTGCCCAGCAGTGGCAGTCCTGCGCGTTCGGGCGGGAGCACGGAATGCCCAATGGCCTGGCCGGGATACCCGGTCAGGCCATTGGGTTTTGCCAGCGGGAGTTACCCCGCATGATCCGTTCTGTGTCCTGGTGTTTATACGGGCATTGGCTGGACGCCGGCCAGGTCCTCGCGCTTGACCCGGATCATGGCGATCGTGATGATCAGCGCGATCAGCGCGATCCCGGCCGATACCTCGAACCCGTGCGAGAAGCCGACCGCCAGCGCGTGATCGTAGATCGCGGCCTTCACCTGGGCGGCGGTCCCGTGCAGCGGATGGCCGGCCCTGGCGGCCGCCGCAGCCGCGGCGGCCGAGTTCTTCGCGGTGTTGGCGACGACGGTCCAGGCCACGGTGCCCAGCAGGGCCAGCCCGATCGAGCCGCCGACCTGCTGGCCGGTGTTCAGCAGGCTGGAGGCCAGGCCGGCGTCCGCATCCTCGACCTTCGACAGGGCGACCAGAGTGGCCGGCATGAACAGCAGGCCCAGGCCGGCCGCCGTGACCAGCATCGGTCCGAGCAGGCCGCCGACGTAGCTGCTGTGCTCGGTGATCCGCGATAGCCAGAACATGCCGACAGTGGTGATCGCCGATCCGGCCAGCAGCAGCGGCCTGGCCCCGACCCGGGGCACGAGCGCGGCGCTGGTCCCGGCCATCGCCATGATGGCGGCCACCATCGGCAGGAAGGCGACGCCGGACCGGAGCGGGCTGTAGCCCCATACGTTCTGCACGAAGATGGTCAGGAAGAAGAACATCCCGAACATCGCCATGCCGACGCACAGCATGATCAGGTAAGCGCCGGACCTGTTCCGGCTGCGGAAGATCCGCAGTGGCATCAGCGCGTGCGGGCTGCGCATCTCGATGACGATGAACGAGGCAAGCAGCACAACCGCGGCCACCAGCGAGGACACGACCTTCGTGTCGCCCCAGTGCGATACGCCGTTGGCAGTCGTCGCCGCGCTGGACAGGCCGTAGACCAGGGCGGCGAGCCCCAGGGTGCAGGTGATCGCGCCGGGCAGGTCGAACTTGCCGCGGTGCCGCTCCGATTCGCCGAGCGCCCGCGGCGCCATCAGGGCGACGATGATGCCGATCGGCACGTTGACGAACAGCACCCAGCGCCAGGAGAAGTAGGTGGTCAGCAGGCCGCCGGCGATCAGGCCGACAGCCGCGCCGCCGATGCTCATCGCGGCGTAGACGCCCATCGCCCGGTTGCGCGGCGGGCCTTCCGGGAACGTGGTGGTGACCAGCGACAGTGCGGTCGGGGCGACGATGGCGCCGCCGACGCCCTGCAGTGCCCGGGCGGCCAGCAGCCACTCCTGCGATGTGGCGAACCCGCCGAGCAGCGAGGCCGCGGAGAACAGGATGATGCCGGCGATGAAGACCCGCCGGCGGCCGAGGATGTCCCCGGCCCGCCCGCCGAGCAGCAGCAGGCCGCCGAAGGTCAGCGCGTAGGCGTTGACGACCCATTCCAGGCCGGAGCCGGAGAAGCCGAGTGAGTGCTGGATATGCGGCAGGGCGACGTTCACGATCGTGGCGTCGAGCACCACCATCAGCTGGGCCGTGGCGATGACGACAAGGGCCAGGCCGAGATGACGGTGAGCTGGGCGGGCGGGATCGCCGGGCAGGCCGTCGATGACGGCGGTGCCGCCCGGGGGTCCTCCCCGCCCGCTATCTGGCGTACTGGCAGACATCTGTTCTCCTTCGTTGCGCGCGCCGCCCCCGGCGGGGCCGTGGCTATCCGGCGCGGGGGCCGTGCGGCCCTGCGTTGGTTTCGGAAGTCGGGTGATTGTCGTGGGGGCGACGGGTGGTGGTGGGTCAGCCGGGGCCGGCTGAGGCAGCGCTCACTGCGTCGTCCACCTCCCCGGTCGGCGCGAGGGGATAAGGCGGCTCGCCGTCCGGTACGACGGCGTTGTCGGCGCTGGCCATCTTGCGGAGCAAGGCAAGAAGCTGTTCGCGCTCATTACGGTCCAGGACCCTGCTCCACGGCATCCGGGCGGCGAGTTCCCGCTCCACCCGCTGCCGCAGCTCGACGCCCTCGTCGGTGAGGACGAGGTTCTTGATACGCCGGTCGCCCGGATGGGCCTCGCGGCGTGCGAGTCCCCGCTTCTCCAGGCCATCGGCGATCACCGTCACGAAGGACGGGTCGCAGTGCATCCGCCGGCCGAGTTCCTTCATCGCCATCGGGCAGTCGAGCGTGTGCAGGGCCTTGATGAAGAACGAGGGGAACGAGAAGCGCTGGGCAATCTTCTCGCCATACGCCACGACCTGCCCGATCAGCTCGGCCAGGCAGCTGAGGATCTCCGCGTCCAGCTGCTCGGATCTTGCGTCCTTGCGCATGCGGCCTCCCCTCCGGCTGCCCGGTCCCCCGCGGCTGCGGGAGAGCCGCGGTGCGTGAGCTTCTCAATGGTTGAGTAGCTCAACCGTATGGCAGGAGCTTGAGTCAGTCAACTTTATATTTCCTCAAATTCTCGGCTGCTGCTTTGCCGGCAACCGGCCGGTACCCGGCCGAGTCTAAGAGGCATGAACTCAGATCCCGCTCCGGCGGGCAGCGCCGGCCCTGATGAGCAGGAGAGACGTAGTTACCGGCCGTCGCGTCGCGCCGTACTCCTGACGGCCGCCGCGGTCGGTGCCGCCGGTGCGGCCGCGGCCGTCATCGAGGCAACCCGGCCAGCGGCTCCGGCCGGGCAGAGCGGATCCCCGCACGGCCGCGCCTCCGGCCGTAGCCGCCCGGCGCGCTCCCCGGGGCCATCTCCGGCGGACTGGTCGGCACTCGGCGGCGAACTGTCGCCCGCCGTCCTGATCCGCCCGGACGAGCAGGGATATCGCCGTGCCCGGCTGTTGTTCGACCCGCGCTTCGATTACCTGCGGCCGGCCGGCATCGCCTACTGCCGCAGCGCCGCCGACGTCGCCGCGTGCCTCGCCTTCGTCCGCCGGTTCGGCCTGCCGGTCGCCGCGCGGTCCGGCGGTCACAGCTACGCGGGCTGGTCGTCCGGCACTGGCCTGATCATCGACGTCACGCAACTGGCGTCGTTCCAGGCCGGCGGCGGCACCGTGCGGGTTGGCACCGGCATCCGCCTGATCGACTTCTACTCCCAGCTCGCTGCCCGCGGCCTGGCCGTCCCCGGCGGCTCCTGCCCGACGGTCGGCATCGCCGGCCTCACCCTCGGCGGCGGTATCGGCGTCCTCGGCCGGGCACTCGGCCTGACCTGCGACAACCTGGATGCTGTGCAGATCGTCACCGCCGACGGCCAGCTACGCGACTGTGACAGCCAGCACGACCCCGACCTGTTCTGGGCCTCCCGGGGCGGCGGCGGCGGCAACTTCGGCGTGGCCACCTCGCTGACCTTCGCCGCGCACCGGCTGTCGGCGATGACGCTGTTCTTCCTCTCCTGGCCGTGGTCGCAGGCGGCACGGGTGCTGTCGGGATGGCAATCATGGGCGCCCCATCAGGGCGACGAGGTCTGGTCGAACCTGCACCTGTCCGCCGGGCCGGGTGCTCCCGTTCCGCTGTCGGTTCAGGTGGGCGGCACGTTCCTCGGCAGCCCCGCCGATGCCGCCGCGCTGCTGGAGCCGCTGTACGCGGCCGTCGGCTCGGAGCCGTCCGGCGAGCCTTTCGAGTCGTCGTACCTGGCGGCGATGCTGGCTGAGGCAGGCTGCAGTGACCTGACCGTCCCGGAATGCCATCTGCCCTCGCTGGTGCCGGCCGGCCAGCTCGCCCGCCAGCCCGAGTTCGCTAAGTCCGACTTCTTCACCAGGCCGCTGCCCCCGGCTGCGATCGGGAAGCTGCTGGCCGGTGTCGAGCAGTTCCTTGGCATCCGCGCGGCGGCGCAGGCGTCCGGCGGCGTCGCGTTCGACGCCTGCGGTGGTGCGATCAATCGCGTTCATCCGGCCGATACCGCGTTCGTGCACCGGGATGCGCTTTTCCTGGCCCAGTACACGACGACGTGGTCGCCGGGCCTGCAGCGCGGGGGAGTGGTGGACGCCGGCGCGGCGCGGCAGCGGGCGTGGCAGCGCGAGCTGCACGCGACGATGGCGCCCTACGCGAGCGGGCAGGCGTACCAGAATTACATCGACCCTGACCTGGCCGACTGGCGGCA
>PMSW01000016.1:6136-26085 GCA_003168215.1 Actinomycetota bacterium
GCGAACATGGCGATTGCGATCAGGGTGCTGCGAAGCCGTGTCTGCTGGAATCCGGGAATCCGGCCGCGGGTGGTTCGCAGGTCGCCATGCGCTGAACGCGCGCGGTTGGCATGCCAGCCCATCAGGCCGCCCAAGACCAGGACGACTAACGCAAGTACGGCAGCGTCTGATGCCATGACATTCCCCCTCCCTGGGCATTCTAACCTAATCAGATCCTCTCGCAATGATTGCTGCCGGCGGGCGTAACACGCCGCTAATGCGGTTATTGCTCCGCGCCCGCAGGTGCCGGGGCCGGCGCGGCAGCCCCGCGGTGGCTGGCAGGATTGAGGACCGGGACCGCAGACCGAGCCGTGACGAGAGAGAGGCAGCGCGCATGAAAGACGGGTTGACGGCAGGAACGATCAGCATCACCGGGCATGGCGGGGACGAGATCGAGGCGTACCTCGCCCGTCCGCTTGACCCGGCTAGCCCGTTCGGCAGCGTCGTGGTGATCCACCACATGCCCGGCTACGACGCCGCGACGAAGGAGATAACGAGGAAATTCGCCGCGAATGGTTACGCGGCGCTGATGCCGAACCTGTACTGCCGGGACGCGCCCGGTGCCAGCCCGGATGACGCGGCGGCCGCGGCGCGGGCCAAGGGCGGAGTCCCGGACGAGCGCCTCGTCGGCGACGTCGCGGGCGCGGCCGCCCATCTGCGGGCACTGGACGGAGCCAACGGCAAGGTCGGCGTTATCGGCTATTGCTCCGGCGGGCGCCAGTCCTTCCTCGCCGCCTGCAGCCTTCAGCTGGAAGCTGCCGTGGATTGTTACGGGGCTTGCATCGTCAATCCGCCACCCGCGGGAATGCCGCTCAAGGTGCAGCCGATCATTGACCTGGCCAAGGCTCTGTCCTGCCCGCTGCTCGGTCTCTTCGGCGCCGACGATCAGTACCCCGCTCCGGCCGAAACGGCAGAAATGGCCAAGGAACTGTCCGCGCTGGGGAAAACTCATGAATTCCACACCTATGACGGTGCTGGTCATGCGTTTTTCGCCGTCAACAGGCCGTCCTACCGGGTCGATGCAGCCAATGACGGCTGGGAGAAGATCTGGGACTTCTACGGCCGCTACCTGGCCAGCTGAGGGAGCTCGCATGTGCACGTATCTCACCGAGAAGATCGAGGTCACCGGCAGCGGGAAGGGATCAGCGGGCTGGTTCGCGCTGAGCGACGCAACCGTGTACTTCGACCATCCGCAGCACGCCCAGGCTGAGCATACGCTCAACATCGATTTCCTGAATCCGGGCAAAGGGCCGTCCGCGCGGGTCGCGGTGGAGCTGACCGCGGAGTCGGCCCGCGCGCTGGCGCGGGCCATCGAGGCGACCCTGGAGGCCACGCCGCCCGGCCTGATATGAGCCGTCGCGGCGCGGCTAGCGGACGGCGGGCCGCTGCCGGTTCGGCTTTGTCAGTAGCCCGTGCCAGTATCAGGGCAAAGCGGCGGGCGAAGGCGGCGGCATGAAGTTCCGGGTCGGGCGAGAGGCACTGGGCGAGGCGGTGGCCTGGGTGGCGCGCGCCCTGCCGTCCCGGCCGGTCGTGCCGGTGCTGGCCGGGCTGCTGCTCGAAGCCGGCGACGGGCTCGTGCTGTCCTGCTTTGACTATGAGGTATCCGCGCGGGTCCGCATCGACGCCGACGTGGTGGAGGCGGGGTCGGCATTGGTTCCCGGGCGCCTGCTCGCCGAGATCACCCGGAGCCTGCCAAGCCAGTCGGCCGAGTTCACATCGGCGGCTGATGCGGTCAGCCTGACCTGCGGTAGCGCCGAATTCATGCTGGTCTCACTGCCGATCGAGGATTTTCCCGCGCTGCCCGAGCCGCCGCCCGCGGCGGGCACGGTGGACGGCGGGATCCTCGCCGCCGCCGCCGGCCAGGTCGTCCCGGCGGCCAGCCGGGACGACACGCTGCCGATGCTGACCGGCGTATGCCTGGATTTCGACGGCGGCACGATCACGCTCGCCGCCACCGACCGATACCGCATGGCGGTGCGGGAGATCCCGTGGCTACCGGCCGACCCTGATCTGCGGGCGGCGGCCCTTGTCCCTGCCAGGACGCTGGCAGACGTCGCGAGAACCATGGCGGCGGGGGTTCCGGTGACTATTGCGTACGGCGCCAGCAGCACCAGTAGCCAGGCAACGGCGGGCTCGGCGGGGGGCCGCGATGCGCGGGGGAGCGGCGAGCCCCGGCCGGCCGAGGGCATGATCAGCTTCGAGGGCGGCGGCCGCCGGCTGACCGCGCGGCTCATCGCGGGTGAGTTCATCCGGTACCAGTCCAGGTTTCCCGCCGAGTTTGGCTGCCGGGCGGAGGTTCCCGCAGGCCCGTTCATCGATGCGGTCCGGCGGGTGTCGCTGGTCGCCGAGCGGGCCAGCCCGGTCCGGCTGGCGTTCGGCCCCGGCGCTGTCGTCGTGGAGGCGCAGGCGGAAGGCCGGGCACGGGCCGTCGAGACGGTGGCGGCGGACTTCGAGGGCGACGAGCCCGTGATCGCCTTCAATCCGCACTACCTGCTCGACGGCCTCACGGCCGCCGCGGCCTCCGCGGCTCCCGTACCGGCGCGTGCCGCGGGCACGCCAGGCGACAGCGGCGAGGCGCCGCCCGAGCCGGCCGGGCGGATCAGGATCGAATTCACCAGCCCGGCCAAGCCGGCGCTCATCACGTGGGCGGCCGGCGGCGCGCAGGACGGGGCTGCGCAGGACGGCCGGGGCAGCCAGGCTGCCGTTGCCGCGTACCGCTACCTGGTGGTCCCGCTAAGGGTTCCGGCTAAGGCGTGAGCCACCCGCATCCCGGGCAGGCACGGTGATGATCAGAAACGGCCGCGCCTGAATACGCGCCGGAACAGGCCGCGGATCAGCCCGACGATCACTAGCAGGAGCGCCAGCTTGCCCGGTACCGGGAACACTCGCAGCAAGGGAGTCCAGGAGATCAGGAACCAGATCAGCGCTGCCACCAGCAGCACCGGGAAGAACCGTGGCCGGCGGGTCCTGCGCCGGTTCTCGTATCTCGACCGCTGCCAGCCGTCGCTCGGCACGCTCTGCGGCAGCCGCGCCGATGACACCGGGCTGTGCGGGAGATCCCGGGTAATCTGGCTCAGCTCGCGCTCGGTAGTCGCTGCGAGCGCCGCGCTGAGGCGCTCGTTGAATTCGTCGAGGGTCAGCCGTCCCTGCGCGTAGCTCTCACGCAGCCGCGTAGCTGCCGCGTCACGTTCGGCATCGCCGATGCGGAGGTCCGGTCCTGGCGCCATCTGTTCCTCCCGTGCCCGGCGGCTTCATCGAAATGCTGACACCAAGACGATATATCTCGATGCGATCAGCGGCAACCCGATACGGACACGGTAGCTGACCAGTCATGCGGGACGGACCGCGCTGCTGCTAGGAAGGAACGATGCACGCGGCTGCAACCAGGTGCGGCTGCCAGCGCATCTACCTGGGTAGGGATGCAGGCAGGAGAGGCCGTTCGTGGATTCTACCGAGGAGTTCATTGAATTCGCGGCTGCGGTGGGCCCGAGGTTGCGGCGTACCGCCTATCTGCTCTGCGGAGACTGGCATAGCGCGCAGGACCTAACCCAGAGCACGCTCGCGAAGGTCTTCGTGGCCTGGCACCGCATCAACAGCGGAGAGGGCGCTTACGCCTACGCGCACCGCACGCTGGTGAACTGCTACCTGGCGGGTAAGCGCAAGGGCAAGCACACGGAATTCCCGGTCGGCGGCGTCCCTGACCGTCCCAGCGGGCCGGAGACCACCGAGCTGAGGCTGGTAATGCTGCAGGCACTGGCTTCGCTGACCCCCAAGGCCCGGGCCGTGCTGGTGCTGCGCTACTGGGAGGACCGGAGCGTGGACCAGGTGGCCGCGATGCTCGGTTGCTCCGCCGGGAACGTGAAGAGCCAGAGCTCGCGTGCGCTGGACAGGCTCCGCGCGCTCCTCGGAGACACGCTGACCGAGCTGCGCGTACCTGACTGACGATCGAGCGGAAGGTATGCCGGGAAAGAGATGCAGGACATGGACGAGATGGCGGTGCGCTCGGCATTCCGGCGCGTCGTCGCTGCGGACGAGCCGCCGATCGGCGCGCTGGTCGGAGAGGCCCTGCGCGCCGGGCTCAGGCTGCGGCGGCGCAGGCGCTTGCAGGCGGCCAGCGCGTGCCTCGCGGTGGTGGCCGTCCTGGCGGCCGGCGTCCCTGCGGTGGCCGCCAGGCTCGACCAGGCCCCTCCGGGAACGATGCCGGCCACCGGCGGCGGCCCGGGACCGCGCGCGCGCGTCTCGCTGCCCGCCGGCTTTCACATGGTGCCGCCGGTCGTGCCGGCCCGGATCCCGGCCGGCCGCCAGGTGCCCGTTACCGCGAAATCGGTCGCCAGCCTGCTGCTTGCCGTCCTTCCCGCGGACCAGCGGACCAGCTATCTGGCCGCGGCCTCGCAGCCGGGCCGCAGCGCGGCGGCCAGCGTCGACGTGGATACGCACCAGGGAACGGGATCGGTCCTCGTGCAGATGGGCCCGCCAGCCGGGTCCCGGCTCCAGAGCTGCGGCGCCGCCCTGGCGGGGGACGGCGCGATCATCGGCTGCAAGGACTATGCCCTGACGGGTGGCACCGAGGTGCAGGAACTGGTGAGCGCCACTGGCGTGGGGTCGGATAACCAGGTAGTGCAGGGCTACAGCTACGTATTCGCCGCGACGGTCCGCCGGGCGGACGGCGTCAGCGTGATGGTCCAGGCATCGAACTACGTGCCGGGTCCCGCATCGCTCCCGCCGCTCACGATGGCCCAGGTTGTCCATGCGGCCGCCGACCCGAGATGGTCCTGGGCGATGGACAGCGCGTTCGTGGCACATGCGCAGCGGGTGCGGTTGACCGCGCCCGCGCCCCGTGACTGCGCTCAGGTGCAGCCAGCGGGCCCGCGCTGCTAGGCCCCAGGTCAGGCCGGCCAGTTCAGGAAGTAGCTGCCCCCGCCGGTCTGCGGGTTGGTGACATCGGCCTGCACGGACACGGGTCCGGCCCGGGCGAACACCAGCGTCAGGGTGATCGAGGTGTTACCGCGCATTGGCCGTGCGCCGGTGATCAGAAGATGAGGGCCATCAGGCACGAGCTGGACGACAGCCCCGGCGGCGATCCCGATATCAGGAACGGTCCGCATCGTGACTGACCCGCTCCTGACGGGAGCACGGAACGCGACCGTGCCGCCGTCGCTCGTCCGGGCGGAGACCAGCCGATCGGCGGGTCCATTGTTCCGGATCACCAGGAAGGCATCGGTCGTGCCGCCGACGGGTGGCTGCGGGATGGATGCCGTCCCTAGCTGGATGGCCGGGACCGTGCCGGCGGCCCGGGCACAGCCGGTGATCGCGGCGCCGCCGGCGGCGAGGATGCAGGCCGCGACCGCAGCTCGGGCCGCCACCGCGCCCGGTGCCCGGAGCATCCCACGCCCTGTCACGACGGGATCCCGGTTCGCTGCATCATCCTTACCTTCGCGTCAGTTCCAGCCGGCTCATCGTCTCACGGTGGCCGGCCGGCGCACTGACCGGGCCTCAGCCGCGCAGCACGGCGGTACCGAGCAGGCCGAGCGGCGGTGAGCCCAGGCTCAGCATGGCGGTATGGAAGCGGCGCAGCGAGTAACCGGTGCCCCACGCCTTCCTGGCCTGGTCGCGCAGGTCCAGGATCTCCAGCTTGCCCCAGGTGTAGCGGCCGTAGGTCGGGTCGAATGTCGCGCGGCGCGCCTCGGAGAGCGCGGCCGGCCCCGCCAGGTGCGTGTCCGACTCGAACCTGCTGGCGCCCTCCTGCACGGTCATCCCGGCAGTGTGCACGCCGATGGCGCAGGCGAGCCGGGTCACCCGGACGAGCGCCTCCAGCCAGACGCCGATCGCGAACCTCGGGTCGTCAGCGCAGAACCCCTCCTCGACGCAGAGTTCCTCCGCATAGTGGGCCCAGCCCTCGACGAACGCCTCCGAGTGCAGCGTGCGCCGTACCTCGGTAGGCGCCCGCCGGATGGCCCGGCCGTGCGAGAAATGCCCGGGAGCTACCTCATGCACGGTAATCCCTGGCAGCGTGGTCGCGCTGAACACCTCCAGCCAATCCTGCGCGTCCTGTTCCGGCCAGGAAGGGTCAGGCGGCGTGATGTGGTACCACGAAGGTCCCTCCGGCTCGCCGGGGCCAGCCGGGGACATCATCGCCATCGCCCAGCGCCGCGATTCCGGGGCGAGCCCTACCAGGCACTCCCCGTCCTGGTAGGGCACCAGGTCCCGCTCCCTGGTGAAGTCGATGGCCCGCGCCGTCCAGTAACGCGCGGCGTCGATGACGCCGTCGGCGTCCGGATGATCGCAGACCAGCTCGCGCGCGACCTCCAGCGGCGGCTTGCCCGGATTCAGCCGCGCGCAGCTCTCCGCGAGCAGCGCGCTTAGCCGGTCCCGCTCGGCGTCGGCCCGCTCCCCGAGCCTGCCCAGGTCGACCCGGATGCCCTCGGCGCTGCTCATCAGGGCGGTCAGCGCGGCGGTGCCCAGGGCGGCATCCGGGTCGCCGCTGGAGGCGGCCGTGTCCACGTGCGCCACCAGCCGGGCATGCGCGGACAGCGCGGCCGCTCGGGCCGGCTCGCTTGCATAGGCGGGTATCCCGGCCGCGAGCCCGCGGATGCCTTCAGCCAGCGCCGTCGCTACCGGCGCGCTGACCTGATCCAGTGCATCAATGGCCGCGTCGACGGCCTGCGGCCACGCCGCCAGCTGGGCCAGCGCGGCGTCGCCGCGCTGCTGCCGCGGAGCGTAGTCACGGTCGTAGCAGGCCAGGTCCATCGCCGCGAGGTGCAGAGCCGGGCTGCGGCGGTGCAGCTCGAGGTCACCCAGCGACACCCGGGCGTGCTCCTCGAACGTGGCCAGCTGCGCCTCGTCATGGGAGTCGTCCAGCCGCTGCCCGCTGGCCCTCGCGGCAGCAAGACGGCCGAGGCCGTGCCGCACCCCTTCCCGGGACAGGTCCTGGATCTTTCCGTCGTATTCATGGCGTCCGCTGTACTCGCGCATCTCGGCGACGCCGAGATCGCAGACAGCACGCAGCCGCGGGGCCAGATCGTCCATGCCGGGAACGCTATCGTCCAGCTGATGCCCGGGTTGCGGCAGGCCTGGAAGGTGAAGCCGAAGATCACGGCGGCATGACGGCTGCCTGGCGGGAAGACCCGGAGTCCCCTCTACCCGGCCGTCCCGCGGGTGCCGCGCCCGGGGGCCACCGGCTGAACGGTGAGGATGCCGTGGCCGTGCATCGCCGCGGCACACGCCTGGAATGCGTGCCGGACAGAACTGACGGACGCTGCGCCGGGCAGGCGGATGCGGAGCCAGTGCGCGGTGACCGGCCGGCACGTCTTCGCCGGATAGTTCGCCGCGGCAGTGACCTGCAGCCAGGCGTGCGCGGTCGCGCCCGGCCGGAGTGCCACGGGACGCGCGGTCACATCTCGGTCCCATACCGCAGCGCTGCCGATCTGGTGGCCGGCAGATGTGGCGAACCAGGCGTCCGGATAGCCGTCCAGGAGACAGCTGGCGCCCGACCCGTTGGTGAAGTCGATCGGGTAATAGGTGCTCCCTGCCGCCGCGCCAGCAGCTCCGTCGTCGACGGTTACCCTGAGGCCGGACGCCATGCAGGCGCTGTCGGCCGCGCCGCTGCCGCCCCCGGCGCCGGGATGAGCGACCGCCGAGCCGCAGGCCGCGAGGCCGGCCATGACAAGTACGGCGAAGCAGGCGGTCCTGATTGCGATGAATCGCGGGGCAGAAAGCGGATAATGCGGAATGCGTAATCTCATCGGGCTCGCCCTCTCACTGCCGAGAATGCGCCTACGAAAGGTAGGACGCAATCATGCAGCCCGGAGTTGTTCACCGGGAACGGTTCTGCCAAGAACTGCTCAAGAAATGCTCGGGCTGGCACCGGATATAGCCCGGTACGTCGGCTCAACCGGGGATTTGCGATGACTGGCTGCCTTTCCCGGGCGCCCAAGCTTGCTCAGCCGGGCATCAGGGTCAGGTGCTGGGAGCGTCCGGTTCCGGCTCAGCGGCCGGCGGGTCGAAGTGGACGTCGACGTGTTCGAAGCCCTTGCTGCGCTGAGCCTTGGCCTGTCTGGAGTACGCGCGCCGGTCCCCGGTGGTCAGGATGACATTGTCGGTGAACGGGGTCAGCAGCGACCTCGGGTGCATGCGGCTGACGCGGACGACGTTGATCTCGACGCACAGCAGCACGACCATCGCGCTGAGGTAGAGGAACGCGAGCATGCCGAGGACGACGGCGAACACCGCGTTGGTGTCGCTGGCGTGCCGGACCACGTGCCGGACGTAGACGATCCCGAAGGATTGCAGAAGCTGCCAGATCACGGCGGCGGCAATCGCGCCCGGCGCAACGTCGTGCACGGACAGCTGCCTGGCGGTCGCGAAACGGAACCAGAAGACGAACACGGAGATGTTGATCACCACGGACGCCGCGAGCGCCACGAACCTGAGGGCTATCCCGAACGGGCCGACCCCGCTGCCGCCCACGATGGACAAGGCGGTGGTGCCCATGATGGCCAGGCCGCCGGTTCCCAGCAGCACCAGGCTGCGGCCGCGAGCCTTCAAGGGGTTTGGCCGGCTGTTACGTGGCACCCCCCATACCGTGTTAGACGCGTACTGGAACGCCTGCGCGACGCCCAGCCCTCCGTACAGGCACCCGAGGATCCCTATCAGCAGCCCGGCCGGGCCGCCGCCGATCCGCTTCGGCTGCGCCAGCTCCCCGCCGATCACCGGGAACTGCTGCAGCGCCCGGACCAGCACCTGGTGCTGCAGCATGCCATCGCCGGATAGCACGAAGCCCAGGATCGTCGAGGCCAGCAGCAGCAGCGGAAACAGTGACACGAACCCGTAGTACGTCAGCAACGCCGCCAGGTACGCACCGAAGTCATCGAAGTACTTGTACACCACCGCCAGCGGGAACCCAGCCCAGTGATGCTTCCGCTGAAACCGGTCCAGCCGTCCCGGCACCGCCACGCCAACCACCTCACCGCACATCGACCGAATCGCCCGCTATCGGGCGGCGTAGCATGCCGGAGCGTGCGCACGACCAGGCGCTGTGACAAGGATAAGGTCTTCGCGTCGCCGCTGGAGGCAGCTGCCGCCGACGGCGCCCCGGCGGCCGCGCAGTCCTCATCGGCCGGAAATCAGGCCGCCGCATGCACCGGGCACCCCGGTGCATCGACGGCAGTCGCTTGAACCAGCTGGCCGGGCAGCCTACACTCTGGGGCCATGAATAAGAATTCAGGGATTGGCCTCATGTCGTTCGGGTTCGTGCTGGTGGTCGTCGGTGCCATCATGAGGTTTGCCGTATCGGTGCATACCTCTGGATTCAATATCCACAAGGGCGGTGACATTCTGCTCCTGGTCGGGATAATTCTCGTCGCTGTCAGCCTGTTCATCATGTTCATGGGCGCCAAGAGCCGTACCACTACCCGAACGGACATTCGGGAAACTCCATCGGGCCAGCAGCGGACCGAGCAGCGGGACGACTGGGGCACGCCCTAACTCGCGGGCAGCGTACGGAAAATCGCTGCTCGGCACAGAGAAAGCTGGGGCTGGCCGCGGGAAGCCTCCGAGCGCAAGTTCGCCGATGCCCGCAGGGCACCGGAGGCCCAAGAGGATTTTCGCGGGTCGCATTCGGAAGCTCTCGTGAGTTAGACCGTTGCGCTCTTTAGGCAGGGCAGAAAAGAATCGGCATTTCGCGGGCCGGCGCCGGCCAATCGTCTTCCCGCCCACCGCCGTCCTGCCCTGGCCGCTCCGCGCTCAACGGCAGTGGCCTGCATATCCCCGAGTCCGGGCCGCGCGCCCATCGCGCCCGGAGCCGCCGGCCCGCCGCGATGAACACTGCTCTCGCCTCGTTAGGGACCGCCAGAGCGGGGTACTGGCGCCAGAGTCGTATGCCGGATGGCCTGTATCGTGCCCGGAGGTAAGGCGTGGAGATTAAGATGGCGCTGTCCCTGCCGCGCGATGCGGCCAGTGTGCCGGTCTGCCGCCAGGTCCTTGATAGCTGCCTCGAAATCCTCGGGGTGATACCGGGGACGCGAGCTGACATCATCCTTGCGCTGAGCGAGGCATGCGCCAACGTCATCCAGCACGCGGGGACTGATGACGAGTATGAGGTGCGGGCTAGCGCCAGGGATGGCCGGTGCATCATCGAGGTGGTGAACACCGGAAACGGCGCGAAAGTGAAGGCTCCCGGCGGCGGGCTTGCCCCGCTGACTGCCGAACATGGCCGCGGGCTGAAGATCATCGATGCGGTCGCCGAGAACCTGAGCCTGACCGGCAACGGGCGGGAAGGAACGACCGTTCACTTCGAGAAGCCCCTGGACTGGCTGCCGGGCGCGGCGGGCGAGATCCTCTTCAGGGAGGCCGCGGCACAGGCAGCTGACCCGGCGCCGGCCGGCGCGGATCATGACTGAGGCGATCATGACCGCATGGAAGGGCCGGCGCCCGGCGCCGTCCACGCGACCGGCAGCCGCTTGACGCCGCGCTGGAAGTTCGAGCGCAGATAAGACGGCTCGCCCGCGTAGGCGAGCGCAGACGTACGGGCGGTCAGCTTCCTGCGGTCACCGAGTCACGTGCCGTGCCTATGGACTCCCGAGCGAACTCGACCCCAAGGGCTGTGTCAGGCCGTTTCCCTCTCGGCCAATGTCAGGTAGGTACCCGAGCTGTTCTGGTATTCGCCCACGGCGGTGCAGGTACTAGCCGCGGTGCAGGACACGCCGTTCAGCGGGCTTTCGTCCGTGCCGGCCGGGCTGGGAGTGGTCTGGACCGTCCAGGTCGTGCCGTTCCATCCCTCGGCGAAGGGCCCGGTGGGCTCCGCGTTGCTTTCGGCGTAGGAGCCGACCGCGGTGCAGGCAGTGGCCGAGGCGCAGGACACGCCGGAAAATACGTCCGTGGGTCCGGCCGGGTTGGGAGTGGTCTGGGTCGTCCAGGTTGTGCCGTTCCACCGCTCGGCCAAGGTCACTTTGGCACTCGTGTTGAGTTGTTGGTAGCCCACGGCGGTGCAGGCACTGGCCGAGGTGCAGGATGCGCCGTACAGGTAGTCCGACTCGGGCCCGGGGTTGGTTGTGCTCTGGATCTTCCAGGATGTGCCGTTCCACCGCTCGGCCAACGTCCGGTAGGCATCCGAGCTGTTTTCGTAGCCGCCCGCGGCGGTGCAGGCACTGGCCGAGGTGCAGGACACGCCCTCCAGTTCGGGCTCGCTCGATCCAGCCGGTTTAACGGTCGCATGGATCGTCCAGGATGTGCCATTCCATCCCTCGGCCAATGCGAAGTAGATGCCCGAGGTGTTGTAAGTAGTAGCCCACGGCGGTGCAGGCGCTGGCCGAGGTGCAGGACACGCCGTTCAACTGGCTGTAACCGGCGCCGGCCGGGTTGGGGGTCGTCTGGGTCTTCCAGGATGTGCCGTTCCACCGCTCGGCCAACGTGACGACGTCTCCCGAGTTGCTCAGGATGCCGCCCACGGCGGTGCAGGCACTGGCCGAGGTGCAGGACACGCCGTTCAGGCTGGTCACGTTGGGGCCGGTATGGATCTTCCAGGTCGTGCCATTCCACTGCTCGCCCAACGTGATGGTGCTTCCCGAGCTGTTGTAGTAGTAGCCCACGGCGGTGCAGGCAGTGGCCGAGGTGCAGGACACGCCCTCCAGATTGTTCCCGTCCGAGCCGGCCGGGTTGGGGGTGCTCTGGATCTTCCAGGACGGGCTAGCAGCCGGCGAGCCGACCGCTAATCCCCCCAGGGTGGCGGCACCAGCGGTCCCAGCCAGCATGAGGACAGACCCGATGGCCAAGGCCACGGAGACAACCACGGCGGTCACGGCAAAGCGTCTAGCCCCGGCCCGACCGCCCCTTTGGGATTCGATGATGAAAGGCACCCGTCCTCCTCCCATGGCCCACATGGATCGTAGGCCTAGCCCTTTGACCCGTCTAGAGGCAATGTCACTTAGCCGAGTCTCTTAGCCAAAGCGCGTCCCGCTCCGCCGAGCGTGACGCCAGCCGGACGCCGTTCCGGGACGCCGGGCGGCGTTTCGCTACGGTGGGATGCTTGCAAGCCGGCGAAGGGATGGCCATGTGGAACTCGTTCAGCACGGACGCTCGCGGTGGCATCACGGCGGAGGTGATCACCTATCCCGGCGGCGGCGGGGATGAGATTCACGCCTACGTCGCCAGGCCGATCGGAGCCGGGCCGGCCCCGGGCGTCATCGCCGTGCACCACATGCCCGGCTGGGACGAGTTCTACCGGGAGTTCGCTGAGCGGCTCGCGCGCCACGGGTACAGTGTGATCTGTCCCGACCTGTACTGCCGCTTCGGCCACGGCACCCCCGACGACGTGACGGCAAGGGTCCGCTCCGAGGGCGGCGTGCGCGACGACAGCGTGGTAGCCGACTGCGAGGCCGCGCTCCGGTGGCTGAAGGCCCTGCCGACGAGCAACGGCAAGGCGGGCGTCATCGGCTCTTGCTCGGGTGGTCGTCATGCGCTGCTGGCCGCCTCCCGGCTGGCTGGCTTCGACGCGGTCGCTGACCTGTGGGGAGGCGGCGTGGTCATGGCGAAGGAGGATCTGTCCGATGCACGCCCGGTCGCTCCGATCGACTACACCGCCGGCCTGGCCGCGCCCCTGCTCGGGATTTTCGGCAACGATGACAAGCATCCGACGCCCGGGCAGGTGAACCTCCACGAAGCGGAGCTGAAGCGGCACGCCAAGGCATATGAGTTCCACCGCTACGACGGTGCCGGGCACGGCTTCTTCTACTACCACACCCCGATGTACCGGCCCGAGGCAGCGATGGACGGCTGGGAGAAGATCTTCAGCTTCTTCGGCCAGCACCTGACAGGCTGACAGCGGTCAGCAGCCGAGGTCCTCAGCGAGCTCAATGAGCCCGTCGGCTTCGGCCGCACCATCCAGCGCGGGCGGGGCCGCCGGAAGTGCGCCGGGACCCCACTCGAGCGGCCGCCGGATGAAGACCGGGCGAAGGCCCAGCGCGGCGGCGGCGTGCAGGTCCGCCGGGTGCGCGGCCACCATTGCGGCGTCCTCGGGCTGGCAGCCGAGCAGGCGCAGCGCGGTGAGGTACACCTTGGCGTCGGGCTTGTAGCCGTCGGCGAGTTGCGCGGAGAGGACGGCATCGACGCGCAGGTCAGCGAACTTGAGCAGGTCGGCGAGCAGGGCGACATGGCCGTTCGACAACGTGGCGGTGACGTGCTTGCGGCGCAGCCGGTCGAGCCCCTCGCGGCTATCGGGCCAGGGCCGCAGCCGCCGCCAGCCGCTGACGAGCGTTTCCCGGTCCGCGGCCGAGAGCGTGACGCCGCGCCGGGCAAGTACGCCGGCCAGGGTCTCATGCTGCAGGGAGTCGAGGTCGCGCCACGCGGCGCCCTGGCGGATCTGGTCCATTGCGGGCTGGTACGCGCGGCGCCAGTCATCGACGATGCCCGCCCAGTCGGCCTGGAGGCCTGAACGGGCTCCGGTTGTCTCTGCGATGTCGATCAGGCTGGATCGCCAGTCGACAAGCGTTCCGAATACGTCAAACAGCAGGACGCGCAGCGGCTTCACAGCGGCCAGTATGTCAACGCCAGCCGGCATCGCCAGCCGGCGGGCGCACCGGCGCCGCGTATGTTACGGAGCGCATCTTAACGATACGTCTGAGTAATCAATGGGTAAAGACTGGGCACGGGCGGTGCCGCTTAGGTTCGCCGGCATAACGGGGACAGGAGTGCTAAGCGATGCCGAAAAAGGAGCACTGGGGGTCCGCGCGCCATGTCGCCGCGGTGAGCGTGGCCGTCGTCGCGGTGATCGCGGCTTCGGTGGGCGTGACCATCTGGCGCTACGAGGCCGCCTTGTCCCGGTCGGCCGTGGAACTCGGCGCTCACCAGGACGCTGTGCTCACCGCGCAGCTTGTCGCCCTGTTCTGGCATCAACGCGAGGCGATACGCGAGGATCTGCTCACCCCGGCGCCGGATGTGCTGCTGGAGATACGCACGACCGACGGGCAGTTCGCGGCCACGGCGGCCACGCTGGCACGCACGGTGCCGGCCGCCGATTCACGGTTCCGCGCGCAGGCCGCGACGGCGAACCTGGCGTTCTATGGCCTGTTCACGCGGGTCCGGGGGGCCGCAGGGACGACAGAGGCACGTGACACCGCGGCGAACGTGCGGATGGATGCTGCCGAGCCCACTGTCTTGGACCCTCTTGCCAGTCTCAACCGAGCACTGGCCGAGCGCGCGGATGCGGCGCAAGCAGCCGCTGCCTCGGCTTCCGGCCAGGCGCTCAGGATCGGGCTTGCCGCAGCCATCCTCGCCGTCCTGGCGGGCCTCGCATTCGCGATCTTCGCGGTGCGACTGCTCCGCCGGGCGTTCGACCTCCTGGCACGGCTGCGCTCAACCTCCGCCGTCCTAGTCGAGGTGGCGGGCGAGCTGCGCGCTGCGGCCGGGAACGCGGCCGCGGCGACGGCCGAGCAATCCTCGGCGGTCGCGGAAACGTCGGCGACGATTGAGGAGCTGGCGTCGACGGCGGGCTCGATCGCCGGCAATGCGCACGCTGTGGCGAAGGCCGCTGAGCTGACGGGCGACACGATGCGGGATATGCAGGAGAAGGTGGAGCTGATCGCGGCGCGGGCGCTGTCGCTGGGTGAGCGGGCGCAGAGTATTGGCGAGATTGTCGGGCTGATCAGCGACATTGCGGGGCAGACGAATCTGCTGGCGCTGAATGCGGCGATTGAGGCGGCGCGGGCGGGGGAGGCGGGGAAGGGGTTCGCGGTG
Source organism: Actinomycetota bacterium (assembly GCA_003168215.1). GTDB lineage: Bacteria > Actinomycetota > Actinomycetes > Streptosporangiales > Streptosporangiaceae > Palsa-506. The sequence goes on from PMSW01000016.1 coordinate 20,903, forward strand.
GTGGCGGCGGAGGTGCGGAAGCTGGCGGAGCGGTCGGTGCATTCGACGAATTCGATCAGCGTGATTATTACCGGGGTGCAGGACGAGACGAATGCGACGATCATGGCGACGGAGCAGGGCACGCGCCAGGCCCGCGAGGTCGGCGAGCTGATGGCATCGACGGCGACCATGCTCGAGGACTCGATCCTCGCTACGCAGCAGCAGAAGTCCGCTGCTGACCAGGTGGACAGCGCGATCCAGCAGATCCGCCAGGCGGCCGACCAGCTCGCGCTGGAGCAGACGCAGTGGTCGGCCACCGCCGAACGGCTGGATATGCTTGTGGAAGAACTCGCCGGCGTCCTGCGAGAGGACAGCGGGGACCGGCTCGCCAGCGGATGAGGATCCCTCCGGGCGTTGCGGCGCAGGCGATCGAGTTCTTCGCGGCTATCTGGCCAGGGCCGCAGATGCCGCCAGCCGCGGACGAGAATCCCGCAGGGACTGGACGAAGCTCCGCTGGCTGCCAGGACGAGGACTTGTCACTATGTGAGACCGGCAGCGGGCTGCCCGCATGTGACAATCTCAGCGCACGTAGCCAACGAGTGAGCAAAACCGGAACGAGGAACTGTGGCTGAGACGAACGCGCCATCGCCAGCGGCCACCATGCTGACTGTCGCTCTTGACGTGCCGTCAGCGCAAATTCTCGCCGATCAAGCATCGATCATCCAGGATCTTCAGTTCGTCATGGAATGTTGCAAGCGGCTGCTTACCGAGCTGGCCAGGCCCGAGGAGGACCGGGATGCGGTGGTGCCGCAGGCGCTCTGGTCTTCAGCGCTGGTTGCCTACGGCCGCTGCTTTGGCAAGGGTAAGCGGTTCGGGCTGGCGGCTGAAGATGTGCGAACCCTGCCGCTTGAGGGCGAGGTAATGAAATATCACAAATGGGTAATCGAGGAACGCAACAGGCTGACCACGCATCCAGCCAACCCATTTGAGGCGGCGAGGGTAGGGGCAGCACTCTCGCTGCCCGGGCAAGCGGAACGGCGGGTGCAGGGCATCGCGGTTCTTTCCACAAGCCATGTGCTCGTCGATGACACCGGCGTTCGGCAGCTAGGCGGCCTGGCGTCAGAACTGGCAAAGCAAACTGCTGAGAAAGCGCAGCAGCAGCAGGATTCTGTGCTTGCGGATGCACAACAGCTCAACATAGATACCTTGGATAAATTGCCGCCGCTGCACATGCGCTCAGCCGCCGCTGGTGACTAGCTCGCTGTTCGACCTGTCGGGGCGCCGCGCGCTGGTGACCGGCTCAAGTAGGGGCATCGGCGCTGTGCTGGCTGCCGGGCTGGCCGAGGCAGGAGCCGAGGTCGTGCTCAACGGCCGTGATCGGGGCACCCTGACGCGGGCACGCGACGAGCTGGCGGGCAGGACCGGGGCCACGGTGCATGCCGCCGCCTTCGACGTGACCGATCCGGATGCGGTGGACGCCGGCCTGCGCGAGGCAGAGGCGGCAGCCGGTCCGCTGGACATCCTGGTCAACAACACCGGCGCGCAGCACCGGGAGCCGATGCTCTCGGTGCCGGTCGCGGACTGGCGGCGGCTGCTGGAAACGAATCTGACCAGCGCCTTCATCATGGGACGGGCAGCGGCGCGCGGAATGGTCGAGCGCGGCTATGGCAAGATCATCAATGTCTGCTCGGTGCAGAGCTGGCTGGCAAGGCCGGGCATCGCGGGATATGCGGCGTCCAAGGGCGGCCTGGCGATGCTGACCCGCAGCATGTGCGCCGAGTGGGCAAGCAGCGGCGTGACCGCCAACGGGCTTGCCCCGGGCTACGTGGTCACCGAGCTCACCCGCGCGCTGGCTGATGACCCTGAATTCGATGCCTGGCTGCGCAAGCGCACCCCGGCCGGCCGCTGGGCGCGGCCCGAGGACCTGGTCGGCACCCTGGTGTGGCTGGCTGCCCCGGCATCGGACTTCGTCAACGGGCAGGTAATCGCCGTTGACGGCGGACTAACAGCAGTGATCTGAGCAGGCACGACCTCCGCCATCAGCGGGGCCGTCCGGCATCCCAGACAGGGAACTGACGCCATCCGGGCGCAGGCCGGGCGTGTCCGGATGCCGGTCCTGGAGTTATGCGCGGGGCTGGCCGGCCGGGGACACAGCGCCCGGCTGCGACGGTGCCGCTTCGGCGTGGACCGTCCCGCGGCGGGCGTAGCGCTGGGCAAACCGCCGCAGGATGGCAGGGGGGCGGGTGACGCTGCTGCGATGGGCCAGCGCCTTGAGTTCTCCGGCCCGTTCGGGTTCGAAGTAGCCGGCGTGCTTATAGACGTCGACCCGGGTGCAGAAGCCTGGGGCGTCCAGTTCCGGGTGGAACTGGGTGGCATAGGCATTCGAGCCGATCCTGAATGCCTGCACCGGGCAGGCGGGGGAACTGGCGAGCAGGACGGCGTGGCGCGGCAGCGCGCTGATCGCCTCCTTGTGGCCGACGAACGCGTCGAACGTGCCGGGCAGCCCGCAGAGCAGCGGATCTTGCCGGCCCTCGCGGGTCAGGGTTACCGGGACGGGACCGGGCAGCTCGCCGTGCCGCCGGTCGACCACCGCTCCCTGGTGACTGCCGAGCGTCCCGATGCCGTAGCAGGCCCCGAGGAACGGGAAGTCGTCGGTGATCACCCGGTCGAGCAGGCCGCGCAGATCCGCCTCGACCCGCCGCTGCACAGGTGATTTCGACCCCTCCGGGTCGCTGCAGTTGAACGGCCCTCCGCCCAGGAGGATCCCCGACCATTCGCCCAGATCGATGTTTCCCAAGGGTCGTTGCTCCAGCCGGACCCGGCGCAGATCGCGCTCGCCTAGCCCGGCGAAGCCAAGAAACGACTCGTACTCGCCGTCCGCGACGGCGTCATCGGCGCGGATGGCCAGCAGCAGGAACGGTTTCACGAGGTCACCCTACGGGTTCTCCGGCCGCCGGCACGATCAGTACGCCGGATCGCCGGTTACCGGCGCGCCCGGGCTGGCACCTGCACCGGTAGTCCCCCGGGAGGCCGACCGGCGGTGGCCGCTATCAGCCACCGCCGTTTCCGGGCTGGACGGCCTCGACGCTCAGGATGTGGATCGCCTTCGCCCGGCTGGAGCAGGCCGGGGCGGTGAAGCTGAGGTAGATGGGCGCCGTCTGGTTCGGCGGGTAGATCTTCAGCACGTGCGCGGTGACCAGGTGACAATCGGAGTTGGGGTAGTTCATCGCATCGACGACCTGCAGCGTGGCGTGGGCGGTGCCGCCAGCCGCGATGGTGACAAGCGTGCTGCTCACCGCGGGGTTCCTGCTCGCCGCGCGGCCGATCAGGCTGCCGCCGTTCCCGGTCACGAACGAGACGCCCGGGTAGCCGAACAGCGTGCAGGCGGCGCTGGAGACATTGGTGAATTCAAGCGGGTAGTACGTGCTCCCGGCAGCGCCGTTGCCGGATCCCACGGATGCCCGCAGCCCGGAGGTCGGGCAGGGCAGCGGCCCCGTCGGCGTCGGCGTCGGCGTCGGCGTCGGCGTCGGAGTTGCCGGAGCGGTGCTGGCCGGAGTGGTGGCTGCCGCGGTCTTCGCCGGGGCAGTCGCTGCCGCCGGACTCTCGGCGGAGCCGCATGCGGCGATCAGCACGAGGCCGCTGCCGAGTGCTGCTGAGGCGATCATGCGCCGGAGATCGCAGTGGAATGACGTCATCGCAGTGCCCCTTATCGTGGCGGATGGCCTGTCGAGACCATGCGACACCTAGGACGCCGGCGGAACCAGGCTGGTTGCCGCCTGTGCTAACAACCATGTCACGATCCGGCCGCGTCGCGGGTAGGCCTGGGCGCGACGCACCGGTAGCGTCGGGATGATCCTTCCTAGTGCAGGATGATCTTTCCCAGTGCAGGAGGCGTCGATGCCCGGCAATGCCCCGTTCACTACCAGGCCGCAACTGGCCGGCAGCTTTGGCATGGTGGCCTCGACGCACTGGCTGGCTTCCGCGGCCGGCCTGGCGGTGCTGGAGAAGGGCGGGAACGCGTTCGACGCCGCGGTCGCCGCCGGTCTCGTGCTGCAGGTGGTCGAACCGCATCTGAACGGCCCGGGCGGCGAAGTGCCCGTGATCGGCTTCGACGCCACCGCGGGCGAGACCTTCGTCCTCGACGGCCAGGGGCCTGCCCCCGCTGCGGCAACCCCCGCGGTTTTCGGCGCGCTCGGCCTGGACCTGGTCCCTGGCACCGGGCTGCTGGCGGCCTGCGTGCCCGCCGCATTCGGCACCTGGATGCTGCTGCTCGAACGGTACGGCAGGCTGACCCTGCGCGAGGTGATGGAGTACGCGATCGGCTACGCGCGGGACGGCTACCCGCTGCTGCCCACCGCGAGCGCCACCATCGCCGCGGTGGCCGGCACCTTCCGCGATCACTGGCCGAGCTCGGCGGAGATTTACCTGTCGGCCGGGCTGCCCGCGCCAGGATCCCGTTTTGCCAATCCTGCGCTGGCCGCGGTCTACGGCCGCGTCCTGGCCGAGGCGGAGGCTGCGGGAGCCAGCAGGGACGCGCAGATCGAGGCGGCCCGCCGGATCTTCTACGAGGGGTTCGTTGCCGAGGCCATCGCTGCCTACCTTGAGCAGGCCGAGGTGATGGACGTCAGCGGACGGCCCCATCGCGGCCTGCTGGCCGGCCAGGACATGGCGGACTGGCGGGCCGGCGTGGAGGCTCCGGTGACGTTCGACTACGCGGGACTCACCGTCTGCAAGACCGGCCCCTGGGGGCAGGGGCCGGTCTTCCTGCAGCAGCTTGCCCTGCTCAGCGGCTTTGACCTGGCGGAGATGGGCCCGGCAAGCGCGGACTTCATCCACACGGTGGTGGAATGCGCCAAGCTGGCCTTCGCCGATCGCGAGGCGTGGTACGGCGATCCGCGCTCGTCCGACGTGCCGATCGACGCCCTGCTGTCGGCGGAATACGCCAGCCAGCGCCGGCCGCTGGTCAGCGGCGAGGCATCGGGTGACTTCATCCCCGGCGCGCCCGGCGGCGCCGTCCCGCGGCTGCCCGGCTACGCGCTGGCCGCGTTTCCCGGGGCGGCCGCGGAATTCGGGCCGGCCGAGACGACCGAGACGGGCGAGTCGCCAGGGGAGGCTGCGCTGGCCCGGGCCAGCGCGGCGGCACGGGCCCGCGGTTCAGCCGGGATACGCGGCGATGACGCGGGCACGGGCGAGCCGACGGCCGG
>PMSW01000115.1:0-2835 GCA_003168215.1 Actinomycetota bacterium
GCTCCTCGCCTGGCGCGGTCGCCGCTGCCGCTAGGGTCGTGCCGAGCCGGGGAACGAGGAAGCACGATCCGGTCGCGGATACCGCGAAGAAGACCAGTACCCCGGCGCTTCCGGCCGGCCCGATCAGCAGCGCCGTCGCCGCTGGGCCGACGATCATGCCCACGCTCTGCATCCACCCGCTCACCACGTTCGCGGCAGTCAGGTCGGTGCCGGAGACGCTGACGGCAGGCAAGGCCACGGCCTGCACCGGCCGGGGAACGGTGAACGGGATCGCGGCCAGCGCCCCGGCGGCATAGACAGCGAAAGGCGGCGCGTGCGCTGCGATGGCGGCTGCGACGATCAGCATCGCGGCGGCCTGGGCGAGATAGGAGAGGCGCAGCAGCCGCTCGGGAGGCATCCGGTCAGCCAGCCCGGCGAGCACCGGTGCCAGCAGCCCGCAGGGGACTAGCTGCACCGCGGCGACCTCCCCGGCAGTTGCCGCCCCGCCACGGGCGTAGGCGTAGACCAGGACCGCGATCCACTCGCCATACTCGGCCGCATTGAACGCAAGGAACGCGAGCGACAGGCGGCGGAGCTGCCGGTTCCGCAGCGCTCGCCGCCAGACCGCCCGCCACTGGCTGGCCTCGGCCTGCGAGGCCGGGCGGCCGCCGTCCGCACCGGCGGCGCGGTGCCCGTGGTCGCTCACGCTGGCAAGCTACTTTCCGGCTCGGGCTCCCGGCCAGGGCGCTAGCACGCCACCCGCAGTAGTGCTGGCTTCGCAACCGTATCGCGTGGACTCCGCCGGAAACCTGGACCGAGAGCCATGCCTGGGTGGCCTCCCAGGTCGCGGTCGCTATCAATGAGGCAGCGGCAGTCACCGGGGTAACGGCGCCAGTGGTGATCGGGAAGTCGCTCGGCAGGTAATGACTGCCGTGGAGCAATTTCTTGATCAGGTGGTGTGGCCGTGATGTTTCGGCTGCGGCTACCGGGTGCCGAGCAGCCGGCGTGCTTCGCGGGCGATCTGCAGGTCTTCCCGCGCGGTGATCACCAGGGTCCGGACGGCCGCGCCGGCGGCCGTGATGTCGCTGTCAACGCTGCTGCCGTCGCCGCCGTCCTGGCCGGCCGTGTCGTTGCGCTGGCCGTCGATGGCCACGCCGAGGAACGCCAGGCGCTCGGCCGCCCGCCGCCGCACCGTGGCGGAGTGCTCGCCCACGCCGCCGGTGAAGGCGAGCACGTCCACGCCCCCGGTTGCCGCGCTCATCGCCGCGATGCCGGCCGCCAGCCGGTGGGTATAGACGTCGATCGCGAGCCGGGCGTCCGGCTCGCCGCGGTCCGCGGCAGCCTCGACCTCGCGCATGTCACCGGTTCCGGCCAGCGCGAGCAGCCCGGAGCGTGATTCCAGGGCGGTGGCGACCTCGTGCGGCGAGAGGTGCTCGTGCTCCTCGAGCCAGAGCACGAGACCGGGATCGACGGTGCCGGACCGGGTAGCCATCACCAGCCCTTCCAGCGGGGTGAAGCCCATCGTGGTGTCGATGCTGCGGCCGTCGAGCACGGCCGCGAGCGACGCGCCCGCGCCGAGATGGCAGGTGACGATCCGCAGCCCCGCCAGCGGCTGGCCGGCCATCTGCGCAGCGCGCCGCGAGCAATACGCGTGCGACAGCCCGTGGAAGCCGTACCGGCGGATCGCGTAGCGCTGCCGCCATTCGCGCGGCACCGCGTAGGTTGCCGCGGCGGCCGGGATGGTCGTGTGGAACGCGGTGTCGAAGCAGGCCACCGCGGCAACCCCGGGCAGCTCCGCGGTGACCGCGTCGAGCGCGGCCAGGGACTTGGGCTGGTGCAGCGGGGCCAGGTCGGTCAGGCCCAGCAGCTGCTCCCGAACGGAGTCGTCGATCAGGGCCGGGCCGGTGAAGGCCGTCCCGCCATGCACAATGCGGTGACCGGCCACGTCGGGCTTGCCCCAGCCGTCCAGGACCCTGGCAAGGCCGGACGTATCTAGCCCGTCCGGCCCGGCGGGCAGGTCCGCGCTCTGCTCGATGGTGTCCTGCGCATCGAGCAGGCGCAGCTTGAGGCTGGAGGACCCGGCGTTGACGACCAGCACCCGCACCGTCAGTCCCGTCCCGGCCAGGTCCAGCCGGAGATCGCCGGGTCGTCCTCGCCATGCTCGCGGGTGTAGGCACGGGCGGCAAGGCGAGCGTCGGACATCTCCTGCCGCAACGTCGCTGCGCGGGTTCCGATGGACGGGACGCGGTCGATGACATCCATCACGAGATGGAATCGGTCAAGATCATTAAGCATAACCATATCGAACGGGGTAGTGGTGGTGCCCTCTTCCTTGTATCCCCGAACATGCAGGTTCCGGTGGTTGTTACGGCGGTAGGTGAGCCGGTGGATGAGCCACGGATAGCCGTGGTAGGCAAAGATCACCGGCTTGTCGGCGGTGAACAGCGAATCGAAGTCAAGGTCGGACAGCCCGTGCGGGTGCTCGGTATCCGGCTCCAGCCGCATGATGTCCACCACGTTGATGACCCGGACCTTCAGCTCGGGCAGATGGGTGCGCAGCAGGTCCGCCGCGGCCAGCGTCTCCAGCGTCGGGATGTCGCCGGCGCAGGCGAGCACGACGTCAGGCTCGCCGTCAGTGGTGCTGGCCCACGGCCAGATCCCCAGCCCGCGGGTGCAGTGCGCGATCGCCTGGTCCATGCTCAGGTAGTTCAGCGCCGGCTGCTTGCCGGCCACGATGACGTTGACGTAGTTCCTGCTGCGCAGGCAGTGATCGGCCACCGACAGCAGGGTGTTGGTATCCGGCGGCAGGTACACCCGGACGATCTCGGCCTTCTTGTTGATCACGTGGTCGATGAA
>PMSW01000115.1:2847-35978 GCA_003168215.1 Actinomycetota bacterium
GCCTCGTAGCAGTTGAACAGGCCGTGCCGCCCGGTCAGCAGGTAGCCCTCCAGCCACCCCTGGCACAGGTGCTCGGACAGCACCTCCATCACCCGCCCGTCCGGCGCCAGGTGATCGTCGCCGGGCAGCGTGATCGCGTCCCAGGCACGGTTGGCCTTCTCGAATACGGCCGTCAGCCGGTTGGACACCGTCTCGTCCGGGCCCATCAGGCGGAACCGGTCGGGGTTGCGGGCGATGATGTCGCGCAGGAACGAGCCCAGCACCCGGGTCGCCTCGCTGAACTCGGTAGCAGGGTGCTCGGCAGGCACGGCGTAGGCGCGGAAGTCCGGCATGGCGAGATCGCGCAGCAGCAGCCCGCCGTTGGCATGCGGGCTGGCGCTCATCCGCCGGGATCCCTGCGGCGCGAGCGCCCGCAGCTGCGGGATCAGCTGCCCGGCCTCGTCGAACAGCTCCTCGGGCCGGTAGCTGCGCATCCACTGTTCCAGCTGCTCGCGGTGCCGGGCATTGGTGCGGGTCTCGGCCAGCGGGACCTGGTGAGCGCGCCAGGTGCCCTCGACCGGGAGGCCGTCGACCACCTTCGGCCCGGTCCAGCCTTTCGGCGTCCGCAGCACGATCATCGGCCATAGCGGGCGGGACGGCGGCGGCCCGGCCCCGCCGGGGCCCGCGCCATCGCCGGCATCGCGGCCATCGCTGGCGTGGCTGGCATCGTGGCGGTTACCTGCGCGGGCGTCGTGCTGGATGGCAGCGATGGAGTCCAGCACCTCATCGAGCGTGGCAGCGAGCTCCTGATGGACCGCGACGGGATCGTCACTGGTGACGAAATGCGGATCGTAGCCGTAACCGCGCATCAGGTCGGCGAGTTCGTCCTCCGGGATGCGGGCCAGCACGGTCGGGTTCGCGATCTTGTAGCCGTTGAGGTGCAGCACCGGCAGCACCGCGCCGTCGGTCACCGGGTTGAGGAACTTGTTCGAGTGCCAGCTGGCGGCCAGCGGGCCGGTCTCCGCCTCGCCGTCGCCGACCACGCACAGCACCATCAGGTCAGGGTTGTCGAATGCGGCGCCGTATGCGTGCACCAGCGCGTAGCCGAGCTCGCCGCCCTCATGGATGGACCCGGGCGTCTCCGGCGCCACGTGGCTGGGGATGCCGCCGGGGAAGGAGAACTGCCGGAACAGCGCCCGGATCCCGTCCTCGTCCTGGCCGATCGAGGAGTAGACCTCGCTGTAGGTGCCCTCCAGGTACGCGTTGGCCACCAGTCCCGGCCCGCCGTGACCGGGGCCCGTGACGTACAGCGCCTCGAGGTCGCGTTCGGAGATGACCCGGTTCATGTGCGCGTACAGCAGGTTGAGCCCGGGCGTCGTGCCCCAGTGCCCGAGCAGCCGGGGCTTGACGTGCTCGGCTTTCAGCGGTTCTCGCAGCAGCGGGTTGTCCATCAGGTAGATCTGGCCCACGGACAGGTAGTTCGCCGCCCGCCAGTAGGCGTGGATCAGCTCCATGTCGTGCTGGCTGTAGGTACGGGCCGGCGTCAGTTCGGTGCGTGGCACGGTCCTGCTCCTCGAAAGGCGGGTGATCGGCGGCGTCGCGTCGGCGTGGCGTCAGGGCACGGACGCGACAGGTCGGAAGGCGGCAAGCGGGGCCGCGAACATGAAGCGCACAGCTGGCGGAACCATTCGCGATCAACTCTGGTACGCCGGAGGCCGTGACACAACATCCGCGGCGGCGCGTGTCGATGACCAGGACAGCACCGCTGAGTGAACAACTGGTGCCCGAGCACTCAGCTTTTCCGGCGCGGCCCGGGCCCCTGACAGCATCCGGCAAACAGGTATCGCTGACCGCGCTTAGCGATACGCGCGGGGATCAGCACGCCAGCGATAACTAGCGCGTTCCTGAATCTAGACTGCTCAGGACGACGGGCCGCCGTGCTTGCGCCCTTGCCTGCCGGCTGTTACGCGGAAGGAGCGTGGTCATGGCCGAGTCCGGGGGGAGGCGGCTGACGGTCATCGGCGGCGGGGTCATGGGACTCATGACGGCCTACTACGCCGCGCCATTCGCTGAAACCGTCACGGTCCTGGAACGGACCCGGGTGGGTGATCCCGAGACCGCGTCGTTCTGCCTCACGCGGTCGGTCCGCAACGACTACCTGGATCCGGAGTACTCGCGGCTTGCTTACGAGTCGCGGCGGCTCTGGCTGGAACTCCAGGCGCTGTCCAGTGAGCCGCTGCTGATCGACTGCGGCTGCCTGAATCTCTTCAAGGACAGCATTACTCCCGATCTTGCCAGTAGCTACGCGGTGCGCAGCTTTGCCATCCTGGCGCAGCTGCAACTGCGCCGGGCGGCCCTCTCGGCAGCGGAACTCCGGCAGCGATTCCCGCAATTCACCGCGGACGCGGGCCGGCTTGATGTTGACGCCGGGTTCGCTGACGTCCCCGCGGTCACCCGCTTCCTGCAGGCGGCACTGCGGGCACGCCGCGTGCATGTGTCGGAAAACGCGACGGTTCGCGGCATTACCCGGTCCGGGGGCAGCTGGCACGTGGCCACCGAATCCGGCGAAGTCGTGTCTGACGCCCTGGTGATTACCGCCGGCCTGGGCACTAACGACGTGCTCGGGCTGCTGCCTGGCTGCTCGGCCCGATTTCCGCTCCGGCCGGACCGCCCCGTGCAGTCCAAGTACTTCATTCCCCCGGCCGGGACGCGAAGCCGCTACACGGCCCGCACGCTGCCGGTGTTCGCGTACCTGGACGTCGGGATCTACGGGCATCCGATCCACGAGGGGAAGACCCCGGGCGTCAAGATCGGGTTCTACAATCCGCCCGATGCGGCTCTGGTGCAGAGCCCGATTGCGAGCGTCGAGGACTTCGTGGCCGAGTGCATGCCAGGGCTGCGCGGCGCGGAGACCGTGGACGTCGCGGACGCCAGCGGCGTCGACGTCTGCGCTTACGACCTGGTCGGGGACGACGACTTCATTCTCGGGCCCGTCCCGGGGATGGACGGCGTCTTCACCGGGGTGGGGTGGCGCGGTACCGGGTACAAGTTCGCGCCCTGGGTGGGACGGGTGCTGGCCCAGCTCGCACTGCAAGGGGGAACCGTGTACGACATTCACCGGTTCGCGCCCGGCCGGTTCGCCGGCGGGCCCGCGGCGGACCTGGTAACGGCCGGAGGCGCGGCACCATGAGCGAGATCATGAGCGGAATCCCGGCGGCGGGAATCGCAGCGGCGGGGATCGTGCAGCGGCTGGAGAGCGGTGCCGTGCTCGGCGCGGGGGGGTACGTCTTCGAGCTGGAACGCCGCGGTTACATCAAGGCGGGCCCGTACGTCCCATGGACCTGCACCCCATGTTCAGGGACGCAATCACGGCACAGGACGCGACATTCCCGCAGGCCTGGAACGCATGAGCGAACGCGCAGGCCGGTGCGCAGCGGCTAGCGCGGCGGGCCGCCGCGGCAAGGCGTCCACGGTGCTGCGACGGGGCGCCTTGCCGGGCTGGCTAGCCAGGTCCTGTCTCAGGGAACGGTGACTCCCTGGATGACGACCGGGCCGAGGGTCGGGTCGAGCTCGGTGGCCTGGGACACCCCCGGTGGCGTGATGACGTCCATCGCCTTCGGCACGGTGCTCGGGTCAACGGCGCAGATCGGGCTGGTGCTGCCTGTCGCGCAGACGCCGAACGTGTAGGCCCCCGGGGTCGGCGTGAACGCGCGGGCCAGGTCCGCCTGGAAGCCGTCCTGGCCGGTCAGCACCACGGCGAAGGACCAGCCCGATCCCGGGGTGCCGAACGTGGCCTGCGGCAGCGCGATCGTGACGGTCCCGCTGGCCTGCGACGTGGCCATGAACGGCGTGCCGAGCGAACCGCCGGAGGCGTTCTGCCACACCGGTGCCGCGAATCCCTGCGCCTCGACCAGCTCGTTCCAGGCATCAGCGGGGGCGATGGTGTAGTTGCGGGTCGGGTACGCGGCCGCTGTCGAGGTGGTCGTCGCGGCGGGATTGTGCACGTACACGTCGAGCAGCTGCGCGCCGAAGGCGGAGCCGAAGGTCGGCGCCAGGTTGGCCAGCGTGGCCTGCAGGTACACGGTCGTTCCGTCGCTGATCACCTTGAAATCGGTCAGGTCGAACGCGCCAGGCTGGAAGTCCGGGGCTGTCGGGTACTGGTAGGTGCCGGGACCGTTGTCATCGCCCGTGGGGTCGGTCACGTTGAGCACCGTCGTCCCGCTGGTCACGTCGCTGGTCACGGTGGTCTGCGCATACCCGGTCTGGTTGCCGGCCGCGGTGGCGGACACGGTCAGCGAACTGTCGCCGAAGCCGACCGGCACAGTAACAGAGAACGAGCCATCGGCCGCCGCTACCGCGGTGCCGACAGTGGAGGGCGCCCCCGTGGTGGTGTCGTCGGACTCCACCACGACGCTCGCGCCCGGCGCTGTCGTCCCGGTCACCGCGGTGGTGGCCGTCGTGATCGCCGTGCCGGGCGCCGGCGCTGTCAGGGTCACGCTGAGGGCACCAGGCGGCGCGTTCGTGACATACCGCTGCGTGGTCACCGACGGGGTCTCCAGCGTGCGCCCGGCCCCGATGTCCAGGATGAGCCGGAGTTCCTGGGCCTGCGCCCAGGTCAGCGGGGAGGCCGAGCCCGCGGCCTTGCCGTCGGTGAAGCCGATCGACGCGGTCGTCGGGTCGGTCCCGTACGGCGAGGCGGCCAGGTCCGGGTCCTCCCACGCCTGCTCGGGCACCAGGCCCACGCCGGAGGAGAACTGCGCCATCGCCTCCAGCAGGGCCGATGCGCCGGTCAGGTTGCCTTCGGCCACGTCGGACTCGGCCCGCTCGCCGGACAGCACGGGCCACAGGTGCCCCGTTCCCGTATCGGTAGTCGGCCATGGCTCGCCCTCGGTGGTGCAGGACGTCTGGCTCGGCTGGTAGCAGTCGCCGTACCCGTCGGCGCTGCCCGCGGCGGCCGAGGTGCCGTACCGGTAGTAGCCGGTCCCGCTCGGCGTGGACACCGAGATCTGCTTGTCCAGCACGCTCAGCGACGCCTGGATGTCGCTGTCGCTGACCGGCAGCTCGCCGAGCCGGACCAGTTCCTGGAACCCGCCGTCGATGACGGAGCGCTGGTCCACGGTCGGGCCGCCGTTGCCGAGGCTGTAGCTGATGGCGGCGTTCGGGTCGCCGGTCTTGGACAGCCGGATGAAGTAGGCCGGGGCGTCCGGGCCGGTGGTGGTCACGTCCCAGTTCTTGATGTTGCGCTGGAAGTCGTCGGCGGTGGCCTGGTACAGCTGCGCCCGCGCGGTGTCGCCGTGGTCGGCGGCGATCACCGACGCCGCGGTGAGCCCGGCGATCTCGGCGGCGATCGTGGAGGGGGAGTAGCCGGTCTGCTCCTCCCAGCGCTCCACCCCGTCCGACGGCCCGTTGGCGACCAGGAAGTCGGCGGCCGGCCGGATGTGCTGCTGCCACAGCGTGGTGTCGGAGGCCAGCCCGGCCTGCAGCGCCATCAGGATCGGGTAGGCAGTCTCGTCCAATTGGGTGCCGCCGGTGTCCGGGGCCGGCTCGCCGTTGATGAGCGAGTTACGCGGCATCTGCCCGTTAGGCAGCTGCTGCTTGTCGAACAGGAACAGCGTGGCGGCCCGGGCGGTAGCGAGATCGCCGTCGGTGAGCAGCCCGGTGAACGCCTCGTACAGGTCGCGCGCGAACACCTCGCGGTAGGAGCCGTAGTACACGGGCTCGCCGTTGACGTCCGTTCCGGCGCTCACCGCCTGGCCCCACGGGCTGGCCAGCGACGCGACGATTGCGCCGGGATAGGTCTTGTCCTCGCTCGACTTGAGCACGTTCGCCGACAGGTAGTAGCGGCGCCGCAGGTCAGTCGCCTGCGCGGCGGACAGGCCGGGGAAGCTGGCTGGGGGCTTGCGCAGGCCGATGTCGTAGCTGGCCCAGCCGGCCAGGTAGCCAAGCTCGGTCAGGGCGAACGGCTTGGCCAGCGACGCGCCGGCGGTGGCGACCGCCTGGGCCTGGCTGCGGCCGAAGCCGAGCGCCAGCGTCACCTCGCCGTTGGCCGCGGGCGTGATCTCCTCCGTCGCCGTGATGTGCCCGTCGGGCGCCGAGTCGTAGCTGGTCAGCGTGTGCGTGGCGTCCAGCTGGGTGAGTCCGTCACTGGCGGTCCCGGCATATCCGACGCTGGCGTCGGGCGACGCGCTGCTGGCCCTCAGCGCCATGTAGGTGGGCACCGCGTAGCTGCGGTTGGCTGCCTCGGTCACGGTGTTGGTGCTGTACACCACGGGCACGGGGGAGCCGGTGGACGTGTCGATGACGCCGGTGTTGCCGCCCGCGTTCTGGGTGCCGCCGCCGCCATCCCCGTTCACGTGCGCGTCCAGCCGCGCGTACAGGTGCAGGTTCCCGATATTGGTGGTCGAGCCCGGCGTGGCCTGGATGCGGGTGTGCATCAGCACCGTGTCTCGTGCCGGGTCGGTGATGTAGGTGGTCACCAGCTGGTAGCCGTGGCTGGCGCTGGTGGCGGTCACGGTGCAGGCCATGCCGGTGGGGTCGGCCGCCACCGTGTAGGTCATGTCGCGGGTCTGCAGGTCGGTGAAGGTGGAGCCGTCGGTGACGATGTACTGCAGGGTTGCCACGTTCGTGTTGTCGATCGTCGGCTCGTACACGTCAGACAGCACGCCATCGGCCACCGTGTACCAGACCTTGGACGTGGTGTTGCGCGCCGTGCCCACGCAGTCCTTGCGGGCGAGGTCGAAGTAGGACATCGTGCCGGGGCCGCCTGGCGCGGTCACGGCGGGCTGCGCCGCGGCGGCGCTGCTGGCACCCGCCGGCCCGGCCGCTGCCAGCGCGAAGGTGAGCAGGCTCACGGCCACCACTGGCGCGGCCAGTCTGCGCAGCCGGTGCCTGCATGCCTGAGCTGAGTTGCCCATGGGAACCTCCGGCTAAGCAAAAATGCGCGAGCAGGCAAGAGCGCCATACAGGCTCGCCAGTTCGCGGAATGGATACGCGTGCCGAAGCTTTCCGTCCCCGGCCGTCCGTGTCAACGGAAACTCCGGAATGGGCCGAAAGGCTGACCGATGTCCCTGGCTAACTTGCGGCGCCTCGGCCCTGCGGGCGGCTAGACCCGGCGTGCGGCCCGGCTTTCCAGCGGGCTCAGGGTCGCTATGGTTACAGGAATGACCTCCTCGCTTGTCCGGCGGGCACATGACGCTACTAACGCCCTGCACGCATTGATTTACTTCGCCCCGGAGACCGAGGAACGGCTGGTAGCCGCCGGGCTCGAGGCCGGGCGGATGTGCTATTTCGCCGGGCGGTCGGCGCCGATGGGGGCGGTCAGCGGCGGCGTGGTCGCCGCCACCTTCTACAACTTCAATCCGGCGCTGGTGGCCCGGTGCATCCCCAGGGCGTGGGAGCTTGCCAGCCCGGCTGCTGTCGTCGCCGCCCGTTTCGAAGCTGCCGACGCCGTCCTGACCCGTCTCCTCGGTCCCGACGTCATCGCCTCAGCCGACATGACGACGATCTCCGGGCTGGTCCGCGAGGCGGCCAGCGGGTGCGCCGTCGAGGGCCGGCCGCTCTACGCCGGCCACGCCGGTCTTGACTGGCCCGATGCCCCGCACCTGGTGCTATGGCACGGCCTGTCGCTGCTGCGCGAGCACCGCGGCGACGGTCACATTGCCGCGCTGGTGGCCGTCGGGCTCAGCGGCATCGACGCGCTGGTTACCCACGTCGCTACCGGCAAGGGATTCCTGCCCGGCTTCGCCCGGGCCAGCCGGGGCTGGAGCGGGCCGGAATGGGACGGCGCCATCGAGGGCCTCGCCGCGCGCGGCCTGCTCAACGGCGACGGTGCACCCACCCCCGAAGGCGGCAGCGCGCTCACCCCGGCCGGGGATGCGTTGCGGGCGCACATCGAGCAGGAGACCGACCGGATGGCGGCACCGCCGTGGCGGCACCTGGGCGACGAGCGCACGGAGGAG
This sequence comes from Actinomycetota bacterium, assembly GCA_003168215.1. Classification (GTDB taxonomy): domain Bacteria; phylum Actinomycetota; class Actinomycetes; order Streptosporangiales; family Streptosporangiaceae; genus Palsa-506. Next base: position 10,785 of record PMSW01000115.1, read on the forward strand.
GTCATCAGGATCGGCAAGGCGATGACGCGCGCCGTGCTGTCGGCCGGTGCCTTCCCCCGGCAGGGCGTCTTCGCGTCACGTGAGCGCGCGGGCCAGCGGGCCAGCCCCTGAGCGCGGGTCAGCAGGAGACTGCGGACAGTACGGCCAGCGGGCGAGGCGGTCAGTAGGCGACCAGCGTGCGGGCTGCTTTGACAACGCCGTCCACGGTCGGGATCACCAGCTGCTCGAGCGCGTCGGCGAACGGCAGCGGCACGCACGCGGCGGCCACCCGCCGGATCGGGGCATCCAGCAGCTCGAACCCCTCGTCGGCGACGATCGAGGCGACCGTGCCGCCCCAGCCGCCCTGGAACGGGTTCTCCTCCACGATGACCAGCCGGGATGTCCGCCCGACCGACGCGAGTACGGTGGCCATGTCGAGCGGCACCAGGCATCGCAGGTCGATCACTTCTGCCGAGATCCCGTCGGCGGCGAGCAGATCGGCCGCGGCCAGCGCCATCGGCACCGTGGCGGCCAGGGCGACCAGGCTGACGTCGCTGCCCTCCCGCGCCACGGCGGCCTTGCCCAGCTCGACCACATGGCCCTCGGGCGCGGCCGGCCCCTTGCTCGCGAACAGCCCCTTGTGCTCGAAGAACACCACCGGGTCGTCGCTGCGGATTGCCGCGGCCATCAGCCCGACGACATCCGCCGGGTTCGACGGCGCCGCGATCTTCAGGCCAGGAATCGCCAGCGTCCAGTTCTCCACCGCCTGGGAATGCTGGGCGCCGAAGCCGAGCCCGCCGCCATTCGCCGTGCGTACCACCAGCGGCACCGTCACCTGGCCCCCGGTCATGTACCGCATCTTCGGGATCTCGTTGGCCAGGTAGTCCCAGCAGCAGGCGAAAAAGTCGGAGAACATGATCTCGGCGACCGGGCGCATGCCGGTCATCGCCGCGCCCATCGCCACGCCCAGGATGGCCTGCTCGGAGATCGGGGTGTCCCACACCCGCTCCTTGCCGAACTCGGCGAAGAGCCCCGACGTCGTCTTGAACACGCCCCCGGCGGCCCCGATGTCCTCGCCCAGGCATACCACCGACGAGTCACGGCGCAGCTCGCGCGCGAGGCCCTCGGCGACCGCCTCGCGGTAGGTGATCATGTCCGCCATGCCGAGCCTCCGTCTGCCCATACATCGGTGAACGCGTCGTGGGGATCGGGGCCGGGAGCTGCCTTCGCCTCGGCCACCGCCTCGGCGACGATCCGTGCGGCACGCTCGTCGGCTGCCGTCACCGACTCACCGGGCACCCCGTGCACCTGCAGCCGCGCCCTGGCCAGCTCCAGCGGATCACGCTGCATCCAGCGCTCGACCTCCTCGGCCGGCCGGTATGCCCCCGGATCGGTGCGGCTGTGGCCGAAGTGCCGGTAGGTCAGTGCCTCAATGACGGTAGGCCCGCCGCCGGACCTGGCAAGCTCGGCTGCCCTGTGCACGGCATCCTTGACCACCACGACGTCGTTGCCGTCGATGACCTCCGCCGGGATCCCGTAGCCCGGCGCCCGGTCCGCCGCCGGGTTCGCCACCGCTGTTACCTCGCCGATCGGCGTGTACTCCATATAGAGGTTGTTCTCGCAGATGAACAGGACCGGGAGCGCCCACACCGCGGACAGGTTGAGCGCCTCGTGGAAGGCCCCGATGTTGGTCGCGCCATCGCCGAAGAACGCAACGGCGACCTGGCCAGAGCCGCGCAGCCGCGCCGACCAGGCGGCTCCGGCGGCCAGCGGAAGGTGCGCGCCGACGATCGCATAGGACCCGAGCATCCCGGCTGATGCCTTGGTGAGGTGCATCGAGCCGCCCTTGGCCTTGCACAGGCCGGTGCCCTTGCTCATCAGCTCGGCCAGGCACTCCGCCGGCGTGGCGCCGCGCGCCATGGCGTGATGGTGACCCCGGTAGGTGGCGAACACGTAGTCGTCGGGCCGCAGCGCGGCGCTCGCGCCGACAGCGACGGCCTCGTGGCCGGCTGCCAGGTGCGTTGTGCCCTTGACCAGGCCGGCCAGGAAGAGATCATGAGCTGCCTTCTCGGTCCGGCGGATCACCGCCATCTGCTCGTACAGGCCGAGCAGCTCGTCGGCTCCGACGACGGCAGCACCGGAGTCAACGGCGGTCACCTGGCGTCTCCCGCGGTGTCGCCGCGAGTATCCGGCGCGATCGTCATCGCAAGTACCCTGCTTCCGCACACGGACATCAGCGCCTCCTAGCCAGGCCTTCGCAAGCACAAGTGTAAAAGCACTGAACGGGCCAGCCGGGGCCGGTCCCGGCTGCCGGGCGCAGCACACGCCGCAGTGCGATCGGCTGGCAGCGCCGGTCAGGATCGGGCCGGGCGGTCTTTCTTCGGCAACTTGCTGACCACAGTGTCATAGGAGGCGTCGACGGCCTCGAGCAGCTCGTCGTCGGGAATCGCACCCGCGAGCCGCAGGCTGTTCCACCCCGAGCGGCCGATATAGGCCATCACCGACGCATCGTCGGGGTAGCGCAGCAGCCACTCGTCAGCCGCCTCCCGGTTCGGTCCGCATTTGACCCCAACCGCGGCCGCGGACTCCGACCCGAGGAAGGCAAAGATCTTGCTGCCGACCTTCACCACGATGTCGCCCTCCCATGGCTCGTCCTGCCACGCGCCGGGCTTGGCCAGGCAGCGGGCGAGCAGTTCATCCCACGTCATAGCGGCCTCCTCACGTCATCCTCCACTCGTCATCCCCCGGTCGGCGCACCCTGAGATGATGGTGCCTGGTCAGTGGCATCACGCGACGGGTTTTCGTTCCCGTGTCCAGTCTGTAAGGGGCAGAGCTTCACCGGCTGAACGCCAGCAGCACCGGCCGCCAAGAGCTCACCGGCTGAACGCCAGATCCTGGTGGGGAGTGCCTGATGGGGGAGTGCCTGATGAGCCGTGAGCGGCTACTGCATGCCATCGGTGGCTTCGGCCGAACCGCCGGGGTCATCGTGGTGGTTCACGGCGGCCGTTCAATCGGCAGGCAACCGACCTCTCCGGTGCAGCTCAGCGTGCTGAGGATGCTGCCTGTTGCGCGAGCCATCCGGCACGCGCTGCGCGGCATCCAGGTCGTGGTCGACCGGCCGAGGTTCCGGCTTCGCGGCTGGAATGGCGACGACGCCTCTCCGGTAGGTGATCTGACCGCGTTGCTCGACCAGGTCGCCAGGGACTTCGGGCGCATACCCGTCGTGCTGGTGGGGCACTCGATGGGCGCGCGCGCGGCGCTGCGCGTCGCCGGGCATCCGCTGGTGTCGGCAGTTGCGGGCCTGGCGCCCTGGCTGCCGCCGGGGGAGCCAGTCAGCCAGCTGGCCGGGCGCCGGATTCTTCTCGTGCACGGCAGCGCGGACCGTGTCTGCAGTCCGGCGGAGACCTGGGCTTACGCGGGGCGCGCCCGATCCATCGGGCCGGTGGCGACAATCGAGATACGCGATGGCGATCACGCGATGCTCCGCAGGGCACGTCTCTGGCACCGAATCGCCGCCGAGTTCACCCGGCTGTCTCTCGCACTGCCCGCCGACGGCGGCACGGTCGGGATGCCCGCCCGCAGCGACGACGTGGTGCCCGCCCGCAGCGACGCTGTGCCCGCCGACGGCGCCGTGGTGCCCGCGCGCAGTGGCGACATGGTGCCCGCCGACGGCGGCGCTGTGCCCGCCGGGCACGCTAGCCAGGTCGCCGTACCTGCAGTGCCCAGCGGGCCCGGCGCTGTGGCTGATGCTGGCGTGGTGGCTGATGCCTTTGCCCGTGCTGCCGCCGGGCAGCCACGGGCGGTGCTCTGACGGCCGCCTTGACGGCGTCTGCACCCGGACGGCAAGGCTGACCACAGCTGCCAGGCCCGGCGAGCCGCTCCGGTCTCTTATCAGCGGTGCTCTCGTATCAGCGGTGACGATTCAGCCGGTCTCGCCCGGCCGAAACGTAACCCCTACCGGGCGCGCGGCCAGAAATGGCGGGGCGGTCACCCGTGCGACATCCACTGGTTGGGCAGGCGCACGACCGACAGGAAGAAGTCGTCGATCTGCCGGACGGCCGCAATGAACTGGTTGACGTCGACGGGCTTGGTCACGTAGGCGTTGGCGTGCAGCTTGTAGCTGCGCAAGATGTCCTCCTCGGACGAGGACGTGGTCAGGACCACCACCGGCAAGTGGGTGAGATCGGGATCGGACCTTATCCGCTCCAGGACCTGGCGCCCGTCGTACTTTGGCAGGTTGAGGTCGAGCAGGACCAGGTCGACCCGGGGAGCATCGGCGTGCGCGCCCAGCCGGTAGAGGAAGTCGAGCGCCTCCTCTCCGTCGCGGGCGACATGGAGCCGGTTGCCGATCTTGTTCTCCTCGAAGGCCTCGCGGGTCATCAGCTCGTCGCCAGGGTCGTCCTCGACGAGCAGTACCTCGATCGGCTGGACGATCATCCGGGCGTCCCTTCGCTGTTGCTGGCGGCGTTANNTGGTGCCGTCGCCAGGGTGCCCCGTGCCGGTGCTGCCCGTGCCGGTGCGGTCGATGGCGGCGTTGATGCTGTCGCTGGCTGCGCTGTCGCTGGCTGCGCTGTTGGTGGCTGCGCCGTCGCTGGCGTGCTTCGCTGACTGGTCGGGCTCGGCCGGCTCGGTCCCGGGCAGGGTGAAGCAGACGCGAGTTCCGTCAGCGTAGGCGTTGTCGAGACTGATCGCGCCGCCGTGATGCTCGACGATCCGCTTGCAGAGTGCCAGGCCGATCCCGGTACCGGCGTAGGCACTGCGGCCGTGCAGCCGCTGGAAGATTACGAAGACCTTCTCGGCGAACTCCGGCGGGATACCGATGCCGTTGTCGGCGACGCAGAATTGCCACATCCCGTCCGGTCCTGGATCGACGGTGATCTGCACGGCGGGGGAGCGGTGGGGCGCCCGGAATTTGATGCCATTGCCGATGAGGTTCTGCCACAGCATCGCGAGCAGGGTGGGGTCGCCCATTACCTCGGGCATGAACTCGGGCCGCTCTATGACCGCACCGGACTCCTCGATGATGGTTCCGAGGCCGGCGAGTGCGGTGTCCAGCACCCCGTCGAGCTGCAGGAGGACGCGCAGATCGTCGGCCCGGCCTACCCGGGAGAAGGTCAGCAGGTCGTTGATCAGGACCTGCAGCCGCTTGGCGCCGTCGACTGCGAAGTCGATGTACTGGCGGCCCCGCTCGTCCAGCTGGTCGCCGTAGCGCTTCTCCAGGAGCTGGCAGAACGAGGCCACCTTGCGCAGCGGTTCCTGCAGGTCATGGGAGGCCACATAGGCGAACTGCTCGAGATCGGCGTTGGAGCGCAGGAGGTCGGCTGCCTGGGCATCGAGGTCCTCAGCCTGGCGGGCCGCCATCGCCTGGGCAGCGTGGGCACCTTCCAGTGCCTCGGCAAGCTCATTGCGCATCGCCTCGACGTCCGCCGCCACGGCCCGCAGATCCTTGGGGCCGGTCGCCTCGATGCGGTGGCCGAAATCGCCCCTCACCACATGCCGGGCGGCGGCGCCCAGGCGGCGCAGCGGCTGGACGACCGCGTTGCGCAGTATCAGCGCCAGCACGGCTGACGCGAGCAGGAAGACGACAAGGATGGTGGTAAAGGTCCAGTCATTGATGCTGCGGATGTTGCCCAGGCCGGCCCTGTCGCGTGCCGCGGCGGCCGCGAGATGGGAATTCTGGGTGGCAAACAGAACCCGCAGATGGTCGAAGGACTGCTTGCTCTTGTCCAGCAGTCCGATGTCCTTGGCGTCCAGCGGTCCTCTGCTGGCCAGGGCGATCATTGGCATGGCGAAGTTGTGGCGCCACGTATTTGCCTCAGACTCCAGGTTGCGCAGGTCGGCTGCCAGCAGCTTGTTGTGGCCGATCAGCGCACGCAGCCTGGCTGCCGCGCCGGACTCGGTCGCGAGGCCCGCGGTATACGGCTGCAGGAAGCTCCGCTGGCCGGTAATGCCGAAGCCGCGGATCCCCGTCTCCTGGTCCACCAGCGCGCCTTGCAGCCGGTACGCCTGCGCCTGGGCTGGCAGGATGCCGCCATCGAGCTCGGCGGACTTCGCGCGGCCTTGCACGAGCAGCTGAGCGATGATCACGGCTCCGGCCACCACCAGGATCGTGAGCACGGCGAACACCACGCCGAACCAGCCCTGGACGGTCAGCCCCGGGAAGCGCGGCCCCTTCGCCGGCTGCCGCTGGCTAGCCCCGGTCGGGTCCGGCGTGGCCCTGGTCGGGTCCGGCGTGGCCCCGGTCGTGTGCTGCCTGACCGCGGTTTCTTGCTGGCTGGCCTCGGCCTCGGTCATGCGCTGGCCTTCCATCCCAGGTAGACGACAGCCACATCGTCGTCGAGTCCGCCGTAACGCGCGGCCGCGGCCTCGGTCGCGCCGATCAGGCCGTCGACGAACGCGGCCGGCGGCAACCCGGCCAGGTCACGGGCCATGTCGGCGAGGCCGTCCTCGCCGAGCCGCTCGCTGCCGGGCCCGATGCGCCCCTCGAATATCCCGTCGGTGAACAGCACCAGGCGGGCGCCGTCGGGCAGGGCGATCTCTTCCTCCTGCCAGCTCAGGTCGGGCACCAGGCCCAGCGCCGGGCCGGCCTTTCGCTCGACCAGCTCGACACCGCGGGCCGTGCGGAGCAGCAGCCCAGGGTGGCCGGCCCGCAGGATCCGCACCCGGCGGCGGTCCGGCGCGAAAGCCACATGAGTGAGCGTGGCGAACACATGCTCGCCCTCACGTTCCGCCACAAGTATCTGCTCAAGCAGTTCGATCAGCGACGGCACGCTGGTCCCGGCCAGGACGAGGGACCGCCAGGCGACCCGCAGGCAAACGCCGATCGCCGCCTCGGCCGCGCCATGGCCGGAGACGTCGCCGATCACCGCATGCACGGTGCCGTCGGAGGTTTCGACGACATCGTAGAAATCGCCGCCGAGCAGTGCCTGCGCCCGGCCTGGCCGGTAGCGGGCCACCACCTCGATGTTGTCGGTGCGCAGCAGCGGTGTCGGCAGCAGGCCACGTTCCAGCCGCGCATTCTCCGCCGCCCGCAGCGCGCTGATCTGCAATGCGGCCGCGGCCTGCTCGACATGCTTGCGCTCGGCCGCGTAGCGGATGGCCCGGCGGAAGACGTCCGGCGGCGACTGCCCCTTGATCAGGTAGTCCTGGGCACCTGCGGCGACAGCGGCGAGCCCGGCGCTCTCCTCGGCGAGCCCGGTCAGCACCACGACCGGAGCGCCCGGCGCCGCGGCGAGGACCTGAGTGACTACCTCCAGCCCGCGGGCGTCGGGCAGGTGCAGGTCCAGCAGGATGCAGCCAGGGATTCCGGCGCTCCTCAGCAGTTCCTTCGCCTCAGCCAGCGAGCGCGCCAGGGACAGCGTCGCCCGTATTCCGCTGTCGGCGAGCAGTTCCTCGACCAGGATGGCATCGCCAGCGTCGTCCTCGACGAGGAGCAGCGTCTGGGGGTCCCCTGGCCACGCCGGGTGCTGGTCCGCAGCGGCCTGCACGACCGGCTCCCCAGGGATATGCAGCGCCCCCGGGGAGCGCAGCGCCGAAGCGCCGGTGCTGGCCGTCACCGTACCTCCTTAGCCGTCAAACTCGGATGACGCTCCGGGGCCGATCCTGCGACAGCAGGACAATGACCTGAATCACTCGGAATAATCTCATCAGCCGAGGCGAGCGCCCGGGAACTTTGCTGCGGCTCTCTCTCCGGCGCCCATCGGGCCGGGCTCGGCCGGGCAGATTGACCCGGAGATCACCGTTTAGTCTGATATATCACTACGACGGGCCGTGCGCTGCATTTGCCCAACGTCGGAAATCATCGGGCCCGGCCTGGGCAGGCGGCCGGAGGGAAGCGGCGTGGCTCCGTGGTGACAAGGTAGACGGCAACCGCGTGCGGGCGCCGGACCGGAACGGCCATCCCGATCGCGCCGAGTACCGCCCCGGACGCGACGATGCCAGCCGCGGCGGTGCTACTTGCGGCGGCGCCAGCCGCGCCGGGCCCGGCCGGCCCTGGGCTGGTGCCCCGGCCAGCCGGGCCGGCGCCAGGGGTGACGTCGGTGACCCGGTAGTCACGGGCCGGGTCCAGCCCGGGTACCCGCAGTGCCGCCGCGCGGGTGTGCGCGGACTCATCGAGCTGCACGTAGCTCATCAGCGCCGCGCTCCGGTCCGCCGCCACGACGCCGTGGATCAGCATGGTGTCATCGGGCACGTCGACCCGGACGACCCGGCCGGAGTGCAGCAGCCCCCGGTGGGCCTTGTAGAGCCGGATCCACCCGGCGAGCTCGGCCAGCGACGGCTCGTCGGCGGTGGTCAGGTCCCATTCGATGCCGAAATGCCCGAAGAGCGCGGTCGCCGCGCGCAGGGCGAGCGGCAGGTGGCGCCCCGTCTGCCCGGCCACAGGCGCCGATACGTGCGCGCCGCAGTACTCGGGCGGCACGAGCTGCCCGGTCCACCGCTGGATGGCCTGCCGGGCAAGCGCGTCCGTCGAATCGGATACCCAGATGCGCTGGGTCCGCTCGAGGATCCCAAGATCGACGCGGCCGCCGCCGGACGCGCAGCTTTCCCATTCGACCCCTGGGTGCCGTTTCCGCAGCTGGTCGAGCAGGTCGTAGACCGCGCGAACCTGGTCACCGGCCACCGGGGCGCCTGCCCTGGCGGCCGAGCCCGCGTCGACGAGGTCACGGTTGTGGTCCCACTTGACGTAGGAGATGTCGTACTCCGACAGCACCGCGCTCATCTGTTCCAGCAGGTAGCCGGACACTTCGGGCCGGGTCAGGTCGAGCACGAGCTGGTTCCGCTGCAACGGCGGGACCCGCTGCCCGGTGGCCAGGATCCAGTCCGGGTGAGTGCGGTACAGGCCGGAGTCCGGGCTGACCATCTCCGGCTCGAACCACAACCCGAACTGCATGCCCAGCGCCCGGACATGATCGACGAGCGGGTGCAGGCCGCCGGGCCACGCCGACTCGTCGACCCACCAGTCACCGAGGCCGGCCGTCGCGTCCCTGCGGCCGTGGAACCACCCGTCATCGAGCACGTACCGTTCCACGCCCAGCCCGGCGGCGATGTCGGCCAGGGCCGTCAGCCGGGCCAGGCCATGGTCGAACGTGACGGCCTCCCACACGTTGAGGTTGACCGGGCGGGGCGAGGCGGGGTGCGCCGGAAGGGAGCGCAGGTAGCCGTGGAACGCCGCCGCCAGCCCGTCCAGCCCGTCGCCGGCTGCCGCCAGGTAGACCCACGGGGTCGTGTAGGACTGGCCGGCCGCCAGCGCGACCTCACCGGGCAGCAGCAGCTCGCCACCGCCGATCGTGGTCAGTCCGGAGGCTAGCCGCTCGACCCGGTAGACCGTGTTGCCGCTCCAGCCGACATGCACTCCCCAGACGTGGCCGTGGCCGAACGCGAAGCCGGGCTGGCCGGCCGCCAGCACGGTCGCCGCGTCATGGCCGGGCCGGCCGCGGCGGCCTTCCCGCAGCCACAGGCCGTCGGCGATACCGCGGCGCTGCGGTACCCGCTCAAGCATCGCCCTGCCGGTGAAGTCAAGGATCTCGGCAGCCTCGCCCGGCAGCGGGAAAACGATCTCAAGGCCGTCCACCACGTATGGCCGATCCGCGGTGTTAGTCAGGGTGTGGCGCCCGCGGATGGCACCGCCGGGCACGGCCTGGAGTTCCGTCACCAGGGCCAGGCCCGCTACGGCGTCCGCGCCCTCCAGGGACGCTTTCTCGCCGTCATGCGTGCTGCGGACGGGGCGGAACCGCGGCGACCAGTCGCGTCCAGCAGCCGGCTCGATGCCCAGCCGATGGCCGGACAGCCCTGGCCTGCCGAACCAGCCGGCCGCGTGCTCGGGCAGCAGCGGGCAACGCCAGCTGACGTCGGTGAGGCCGGTCACCGCCACCGGGTCGAGGCCGGCCTCGGGAACCGGGCCGGCCCACGCCACCGCCGGCATCGAGTCCGCGCGCGGTGCCAGCACCAGCCCGGTGCGCTGTCCCGAGCCCCCGATCGCCAGCAGGAACGGCCTGGTTAGCGGGGCCAGGCTGCGATCCGCGTCCGGGCCCGCGGCGTGGTGCCGCGGGCCCGGACGGCCAGTGTCGGCTGGCAAGGCGGACCGATCTCAGGCGGACTGGTCTCAGGCGGACTGGTCTCAGAACGTCCGGATCGCGATCTCTGCCGGTGCTCCGAGCAGTCCGTCGATCTCGGAGTCGAGGCGGCTGAGCGTGATGGAGGTGCCGGCCATGTCCAGCGAGGTGCAGTACTCGCCGACGTAGTTGCGCCGGATGTTGATCCCGCGCTTGGCCAGCTGCTCGTGCGCGTACCCGTAGAGGATGTAGAGCTCGCTGATCGGCGTGCCGCCGAGTCCGTTGACCATCAGCGCCACGTCGTCGCCCTTGCTGAACGGCAGGTCGGTCACGACGGCCTCGAGCAGCTCGTCCACGATCGCGTTGGCGTTGGCCAGCTTCTCCCGGCGGCGGCCTGGCTCCCCGTGGATCCCGACGCCCATCTCCATCTCGTCGTCCCCGAGCTCGAACAGCGGCGAGCCCTTGGCCGGCGGGGTGCACGAGGTCAGCGCCATGCCCATCGTCCTGGTGACGGAATTGACCTTCTCGCCGATGCGGAGCAGCTCGTCGAGGTCCGCGCCCTGCTCGGATGCGGCGCCGACTGCCTTGATCACGAAGAAATTCCCGGCGACGCCGCGGCGGCCGACGGTGTACGTCGAGTCCTTCACCGCGACATCATCGTCGACAAGCAGCGTCCCGATGGTCAGGCCGTCGGCCTCCGCCATCTCCTTGCCCATCTCGAAGGCCATCCGGTCGCCGGTGTAGTTGTTGATGATGTGCAGGATGCCCTTCGGGGAGTTCAGCAGCTTGCTTGTCTCCAGCACGTAATCCATCGGCGGGGCGGCGAAGACGTCCCCTGGGCAGGCCGCGTCCAGCATGCCCTTGCCGACGATCATCACGTGCGCGGGCTCGTGACCGGACCCGGATCCCTGGATGACCGAGACCTTGTCGGCGCGGGGCGCATCGATCCGCATGATCAGGTTGTACTCAGGCACGTACTTCAGGGTGTCCGGGTTGGCCAGCGCGATTCCCTTAAGCATCTCGGGTACGAACTGCTGCGGGTCGTTGACGAATTTCTTCATTGCGAAACCTCCATAGGGTCAGGACCGGGCCGGGAGGTCCGGCCACTGGTCGGCAAGCGCCTCGAGGATCACGGCGACGGCGACGGCGCCGGCGTCAAGGGTGCCGATGCTGCGCTCGCCCGTATAGCTGGCCCGCCCGCGCATGGCCTGCATGGCGCGCGTAGCCTCGGCGTTCTCTCGCGCCGTGCCCGCGGCCGCGCGGAGCGTCGCGGCCGTATCGGCGCCGGCGGCAATCTGCTGCTCGATGGTGTCGACAGCCGGGACGAGCGCGTCGAGCAGCGTCTTGTCGCCGACATCGGACCGGCCGCGGGCCTTGATCCCCTCGATGCCGGCCCGCAGCATCGCGACGATCTGCGCGGGCTCCAGGCTGGTGACGGCGCCGGCCGTACTGGCGGCGCGCAGCATCGCCGTCCCCCAGATCGGGCCCGACGTGCCGCCGATCCGGCTGGTGATGACGACGGCGATCTTCTTCAGGAAGGTCCCGATGTCGGCGCGATCGAAGCCGTCCCAGTCCTGGATCACCAGCTCGAAACCGCGGGCCATGGAGTAGCCGAAGTCGCCGTCGCCGACTACCGAGTCGAGTTCACCGAAATACTTCTCGTTGTCGACGCAGGCCTGCGCGGTGATTCGTACCACCGCCTCAACGTGGCCGAGGCTTGCAGTAGACATGAACACTCCTTGGGTTCCGCCGGCCAGCCGCCGGGCGGTGACCCGGCGGACGCTGGCCAGCCTGGCGGGATCTGGCGGCTCGAAGATGGCTAAGGGGGGAGGGTAGCGGCCAGGTCCTGCAGGGTGACCCAGGCGCCTGGCCGCGCGCGGCTCCGGTTGGCGATGACAGTGGATCGCTCGCCGCCCGGGTCGCCCAGGGAACTCACGACCAGCGCGGCTTCGCTGAAGTCCTCATGCTCGGTGAAGCCGTTCACGGTGATGACGCAGGTAGCACCCGCACCGGTCGCCGCCTGCAGGCCGTTGCGGGAGTCCTCCACGACGACGGCGCGGTCCGCAGGAACCTGCAGGCGCTCCAGGGCGAGCAGGTAGATGTCCGGTGCCGGCTTCTTGCGCGGCACCACGTCACCGGCGAATACCTGCACTTCGCTGGCCTGTCGCTGCCCGACCGCGCGCTCGAGCGTGGCCCGCACGGATGGCTCCGCTGATGTCGACGCGACGGCGAGCCGCCAGCCGTCGGCGATGGCCTCGGCGGCCATCCGGGCGATCCCGGGGCGGGGCACGACGGCACCGGAGGCCACCAGCTCTGCGTATATCTCGGTCTTGCGCCGGTGCCAGGCGGCAATGGCGTCCTGCTGCGCCCCGGCATCGGCTGGCAGCCCGGCCGCCGCGATGAACTCCGGCGTGAGCAGGCTGGCCATGCGTTCCTTGCCGCCGCCGATGCGCACCTTCTCCTGATAGTCCGCCGTAGTCCAGCGCACCGGCAGCCCGAACTCCTCGAACGTGCGGTTGAACGCGGGCAGGTGCCCGTACCGCTCGGTGTCGGCGAGCACGCCATCGCAGTCGAACACGAGCGCCCGGGGCGGATCGGTCATCGCCGGTTCACCAGGCCTTGCCGGCGCTGCCGAAGCGGCGCATGTGGGCGGCCGCCATGTCCTTGGCCGCAGCCCGGGTCGCGGCGAACAGGGACGGCGGGTCCCAGCTGCCGCGCTCCTCCGCCCCGCGCAAGAAGGCAAGGCTGGACTGCATGTAGGTGACCTTGAGCGCCGTGGAGATGTTGACCTTGGCGCAGCCACGGCCGATCAGGTCAGCGAACTGGGCGTCGGTCAGGCCGGTACCGCCGTGCAGGGCAATCGGGATAGGCTCCGCCGCGACGATGTCGGAGACGCGCTGGGCATCGAGCTTCGGCTCCGCGTGATAGACCCCGTGGGCGTTGCCGATCGCCGGGGCGAAGACGGTGATACCAGTGGCCCGGATGAATTCAAGGGCGGCGGGCAGGGACTGGCGCTGGGCCACCTCGTCGGAGCCGATGCCGTCCTCGACGCCAGTGATGGCTTCGATCTCGCCTTCGACGTCCGCGCCGTACGCGCGAGCCTCGGCCACGACCTCCACGGTCTGCCGCTGGTTTTCTGCTACGGGCAGAGACGAGGCGTCGAACAGGACCGAGTTCCATCCTTTCGCCAGGCAGCTGGAGATGACCGCGCGATCCGGGCAGTGGTCCAGGTGCAGGCTGACCGGTACCTCGATGCCGGAAGTCAGCGACTGCCACATCGCGAAGAGCAGGTCGAGCCCGATCGAGCGCACGGTCTTCACCGAGGTCTGCACGATGACGGGGGCGCGTTCCTCGACAGCCGCGGCGAGCACTGCCTCCAGCGTCAGATCGTTAAACACGTTGATCGCCGCGACGCCGTAGCGCTCGGCGAAGCCTCGGTCCACGATGTCCTTGAGCGGGACGACAGGCAAGCAAGCCTCCTCGGGCGGGCAGGGGCCAACTTACGCAGCCGGCGGCGATCATGGATCGGGGGAAGTCCTCCTTTGCGTGGAGGGTTTCCCCTACCACCGGCGCCCGCCCGGCTATGGCGCGCCGGCCTGCCCGGCTATGGCGCGCCGGCCTGTTCCTATCGCGCCCTGGCCCGTCCGGCCAGCGCTGCGAGCTCGGTGCGGTTACGTGCCCCGGTCTTGCGCAGCACGGCGCCCGCGTGCTTCTCGACTGTCTTGACGGACAGCACGAGCTGCCCGGCGATGAGCTTGTCCGGCAGCCCGAGCTCCATTAGCTTGCGCACCTCGCGCTCCCGGTCGGTCAGCGGAACTTCCGGGCCGGCCCCCTGCAGCCCGCGATGCAGCTGCCGTAGTACCGGGCCGGACAGGATCGCCTGGCCGCGGCCGGCCGCCACTACGGCCCGTGCAAGCTCAGGGCCATCCACGCTGGTATCCACGCAGCCGCGTGCTCCGGCCCGGAGTGCGTCGGCTACCCGCTCATCGTCATCGGTCTCGCAGAGCGCCACGATGGCAAGGCGTGGCTCGTGGCCAAGCAGCATCCGGACCGCGCCAGTGCCGTCGCCGGCCGTCAGCCCGAGGTCTGCCAGCACCACGTCGGGACGCAGCGCGCGGCAGGCTTCCAGCGCGTCGGCCGCAGTCCCGGCCTCGCCGACCACCTCGACGCCCGGCTCGGTCCACGACAACAGCCGGGACAGGCCGGCCCGCACCACCGGCTGCGCCGCCGCGACGAGCACGCGCAGCCGGGGACCGGCCGTTGCCTCGTCGCGGGCGTACGGGAAGCGGGCGCGGATCCGGGTCCCCCAGCCGGGAAGTGAGTCGACCTCGACGCTGCCGCCGAGATCCCGCGCGCGCTCGGTCATGGCGCGGAGCCCGAAGCGCTCGTCCAGCCCGTCGGCCCGCGGGTCGAAGCCCTCGCCGTCGTCCTGGACAAGCAGCGAGACGGCCTCGCGCTCGTAGACGAGCCCGAGCCGGACCGAGCGCGCGCCGGCGTGCCGGACGATGTTCGTCAGCGCTTCGCGTGCCATGCGGAGGACTTCGTGCGCAATGTGGTCGTCCAGTGCAACAGGCGGGCCGGCCGAGACGAGCCGTACTTCCAGCCGGCCGATGCTTTCGGCCCAGCTGGCCTCCGACTGCAGTGCGGCGTCGAGAGTGCGCCCGTCCAGCGGCGAGGATGCTAGCCCGAGCAGCGTCAGCCTGGCTTCCGCGAGGGCATCCCTTGCCGCCGCGCTGGCCTGTCCCAGCAGGGCGGCGAGCGAGGTAGTGCCGCCCCCGGCGGGACCGTCTGCCGCGCCGTCCCCGGCGGGACCGTCCGCCGCGCCGTCCCCGGCGAGACGCTGCCTGGAGTCTTCTGCGACGCGCTGCTCGGCGGTCTCAAGATGCACGCGAATGCTCACCAGCCGCTGGGTGATCGTGTCATGTACCTCGTGGAGCAGGCGTTCACGCTCGGTGGCAGCGGCCTCGGCCCTGGCCCGCTCCTCCGCCTGCTCGTGCATGCGGGCGTTGGCAAGCGCGATCGCGGCATGCTTCGCGAACAGCTGCAGCAGCTGGGCGTCCGCAGGTCCGAACGAGCGCCTCTCGTCGCGGCTGAACACGATGCAGGCGCCGATGATGCGTCCGCGCCACTCAAGCGGCACGCCGATGACGCCGCGAAGCGTCGCCCGCGCATCGGGAGGCACGTGACCACCGCGAACGTCGCTATACCTGGCGAACCACACCGGGCCCCGGCGCGCCACCACGGCTCCTGTCATCCCCTCGGTAAGCGGGAAGACGTGGCCGGACTGGCAGGCGATGCCGATGTCAGCTTCCTTGCGATACGTGCCCGCCGCCTCATCGACGCTGCAGATCGAGCCGGCGTCGCAGCCGAGCAGCTCGGTGCAGCGGAGCAGGATCCGCTCCAGCAGGGGGCGCAGCGAGAACTCGCCGGCCAGGTCCTCCGCGACCGCGATCAGCCCGGCCGCGCGAGCCCCGGCTGCCTCCTCAGGGCTGCGGTGCGGGCCGGGAGTGAGCAGGGGTGCGGACACAAATGCCCCGATTCTGGGACGCCGCACCGCCCCGCGACGTTAGCTCGCGAAGCGGCTCGCGGACTCGGTTTCGATCCGAGCATTACCCAGCGCGACGGTGCTCGTCAATGCCGACACGAAACCGGCCTTATCGGTAGCGCTCCGTGCCGGCGTGCAGCGCCCGGCTACTGCTCGACGAGCACCAGCCTGGCGTTCGAGGTTTCCTGCCGGATCACGATGGCCGCGGTGTACTCCGGCGAGGTGTACCAGCGGCGGGCGGCGTCGCCGTCGGCGAATTCAAGTACCACGAACCGGTTCGTCGGCCATGTCCCTTCGAGCACTTCGACCGTGCCGCCGCGCACGGCGTAGCGGCCGCCGTACTGTTCCACCGATGCCGCAGCGAGGACCTTGTAGTCCTCGTACCGGGCCGGGTCCGTCACGTCGATATCCGCCAGGATGTAGGCCGTCATCCGTACAGTGTGCCGCCTGCCGTTCGCCGCGCGTCACAGCGGCGCTCCGTCTTCACCGGGCAATACGCTCATCTCCGCCAGGCCATCCGCCCATCTCCAGCCGCAATACCCCCATCTGCGGCGGACCTGCAGTTCTATAGTGACGCCATGTCCGCTGCTCCGCCGGGCCCGTCGGCGCCCGTCACGTCCATCGCCGAGGCAATCGGGCGGATGGAGCTGATCGACGCAACGGCTCCCGCCAGCGATGGCCTGGCCTGTTTCAATCGCATGTACCTTGCGGTCACTCAAGAGGTGGACAGGGACCTGGGCCAGCGGTTCTTCGCCGATCCGGTCTTCATGACCAGGCTCGACGTGGCATTTGCCAATCTCTATTTCGACGCGGCCGATGCAGCGGGTACCCCGTCGGCGGTGCCGCTGGCCTGGCGCCCCCTCTTCGAGCGGCGCGGCGAGACGGGGATCGAGCCGATCCAGTTTGCGCTCGCGGGCATGAACGCTCATATCAACCACGACTTGCCGATGGCAGTTGTCGCCACGTGCGCCGATCTGGCCACCGCGCCCGCCGCAGGCTCGCATCTCGCCGATTTCCAGAAGGTGGACCGGCTGCTGGACGCGGCCGAGCAGTCGGTCCGGCAATCGTTCGAGTCCGCGCCCGAGCTCGCCGTCGACCGCCACCTGCAGGCAGTAGACGACCTCGTCTGCAGCTGGACCATCAACACAGCGCGCGACCTCGCCTGGAGTAACTCCCTGCTGCTGTGGGAGTTGCGGGATGATCCGTTCGCGCGCGGGCTCTTCCTCGACAACCTGGCTGCCGCGGTGGCGATCTCAAGCCGCTTGCTGCTCGTGGCGGTTTGAGGACTCGCTGGGGTAAGACTAGCTGCGCCCAGCCGCGCTGGACCGCGCCGGTGATCCTGCTCGGGTGTGGCTGGTCATGCGGACGGGCTGGGGAAGTAATGGCCCTTGTCGAGGTCGTCGATGAGCCCGGGCTGGGTCGGGTGCCATCCGAGGAGCTCGCGGGTCAGCGCGCTCGAGGCCGGGCTGTCGGCCGCGAGGAAGCCGGCCAGCCAGGTGAAGTGCCCGGCGGCGTCCTCGGCAGAGACGGAGACCACCGGCACGTCCAGGTGGCGGCCGATTACTTCGGCGATGTCGCGGATCGGCACGCCCTCGTCGGCGACCGCGTGCAGCGTCGATCCCGCCGGGGCGTTCTCCAGTGCCAGGCGGAAGAGATGCGCGGAATCGAGGCGGTGCACGGCGGGCCAGCGGTTGGACCCGTCACCGATGTAGCCGGAGATGCCCTTGTCGCGGGCGATGCCGACAATGGTCGCCATGAAGCCGTTATCTCCGTCGCCGTGATTGGTCGGGGGGAGCCGCATGACTGACGAGCGGACGCCGCGGGAAGCGAGGGAGAGCACCAGCTCGGCCGTGGCATGCCGGGTCAGCGGGCCGCTGCCCCAAGCGGCGGCTGCCGGGTCGGAACCATGCCCGTCCCGTTCGGTCGCCACCCGCCCCGGTGCGAGCCCGAGCGTCCCGGAGGCGATGACGAACGGCCGGTCAGAACCGGCAAGCGCGTCGCCGAAGGTCTCGACGGCGCGGCGGTCCGCATCTGCAGCGCCCTGGAAGTCGCCCGTGAAGGCGAGGTCGTGCTTGAACGCGAGATGGATCACGCCGTCCGATGCGGCAGCTGCATCCCGCAGGCTGTCGAGATCGTCAAGAGTGCCGCGATGCACCCGTGCCCCGGCGGCGGTGAGGGCAGCGGCCGAGGCATCCGAGCGGGCGAGCCCGGTGACCTGATGGCCCGCGCCGATGAGCTCGGGTACGACGGCGGAGCCGATCCAGCCGGACGCGCCGGTGACGAATACACGCATGAGAAAGACCTCCAGGTAATCGACTGTCCTCGGCACAGGGTGTGCGTTCGGGCAGATCGATGTCAGTTGCTGTCATCACTATACACCCGATGTCAGTTGCTGCCGTCAAGTATGATCGGGGCATGGGCCGGTGGGAGCCAAATGCGCGCGGCCGGCTCGAGCGGGCGGCGCTGGAGCTTTACCTCGAGCGCGGGTTCGACCAGACCACGGTGGCGCAGATCGCCGCGCGGGCCGGACTGACGGAGCGGACGTTCTTCCGGCACTTCGCCGACAAGCGCGAGGTCCTGTTCGCGGGCGCGGTCGGGCTGCAGGAGTTCCTGGTGAGGACCCTAGCCAGCACTCCTGATTCCGCAGCGCCGATCGATGCGGTGGCCGCCGCCTTCGAGGCGGCCGGCGCCCTGCTCCAGGAGCGCCGTGACTACGCCTGGCAGCGGCAGGCCGTCATCGCTGCGAACGCAGAGCTGCAAGAGCGCGAGCTGATCAAGCTGGCAGCACTCGCCTCGGCGATGACCGACACGTTGCGCCAGCGCGGCGTCACGGACCCGGCCGCGAGCCTGGCGGCCGAGGCAGGGATCGCTGTCTTCAAGATCGCGTTCGAACGCTGGGCCGGCGGGACCAGCCAGGCAGACTTGCCGCAAGTCATCCGCGAATCGCTCGACGAGCTCAAAGCCGTGACCGCCGGCAAATGATCACAGGCGCGAGCCCGGCGCCAGACTGGGATGCGGCTGCCGGCCGGTGCGGCTACATGCTGGGAGCGGCAAATTCGATCTGCACGACGGTTCCGCCGCCGGCGACCCGCCCGACGGTGACGGAGGTAGCACGGTAGGCAGCCCGCTGGGCGTGCAGGAAGCCGAGCAGCCAGTGCTGATAGGCGGCGGCACTGAGTCCCGCCGCCTGGTCCGCCCCGGCTAGGTCAGCCGAACGGAGCGGGATCGCGGGGCCTGCGCCAGGATTGGCGTCGCCGAATGCGATGACATGCAGGGGATGCTGCTCCGCCAGCGTCGCGAGCGTGGCGAGCAGCCGCCCGTCGACACGGCCGCTGGCCAGCGCCACGCCGGCCTCCGACGACGTTATTATCTGCCTGTTACTCAGCAGCTGTGCTCCCTGTTTCCTGGCCGCGCGCTCCGCCGAGCCGAGCCGGCGTCGAAAGGCAACCGTCCCTTCTGGCGGGATCGTGCGGATCTCGATCCTGGCCGGTCCCGTACCGAAACGGGCGATCACCTGCGGCGCATACACCGCCGCGAGCCGGGCGCCGAATTGGTTCCGCAAGGCTGCCGTTGCCACGATAAGTTCGGCGCCGAGCGGATCAGGCCTGGCTGGCAAGATCGGGACCAGGTTCGCCGCGGGGAACCCGCGCGAGTGCAGCGCGACGCACATCACCGGGTCACAGGCCACGGTCGCATCATGATTGACCTGCCGGGCGACCCATCCAGCGGTCTGGGACCTGATGGCGGCAGCCGCGACGACCCCGGAGCCGGCCGCAGCGCCAGGCTGCGGATCCGCCGGGCGCGGTCCGTGCCTGGACAAGGCAAAAGCGAGGCCTCCGGCGGCAGCCAGGACCAGGGCCAGCGCGAGCAGGATTGGTATCCGCCGGCGCCGCACCCAGAGCCGCACGGTAGTCGCCAGTACCGTCGCCCAGGATGGCGGAGCCTTCGCGGCGGACCCGGGCGCGCCCTGCGGGACCGCGGGGAGAGCTGAGCGCTCGCCCCCGGCTGGGCTCGACGGGCCGGCGAGTTCTGGCGTGCTCCGCAGGACAGGCGGAACGGGGGAGCGTTTGCTCAGTGCCCTGGCCTGGGCCGAGGGCTCGAATGCGCCGCGTCTCGGCACGGCCTGAGCGGAACCGGCCTTGGCCGGCCGGGCCGGCTGAGCGCCACCTCGGTCCTGCGATCCGGGGTCAGGAATATCCGTGGGCTTGCCGGACGGCTCAAAAGCGCCGCGGTCCTGAGGTCCCGGGTCAGGAATATCCGTGGGCTTGCGGGCCGGCTCAAAAGCGCCGCGGCTCTTCCCGTCAGGGTCAGGAGCTGCCCTGGGCAGGCGCACGGGTAGAACGGGCCTCCGGGTCCCGGGTGGTGGAACGGCCCGCGGTCCGGCGCCGCGTCGCGGCACCCGCTTGGGCAGCGGCGCTGGCCCGCCAGTTGCCGTGGGCAACTGCGCGGCTTCCGCCCCTTCCCTGCGGCCGGGCGCCTGCTCGAAGGCGCTCCATGAGCTGGGGACGGGGGCCGGACCAGCTGCCGGGGCCGGAACGGGGGCCGGAACGGGGGCCGGGGCTGGAACGGGAGCGGGGGCCGGAACGGGAACGGGGGCTGGGGCTGGGGCTGGGGCACTCTCGCGCATCGCCCGCACGCGGCCAGGCTGCCATCCGCTGGCGGGCGGCACCGTACCTGAAGGACTGTTAACAGAAGGACTGTTACCTGAAGGGCTGCTGGCCGAAGGACTGCTGGTAGCCGAGGGACTGCTAGCCGAATAATCGTCTTCCGGCAGACCAGCGCCCGGTGTCGCCCGGGCCGGCTGTGGCCTGCTGGCAAGCCTCGACGGGTGCTGCGGCAGATCCGGTCTCTCCTCGGTCATCCTGAACCCCCACGAGCCAAGCAAGCGGACAAACCTGGCCCGACGTATACAGCGCAGCACAAGTTGCCCGTCAGATTCAGCCGAATTGAGAAATGCTGCCTCGCATCGCCTGCTCCGCTCAACGGCAGCGGCGGAAAAAGAGTAACGGAGGCTCCTACCGTGCCGTGGCCAGCGGTCATCCCCGGCTGAGGCTGCCTTCGGCCCCGGCATCGGTGTGAGTCTCCTTCGCCTTCAGCGCGGCTAGGACGCTCTGGCGGCGGCCCGGCGCCCCGACGGCCTGGCGGCCCAGGCCGGCGGGAGTGGGCCGCCGGCCGGCGACGACGGACCGCATTTCCTTAGCGCGGAAATTTAGGCGGGCTCAGACCCGCCTAAATTTCCGCGATCATCGACGAGACCGGGTGGGCCGAGACTTGGGCCGGGCGGGGTGGGGCGGGGTGGGCGGAGAGTGGGCCGGCGGGGAGTGGGCCGGCGGGGAGTGGGCCGGCGGGGAGTGGGCCGCGGCGGGCCGGTTAGCTGGCCGGGGTGACGATGCCGTACTCGTGGATCTTGCGGTAGATCGTCGCACGGGACATCCCCAGCGATTCGGCCGCCTTGACCTTGTTGCCCTCGAAGGCCAGCAGGCTCTGCACGATGGCGTCGCGCTCCATTGACTCCAGCGGGCTGAGCAGCCGCCGGCTCACCGTCCAGCACTCCGGCGGCAGGTCGTTCGGCCGGATCGAGCCGCTGCGGCGGTGCTGGACGACGCGGCGCATCACCTGCCAGAGCTGCTCGGTGTTGCCCGGCCAGTTTGACCGCAGCAGCAGCTGCATCGCCTCCGGCGAGCAGCTCAGCCGGCCCTGCTGGCCCTGCTGGCTGAGCTTCGCGAGGAAGAATGGTACGAGCTCGTGCAGGTCCTCGATGTGGTGGCGGAGCGGCGGAAGCTCCACGGTGCTCGGGAAGAACCGCAGCAGCTCGGTGAGGTCATCGCTAACGGCCGCCTGACTCATGGTGACCACCACCCGCAGCGAGTCCTGCTGGCCTGCGGCCACCGCATCCTGCAGCACGGCTGTCAGCGAGCGCAACTGCAGGGCGCTCAGCCGGTCGACGTGCCGGATCACCAGGGTGCCCTGGTTCTCGAGCAGCTGGCTGCGCGCCTCGGCCAGCCACTTCTGGCCGGCCGCATCCGCGGCGTCGAGGACGTGCAGGAGGCCAGCCGGGTTACGCCGCTGATGCACCGCCCGGACCACTGCCAGCTTGCCGGTCCCGGTTTCGCCCTGCAGCGCTAGCCACTCGGCCGAGCCGTAGATCGTGTCCACCTGGTGGCAGCTGCTCAGCCACAGCGCCCCTGAGCCGACCAGTCCCGGCAGGAAGATCCGGGTCTGCGCCGCCGCCCCGGTGCCCGCGTCGAGGGCCTCCCGCCCGCCTGGCTCGATCAGTTTTACGTGCACGATGCCGCCGGTGAACCGGCCGTCATTGGGCACAGGCCGGCAGTGTATTCGTGCCCTGACGCCGGTCGGCAGCTCGACCTCCAACGCGCCTGGCTGCCGGCTGGCCAGCGCCTCGGCTGCCTGCCCGAGCAGCACGACCTGATCACCAGGATCGAGCACCTGCCGGGCGTAGTCGTTCATCATCACCACGTCGTGGCTCAGCGCTAGCACGATGCCGGTGGTGCGCCGGCAGGCCCGCAGGTACTCCTGCAGCAGCTCGAACTCGTGCTCTCCGCTGCCGGTGAGCAGCGCGCGGGTGATCTGGTCAGCCGTGGTCTTGGCGAGCGCGATCAGCAGCGCGTCGGCGTCCTTGCGCCAGCAGGTCAGGTCGACGGCACCGACCGTCTTGCCGGAGATCGGGTGGTGGATCGGCACCCCGGCGCAGGCGAGATCCTCAAGATGCTCCGCGTAGTGCTCGTGGCCGAACACGTGCATCGGCCGGCCGCCTTCCAGCGCCGTGCCGATCCCGTTGGTGCCGACGAACTCCTCGGCGTAGCTGAATCCCGGTGCGAGCTTGACGCTGTCAAGGTGCCTGTCGAGGTCGTGGTCGGCCGCAAGCCGGGTGAGCACCACTCCCGTGGCATCAGTGAGAATGACGCTGATCGGCTGGCCGTCCAGATGCTCTCGCAGATGCCTCAGCACGGGCAGCGCGCTGCGAGTCAGCGGGGTATCCAGGTCGGGGTCACGGATATAGGACAGGTCGAGGTGGTCGGCCGCGACGTTCCATCGCCGCGAGCGCCACCACGACGCCAGGATCGTGTCGCGCACCTGGTCCGGTTCGACTGCCTCAGCAGTGAGGAACCGTTCCCGGGTCTTGGCCAGCCGGTCACCGCCGGGCAGGAACCGCTTCCGGGTTTTGGACAGGCGGCTGCCACCTGTCACCTCCGGCGGCGGCGGTGCTGCTGGGGCCATGGGCGCCTCCCTGCTTCCCGGTACCGTTCTCGCTGGGCGGGCCAGCCCGCGGGTGGCGCTGAGGGTTGCGTCGTCCTCTCAAGATAAGCACGAGTTCGCCAATACGTGTCTCATGTTGAGACCCATTTTCGCCCTGGGGAGCCATTTGATGCCTTCACGCCGCCTCCCTATCCGCTATAGCCGCTCGGAGGGTGCCCGATGGACCTGCCGGATGACCAGCAGGACGAGACCTACAACCCCTGGAGCATCGTTAACCTCGTATTTCATCATCTGGCGGAGGAAGGCCTGCATCCCGTCCTCGGCGGCGCCGGCGACCCTGGAGTCCCGGCCGCGCAGCTGCTGCAGGCCCTGGGGATCCAGCCGGCGCCGGAGGGGAACCGCCAGATTTCCCGGGATGTCCAGCAGCATCTCGCCGAGATAAGGAATGCCGTGTTCGGCGACGGCTGATCAGGACGCAATGGCTGATCTGTCTCATGTTGAGAGCGCAGGGCCGCCAGAACCGGGTTGTCATCAGGCCATGAGGAGTTCGGGCGTGCAGGACTCCCGCGTTCGTCGGCGAGGTGAAGGGACCTTCGCCGGAGAAGACGATCAGGCTGCAGGCGGGCTGTCGCAGCCGAGCCGACTGAAGGGTGATGGAGTGGGATGAGTCGCCAGAGCGTAGCCAAGGCGCACCAGAAGATCCAGGAACTGTCCTGGGAGCCGCAGTACCACGAGCCAGTGTCGCAGTACGGAACGGACTACACCTTCCAGAAGGCACAGAAGAAGGACCCGCTCAAGCAGGTGCTGCGGTCCTACTTCCCGATGCAGGAAGAGAAGGACCACCGGGTCTACGGTGCCTCCGACGGCGCGATCCGCGGAAACATGTTCCGCCAGGTCCAGGAGCGCTGGCTGGAGTGGCAGAAGCTGTTCCTGTCGATCATCCCGCTGCCCGAGATCTCCGCGGCGCGGGCGATGCCGCTGCTGTTCCGCACGGTGCCCAACCCGGAGCTGCACAACGGCCAGGCGATCCAGATGATCGACGAGGTCAGGCACTCGACGATCCAGCAGAACCTCAAGCGCCTGTACATGAACAACTACATCGACCCGGCCGGCTTCAACAACAGCCTGCGGAACTTCCAGAACGACTACTGCGGCACGATCGGCCGTCAGTTCGCCGAGGGCTTCATCACCGGTGACGCGATCACCGCGGCGAGCATCTACCTGACGATCGTCGCCGAGACGGCGTTCACCAACACGCTGTTCGTGGCCATGCCCGCGGAAGCCGCCGCCAACGGCGACTACCTGCTGCCGACGGTGTTCCACTCGGTCCAGTCTGATGAGTCCAGGCACATCAGCAACGGCTACGCCACGCTGCTGATGGCGCTCGCCGACGAGGGCAACCACCAGCTGCTCGAGCGTGACCTGCGCTACGCCTGGTGGAACAACCACCGGGTGGTCGACGCGGCCATCGGCACGTTCATCGAGTACGGCACCAAGGACCGCCGCAAGGACCGCGAGTCCTACGCCGAGATGTGGCGGCGCTGGATCTACGACGACTACTACCGCAGCTACCTCGTGCCGCTGGAGAAGTACGGCCTGGTCATCCCGCACGACCTGATCGAGGAAGCGTGGAACCAGATCTGGAACAAGGGCTACGTGCACGAGGTCGCGCAGTTCTTCGCCACCGGCTGGCTCGCCAACTACTGGCGGATCGACCCGATGACCGACAAGGACTTCGAGTGGTTCGAGTACAAGTACCCGGGCTGGTACGACAAGTACGGCAAGTGGTGGGAGAACTACAACCGGCTCTCGATGCCGAACGGGCACAACCCGATCGTCGCCGAGGACGTCGACTACGTGTACCCGCACCGCTGCTGGACCTGCATGGTCCCCTGCCTGGTCCGTGAGGACATGGTGATGGAAGAGGTCGACGGCCAGGTCCGCACGTACTGCCACGCAGAATGCGCCTGGACCGACATCAACGCCTTCCGGCCGACCTACCAGGGCCGGGATACCCCGAACATGGGCAAGCTGATCGGCAAGCGCGAGTGGGAGACCCTGTACCACGGCTGGAACTGGGCCGACGTGGTCTCCGACATGGGCTACGTGCGTGACGACGGCAAGACGATGGTCGCGCAGCCGCATCTGAACCTCGACCCGAAGAAGATGTGGACGCTGGACCACCTGCGCAAGATGGGCCCGGTGCTCAGCCCGAACGTGATCCTCAACGAGATGTCACCGGAAGAGCGGACCGCGTTCCACGCGGAATACATCCGCGGTGGCCCGGCGGGCCGGCCGGCACCCGCGAAGAGCTAAGCGGGCAGCTGAGTCAGCGAGCAGAAAGGGGGCCAGCGGCCCGGCCCTGGCCCCCTTTCCTGCCCGTCCGCCGCAAGGCAACCC
>PMSW01000108.1 GCA_003168215.1 Actinomycetota bacterium
GTCAACAAGTAGCCGATGAGCGCGCACTGCCGCCTGTATGCTTATGCGTCTATCAGAATAGTATCGCCATTGAATATACCGCGCGCAGGGACGGCGTTGTCATAGATCAATCATTGGGCCTGCCGATTATAAACGGTGTCGTAGTTGTGTCGGTCGTGCGCATGCGGGCCAGCCGATTACCCGGTTCTGCGGGTATGGGTCGCTGGATCTGGCCGTCCTGGTCGCGGCGTAGGAGGACGTCTTCCGGGGATCGGCGTGTGCCGCCGCGTCAGACCGGCTGGGGTCAGGGTGGTGAGGTGGGTCGTTCGCGATCTGGACGATCGTCTTTCCGACGTTGTCGCCGCGCAGCACGCCGAGGAATGCCCCGACGGTATTTTCGAACCCGTCAACGAGTTGCTCGTCGGCTCTGAGCGCACCGGGGCGCAGGAGGCGGGATTCGCTGACAGTGCCCGGATTGCTGCCTTCCGCGGAATCCTGACGCTGGGTAATGTGACTCAACTGGAGCCTGCGGCGGAACGGCGGGGGGGCGGAGAGGCGGAGGACCGCTGTGCTGGCCAGGGCCGGGCGAGCCGGCCCGTGCGGATCGTCAGCATATGTTGACGCCCGATGGTAGTCAGCATATGCTGACGGTCATGGAGTCAGCACTTGAGATCGCTGAAGGTGCCGCCAGCACCGACCCTGACGCCGGGCTCCGTGCAGTGGCGGCCTTGCGGACGCTCACCGAGCGGCTGGAGATCCTCCAGGTCGAGAACGCCCGGACGCTGGGGTGGTCCTGGCAGGACATCGCTACCCGGCTCGGTGTCACCAAGCAGACCGTGCACCGCAAGCACGGCAAGCGGACCGGGGCGCGGTGATGGAGCCTGCCACCCCCGAGGCCCTCGCCATCCTGACCCTCGCCCTGGAGCATTCTGGCCGACTCGGGCACCGTTACATCGGCGGCGAGCATCTCCTGCTCGCTCTGGTCTCTTCCGGCCAGCTAGCGGGCGCCCTCCTGGCCGAGCGCGGCGTCACACCGCAGCGCGTTGAGGAGGAGATCGTCCGTCATGCCGGTCACGGGGCCGGGGCCGGCCTGTTCGGCAGCCTTGACCGGGACGCGCTCGCGGCCATCGGGATCGATCTGGGCGCCGTGCGCGCCAGGATCGAATCGTCCTTCGAAGCCGATGCCCTCGCGCACGCCGGCCGGGCCGTCGAGCGAGGTGCCCGCCCGGCCAGGCGGAACCTGCCCCGCCCCCGCCGCGACGTGCCCGCCTGGCTCATGGCCCGCTGGCACCGGCGCCGCGCGGCGGCCAGGGAACCGATCCCCCTGCGCGCAGCCACCGGACTGTGGCGGCACGAGGACCGAACCCCTGTGTTCATCCCGTTCACCCCCAGCGCCCGCGAGTTCTGGGAGAACGTCCGCCATGAGGCGCGGGCACAGCACGCCCCGGGCCCCGGCACCGAGCACGTCGCTCTCGCGATCATCGCCATGAACGACGGGCTGGTACCTCCCATCCTGTCAGCACTTGGCGTGTCAGCACCGGCGCTGCGCGCGGCAATCCTCGACCGCTGCCGGCAGGCGAGCTGATGCCCTTCCCCGACCACCATCATGGGCGCCCGCGCGAGCCCCGGTGCGCTTGATCCCCGGGTAACCAGCCCGCGCCCGTCGGTCAAACCGGCGTCCAGTGCCCGGACCCGCCTTCCAGGCAAACGCAACAGAATGCCCATTCGGGCGCGCCGCAGGCAGCCAGCAGGCCGGCAAGACATCCCGCGCATAGCGGCGGCTATTTGCTCGCGCGACTGCTGCTCCAGCTTGATCCGTCGACGTCCCCAGGGCCGGGCCGCGTTGCACGTTTATTCATGATCGCGAAACGATCCAACGTCCTGTCATGCCGCGCGTGTTGCTGGGCTGCGGGCTTGCTAGGGAGCCTGACGCGCGCAGAGTCGAAGCATGATGCACTACAGCGAGTTAGTCCCCGCCCGGACTGGTGATCCGGTCCCGCATGCTGAACGGCTGCGGCTTGCAGTAGCCGCCTATCTTGCCCGGTTCAAGGGCACCTCCCGAGAGCACACCAACTCCGATCTGCGCTGCTACCTCGCCTGGTGCGCCGAGCGCGGCCTCGACCCGTTCCTGGCCCGGCGCCCGCACCTGGAGCTGTACATCCGGTGGATGCAGGAGATCCGCCGGTTCAAGCCCTCAACGGTCTCACGCCGGTTCTCGGTCACCGCCGGGTTCTACCTGACCTGCGTCATCGACGGTGTCCTGGAGCACTCACCCAGCCGAATACGTCCGCCGGCCGGCCGTGCCGGCTGAGTCACCGACCCTGGGGTTCACGCACCTGCAGTTCGAGGCTCTGCTCACCGCCGCCCGCCAGTCTGCTAACCGGAACGACTTCGCGCTGGTGGCGATGCTCGGCCTGCTGGGCCTGCGGATCTTCGAAGCCACCGGCGCGGATATCGGCGATCTTGGCGAGGAACACGGCCACCGGGTCCTGCGGGTCTGCGGGAAGGCGGCAAGGTCGTCCTGGTCCCGCTGCCCCCGGCAGTCGCCAGGGCCATCGACCGCGCCGTCAACGGCCGCGGCGCCGGTCCGGTGCTGCTCAACAGCCGCGGCACGAGGATGGACCGCCACGCCGCCACCCGACGGCTCCGATGGGTTGCCCGGACAGCGGGAGTCCGGATCGCCCGGGACACATCCTCATATGCTCCGGCACACGTTCGTCACGACCAGTTTCAACGCCGGTGTCGACCTGCGCGACGTCCAGATCGCCGCCCGCCACGCTGACCCGCGCACCACCATGCGCCAGAGCGAGCCCGCAAGAACCTCGACCGTTACCCCAACTACATCCTCGCCGCCTACATGGCCTCNNGTGATCAGTTTTCAGTTGCCGTCGGCAGATTCTGATGCCTTGCGGGCTGACCCGGCGCGCCGCGGTCGATGAGACGCAGGACGCCGTATCCAGCCGGGCGGAAGCCGACGTTGAGCCAGAATGGCCGGGACAACGGGTTAGCGGTGTCGAAATCGACCGAGATCCACTGGTAGTCATGGGCATATGCCCAGGTGAGCGCGGCGTCGACGAGCGCGTGCCCGACGCCTCGCCCGCGCGCGCCGGGCAGGGTGGCGGTAGGGCCGATGTAGGGCTGGCCGTCGGGGCACAGCCGCGGTACCGGTGAGGTCAGCTCGATGGTGAGCAGGCCGACGTCGCGGCCGTCAAGGGCGGCGAGGAGGTGGACGGCGCCGCCCTCGTGCAAGGCGCGGTGCCCGGCGATCAGGTCGGCGAGGGGCGGAGCGTGCGGTGGTGCGAACATCGGTGCCGCGGAACGGTGCTGTATCTCGACCAGCGCGAGGCGTGCGACGGTGCCGAGGTCCGCTGCCCCGGCGATCCGCACGGCCACGGCTGAGGAGCGGCGCCGCGCCGCGGCGGGCGCGACGCCATAGGCGCTGCTGCGTCCGAACCCGAGGTTCGATAGCGCTTCGGTCAGGCGGGGCAGCGCGGTGTGGAGAAGGTAGTAGCGCAGCACACCGCCGGCGATCAGCGGCGAGACGAGGTCCCCGAATGTGACGGCGAGGATCCCGGTCGGATCGGCGAGGTCCGGGTCGACGGCGAAGCCTTCGGCCGGCAGGCGGGCATACTTGCCGCCCGCAGGGTGCTGGCGCACGGCCGCGGTCATGACGGCGACCGTGCGCCCGTTGTCGGTCGCGACCAGGCCGCCATGGCCGCTGTCCCGCAGCCGCTGGAGCGCGGCCGCGCAGACGCCGACAGTGCCGAATCGGGCCGGCAACTCCGGCCGCACCTGGCGGGCCGCGGCGTGCTCGCGAGCTACCAGCGCAGCAGCGCGCTCGACGGTGGCCTCGCCCAGATCATCGACCACCAGCATCCAGACATCCTCCGCTACGCGCCGGTAATCATCAGTGCGGCACCTTACCGAATGCCGGCCATGCCGAGCCGTTTACCTTGGTACCCGTTCGGTGACGGGCAGGTCGGCCTGCATGAACATACGTACCTTCCCGACACCGGCACTGTCCGGATCTGCCGCTCCTGGTGCGGCATGCAGATCGGCGAACTTGCTGATGAGGCGGGATTAACCTCGCCGTACGCTCAGGCAGGCGCTTGCGCTGCGCAGCGGCAGAAAGGATGGCCCTTCTCATGACCAGGTACGTGATCGGTCCGGACGTCGCGATTCAGCTGGCTCACGCTGAGGCCGTGATCCCCGGAGTACATCAGGTCCTGGCCCCGACGCTCCTTCGCTCGCAGCTGCTGTCGCTCCTCTACCAGGCAGTCCGCCGCGGCGAGATGGAGAAAAGAGATGCCGAGCGACGGCTCAGCTACATGCGCGGACTACGGATTCGGCTGCTGGGAGACCGCGTCCTGCAGAACGTCGCATGGAAGATCGCCAGCCAGCTTGGATGGCCTGACACGTTTGACGCCGAGTACGTTGCCCTGACCCAGCTCCAGGCCGACGCCTTCATCACGCTCGATCGGCAACTCGCCCATGCCGTGAAGGACCTGGTGACCATCGCACCTATCGAGGCCCTGTCCGGATCGAATTAACCTGCACACGGCCCTCCAACCGAACGCACTGTCATGCCCATACGGCGCGTGTCAGGTCAGGCAGGACCTGGCCACCTGCGACCGGGACGCTCCCTCGCATAGTCGACGGGCACCGGGCCCGGCGGCGACTTCCGGGCCGGTCCCATAGCGCCGAGTCAGCCGCGGGCATCGGGCTACATCGGTCGACAGGATCACGCTGAGCGACGGCGAGGCCAGGGATAACGCCCGCCGAGCCGCCGTTCGGCGCGGCTCGGATGGCTCGAAGTCGCTGGATGTCGGGCATCCAGATGGATAGCTCTGTGGTGAGGGGGTTCGGGGGTTAGTTAGCGAGCTCCGCCCGGCCAGAACCGCGTCCTGCTGGCAGACTGCTTGGGGTGGAGCCGATGGAGGATGTCGCGGCAGGGGATCACGCTGGTGTTGCTGGCGGGCGGGGCAGGTATGGCATTGACGGCGGCCTTATCGGCGTCTCGGTCTTTGCGCTGGTCCTGGCCGGGGCCGCGGCTACCGGGGTCTGGGCGGCACGGCATCTCCGGCCTGGTCTGGCCGCACTGGCCGGCGTCGCCGGCGCGGCGGTGGCGGGGTCGGCCGCGAGTTACCTCTACTTCACCGGGCGCGGCAAGCTCTCAGTCTGGGCGCAGGTGCTGGACGAACTGAGCCTGCGGGGTGACGAGCATGTCCTGGACGTGGGATGCGGCCGCGGCGCGGTACTGATGCTGGCGGCCCGCCGGTTTCCTGGCGGCCGGGCGGTGGGAGCGGATCTGTGGCGGCGCCGTGATCAGAGCGGCAATAGCCGCGCCGCCGCCGAGCGCAACGCGGCGGCAGAGGGAGTAAGCGAGCGCGTCGACATCGTTGATGCCGACGCTCGTGATCTGCCGTTCCCCTCCGCGTCGTTCGACGTGGTGGTGAGCAGCCTGACGATCCACAACATCCCCGTTGCTCAGGGGCGCGGGCTGGCACTGCAAGAGGCCATGCGGGTACTGCGTCCGGGCGGCCGGATGCGCATCGTTGACGAAGGCGCGGACCAGTACGCCGCGGTACTGAAGGATGCCGGATACGCCGGCGTCACCGTGCAGCAGCTCGACTGGCGGACCTGGTATGGCATACCGGGCCACCACCTGACCCTGGTTGCGGCCAGCAAGCCACCGGCCTAAATCCGTCGGCCGCCTCGTTCCGCCGTGCGGCAGCGGCCAGCGGCCCGGACAGCACGCAGGCTGCCGCCAGATCGCGCACAGCTAGCTGCACGGCAAGCTGAACGCAGCGTCTCACGCTGCGTGATCAGCCATCAGCTGGACGGGGCACATTTCCGCCTCATGAGCGGGTCCGAGCGTGGCGCCGATCCTGCGGGGACCGTCCATATCAGGAATTCTGTCCCCCTCGCGGGCGCGAGCATGGTGCGTTTGCTGGTCGTGTTCTCACCCGTCTTGCGGGTCGGACGGCAGCGTGCGCAGGCCTGCGGGAGTGGCTTCGCTGGCAAGGCGGGCACGGACGGCGCGGCGGGCCCGGTTGAGGTAGGTCGCATCTGTGAAGAGGTGGAAGTACCAGTTCGCCGACAGCAGGGCTGCCTCCAGCTCGAAGGCGAGCTGCCGCGGATCGCTGCCGGCCCGCAACTCTCCGTTTGCCTGGGCGTCCCGGGCGGCGCGCTCGAGAGTGTTCATCCACTGGTCCTGGCACTGGGCTATGCGGTCGCGGACGGGGCCTGGTGCCTTGCTGTCAAACTCGGCCATGGCGGAGGCGAAGAAGCATCCCCCGGGGAACACAGCGCGCTCGATGTAGGACAGGAATGACTCGCACAGCGCGTTCAGCCGTTTGATGCCGGAGCCCGCGGCATGGGCCGGAGCGATGACCTCGCGGGTGTAGCGCTGCCGGGCCTCCTCGATCGTGGCCAGCTGCAGGTCTTCCTTGGAGCCGAAGTGGGCGAACAGCCCGCTTTTGCTCATGGTCAGCTCGGTGGCCAGCCGCCCGATGCTGAGGCCGTCCAGCCCGTCGACGGAGGACAGGTCGGCGGCGGTGCGCAGGATCGCGGCCCTCGTTGTGGCTCCCTGGCTGGTGCTGTGTCGTGGCATGAGCCCATTGTATAGCACGAACGGTCGTGCTAGCCTAGTTTTTCACGGTCGGCATCTGAGCCGGCTTTCCGGGAAGGAGCGGGTTATGCCGTTCGTCAACGTCAAGGTCATCGAGGGGGTCTTCTCCCCCGAGCAGAAGCAGGACATGGTGCGCCAGCTGACCGACACGATGGTCAGCATCGAGGGGGAGAACATGCGCCCGGTCACCTGGGTTGTCGTCGAGGAAGTGAAGAGCGGCGACTGGGGCATCGCCGGCAACCCGCTGAGCACCGCGGACGTCAAGGCCCTCGCCGCCGGCCAGCCCGTCGGCTAGCCGTCACCAGTCCCTCGTCGTCCGGGGCCGCGATGTACGACGTGATCGTTGCTGGCGCCCGGTGCGCGGGGGCGCCGCTGGCCATGCTGCTGGCGCGCGCCGGGCACCGGGTCGCCCTGGTCGACCGGGCGTCGTTCCCGAGCGACACCATGTCCACGCATTTCCTGTGGCAGCGCGGCGCGGCCCGGCTGGGGGCCTGGGGATTGCTCGGCCGGCTGCAGGCCCGTGGCTGCGCGCCCATCCGGGAGATCACCTTTGATGTCGGGCCGGCGCAGATGTCCGGCATCGGGCCGGCCGTGGCCGGCGTGGCCGACACGTACTGCCCGCGGCGTACGGTACTCGACGCGCTGCTAGCCGAGGCCGCCGAAGAGTCCGGCGCCGAGCTGATCGAGGGCCTGGTGGTCGGTGACCTGCTGTGGTCCGAGGGCCGGGTGACAGGCGTGCGGGGCCATCGCCGGGGGTCCGCGGAATCGGCGTTGCGGGCCCGGGTTGTCGTGGGCGCGGATGGCCTGCACTCGACGGTCGCGCGAAGGGTCGCCGCCCGCCCTTACCGGGAGTACCCGGCGCTGACGGCCGTCTACTACTCCTACTGGAGCGGGATCGCCCATCTGGGCGCGTCCTTCCATGCCCGCCCCGGGCGGCTGATCCTGGTCTGGCCCACCAATGACGACCTGACTTGCATCTATGTCGCCTGGCCCCGTCAGGAATTCGGCCGGGTCCGCAAGGACGTGGCAGCCAACTTCCATTCCGCCCTCGAGCTAGTTCCGGGGCTGCGCGAGACCGTCGCATCCGGCCGCCGCGAAGGGCGCCTGGCCGGCACCGGCGACCTGCCCAATTTGTACCGGGCGTCGGCCGGCCCGGGGTGGGCGCTAGCCGGCGACGCCGGCCACCACAAAGACCCCTCGACCGGCATGGGCATCTCCGACGCCTTCCTCACCGCCGAACTGCTGGCCGGCGCCATCCACGACGGCCTGGCCGGGCACCAGCCCATGGACGACGCCGTAGCCGACTACCAGCACCGGCGAGACGCCCTGACCGCCAATGGCTTCGACCTCGCCCTGGCCACGGCCAGGCTCGCGCCGCTGTCGCCCAGGCTCGAGGCGTTCTACCACAAAGCCGCAGGACAGCCCGAGCTGACCCGTCAGGTGTTCGGTGTCCTCGGCGGAACCATTCCGATGGCGGAGGTCTACCCGATAGGCACATCGAGGCAGCGCTGACAGAATCATGCTTCCCGGGGCGTGCCCGGCTGATGCTGGCTACCAGCTGACAGCCAGCACGGACCGCAAGCAGGCTGGCAATCGCCAGGAAGCCGCCAGCGAAGGAGAGAAGACGACATGACCAGCAGGGCAGTGACCAGCCTGACGACGGGGCTAGCGGCCGCAAGAGACGGCGGGGCTGCATCGGCCCGGGTCGGCATGTTCCCGCCCTTCGCCCTGCTGGAGCAAGGTCCGGAGACGGCCGGGGCATTCCTGGCGCAGGCCGGCGAGGCGGGCATCGACCATGTCTGCTGCGGAGACCACGTAAGTTTCGCGGGCACGGGATTCGACGGGCTCGTGCAAGCCACCGCGCTGGCGCTGCTCCATCCCACGCTGCCCATCTACAGCGGCGTGTATCTGCTGCCGCTACGCCATCCCGTCCATGTGGCCCGCCAGCTCGCAGACATCGACCGGCTCGCTCCCGGGCGGCTCATCTTCGGCGTCGGGGTCGGCGGCGAGGATCGCCACGAAGTCTCGATCTGCGGGGTGGACCCAGCGACCCGGGGCCTGCGGATGAACGAATGCCTCACAGTCCTGCGCCAGCTCCTGACAGGTACGCCGAGCACCTTCCACGGCAAGTTCTTCGACCTTGACGAAGCGGTCATCACCCCCGCGCCGCCCGCGGCGATTCCCATCATCGTCGGCGGCCGCTCAGACGCGGCGATCAGGCGCGCGGGCAGGCTCGGCGATGGCTGGCTGGGCATCTGGAACTCGCCCCGGCGTTTTGCCGACGCCGTAGAGATGGCAGCACAAGAGGCCGGCCGCACGGGCCGGCCCGGCCCGCCGACCCGTCACGGCATGCAGGTCTGGTGCGGGCTCGCGGACTCGAAAGAGGCCGCCCGCAACTGCCTTGCGCCGGCGATGCAAGCCTTCTACCAGCTCCCATTCGAGCGCTTCGAGCGCTACTGCCCCTACGGCACCGCCGACGACGTCGCCGAGTTCCTCGCGCCCTACCTCGATGCTGGCTGCACCGAATTCAACCTCATCCCGCAGTCACCCGACCACGACCAGGCCATTGCCGGCACGGCAGCCGTGAAAAGGCTACTGGCACGGGCGTAACATGCCCGCACAAAACGACTTCTGCCAGCGGATCTGACCGCGTCGCCACCACCGCGATCCCGCCGCCAGCCCTAAGCTCACGTTCCACCGGCAGGCCCGATCCCCGCCATCAGCGACTGCTTTCAGGCCGCCCAGAAATGACGGATCTGGCCGTCCGCCACAGCTAGCCAATCCGCTAGCCAAACGCGCCGATTCGGCAGGCGACACTTCCTGCGAGTTCCGCTGCCGAGACCTCTCACCCGGCGTGACAGCCACGCCTGGTTCAACTCCTGCAGGGTAGGACCGTTAGTGTGACGTATGGCCTTCTGGATCATGGAGTCTATAGCGGCAGATGGCGAAGCTGAACGATCTTGAAATGCGCCTCTCCTGTCGCCGATCGCATGCCGGCAGACGGGGATTGCCGCAATGGCGCGCGGATCACCATGATCACGGACGGGGCTGGCGGCGTTCTTCACGATGGCGCGATGTCGTCCACGGCGGCGTGGCCGCCGACGCGGCAGCCTGGCCGCCAGCGAAACAGCCCGAGCGGTCACGCCCGGTGCCCACACCGCTGACCGACGCCCGGCTCCTCGATGAGCGGATGCCCTCATCTGGGTTATCCCGGTGATCCGGATCTGCCGATGAGGGCGCTGCTCTGCGGCGGAACTCGGAGTGCAGGTTTCGGCAGTTTCCCGCGCCGGGGAAGCCCGTGTCATAGGGGACAGCCGGCGTCGGCCAGAACGTTGCGGCCCACGGCAACGCGGCTGGATCTTCGCTGCGGCATGGTCGTCCCGTAGTACCAGATCATCAACGCGATGGACAGAGCCCAGGCCCGGCCTCGCAGCCAGGTCGCGTCGTCAACTCAGAGCTGGCTCCGGAAGATCTCCCTGGCAGGCGGATCGAGGACCTCCCAGGCCACCGCCAGGTCGACGGCGGGGTCCCCGGCCGACAGTCCGCCAAAGTCCAGTACCGCCGCCAGCCCCCCGTCCCGCACCAGCAGATTCTCCGCGGCCAGGCCGCCGTGGTACCACCATGGCGCCGGCCGGTCCTTCGCCCCGGGCAGCCTCATAGCTTCGTCCCGCAACCGTCCGGCGGCGTCAAGGCCGAACGCGAAGTCACCCAATGCCCGGCAACGCTCAATGTTCTGCCTGGCCACCACGTCCATAGTCGCGAGCGGCTCACCCCGGTACCAGCGCAGGCCCCGATCGCTGGCCGCCTCGCCAGGCACCTGTGCCAGCCCCAGGACATGCACCACCTCGGCAAGGCCCGCTGCCAGGTCCCCC
>PMSW01000173.1 GCA_003168215.1 Actinomycetota bacterium
ACCGCCGCGCCGCCATGACCGCTGCGCCGCACTCCCTATGACGCTGCCAGCGATGACAGGTTGCATCCCGGCGCCACTGCCGCCCGCGGCGGCCTGACCGTGCGATGCTTCCCCGCCGGGCCTGCCGGGCTCACTAAATATCGGGCGCACGGCCACCGTTCGTTACCCGGCATGCGCCGCCGAGCGCCGCCGAGCGCGGCCAGTGCGCTGGCCTGGTGAGCTGGGGTGGCAGTCTGGTGCCGGGATCGCCCTTCGCCGCGTCGAGCTGAGACTGAGTGAGAAAGATGCTCCCGGAGAGGTCGGCACCGCTGAGATCGGCGCCTCTGAGGTCAGCCCCGGTGAAGTCGGCACCGCTCAGGTCAGCACCGATAAGGTCAGCACCGATGAGGTGCGCGCCGCGCAGGCTGGCGCCGGTCAGGTCGGCACTCCGAAGGTCCTTTCCGATCAGGTCAGCGCCCCTCAGGTCAGCGCCCCCGAGNNCCCCGAGATCAGCGCCCCCGAGGTCGGCGTCCCCGAGGTCGGCTGCCCGGTGCCGGGCTCCGGCGCGCGCTAGTTCGCTCGCGCGTAGCAGCAAGGCGTTGACGCCTTGCCGGCACGCGCCGACGTCCAGCTCCGCCAGCGCCTCGGGACTGCCGTGAGTGAGGCGCTCGGTCTCCTGGAGCGCGCGCCTGAGCTCGCCGTAAAGCGGGCGGGCAGGCGGCAGCGTCAGTGCCTCACTCAGATACCAGAGCAGCTCGTGGAGCTGCCGCATGATCGTGAACGCACCGAACATCTGCGCCGCGATCCCCGGTACCCGCCGCCAGTCCTGTCCGCCGAACGTGACCTGGGCGACCTTCTGCCCTGCGCCGAAGCAGTCATAGACCGTGCAGCCCGGGAAGCCCTGCGGCCTGAGGTGGTCGTGAATGGAGCACCGGAAGTCCGGTTTCAGGTTCGGGCATGCCTGTCCGGCGGCCTTGTCGATGGCGAAATCCGCCGAGGCGGCGAATGCCGGCGCGACGCAGCACAGCGCGAAGCAGCGCGCGCAGTCCGCCCGGAGGCTCAGGCGATATCCGCCGGAGGCTGGCTCGGCAGGCTGGCTTCCCGCGGCCTCGGCAGGCTGGCTTCCCGCGGGCTCGGCAGGCTGGGGGCCCGCGGGTTCGGCAGGCTGGCTTCCCGCGGGCAACGTGAGTCTCCTGCTGGCTTGATGGCTGGGCTTGATGGCTGGGCCTTGATGGCTGGGGCTTGAGGGCACCGCTTGCGGCGTGCTCGGGACATTATCAAGTTGACCGCGGGCCGTCACGACGCGCTACCATTCCGGGCATGAGTACTGACTTCCGCCCCAGCGACGTGCCGTCCAAGCCCACGCTTGACGGCATCGAAGAGAAGTGGTCGCGCCAGTGGGAAAAGGTGCGGGTAGTACAACTTTGACCGGACGACGAGCCGCGATGGCGTCTATGCCATCGACACTCCCCCGCTAACCGTCAGCGGGTCCCTGCACCTCGGGCACGTCTTCTCGTTTACGCACACGGACATTATCGCGCGGTTCCAGCGGATGCGCGGCAAGGAAGTCTTCTACCCGATCGGGTGGGACGACAACGGGCTGCCGACCGAACGCCGCGTGCAGAACTACTTCGGGGTCCGGTGCGATCCGTCGCTGCCCTACGACCCTGAGTTCGAGCCGCCCGCCCCGCCGCAAGGACAGGCCGCGGCGAAGGCGCGCGCCTCGGCCGGCCAGCAGATCCCGGTGCCGCGGCGCAACTTCGTGGCACTCTGCGAGCAGCTGACGGAGCTGGACGAGCGGTCCTATGAGCGGGCCTGGCGGCAGCTGGGCCTGTCGGTCGACTGGAGCACGAAGTACCGGACCATCGACCAGCGGTCGCAGGCCGTGGCGCAACGCGGTTTCCTGCGCAACCTTGCCCGCGGCGAGGCGTACCTGGCCGAGGGACCATCCCTGTGGGACGTCACGTTCCGCACGGCCGTCGCGCAGGCTGAACTGGAGGACCGGCCGGTCAGGGCTGCGTATTTCCGGATAGCGTTCCCGGTCGTCAGCGGCGGTTCCGCTCCGGGCGGCGGCCCGCGCCGCGCGGAAGTGCCGGTGGCGACCACCCGGCCCGAGCTGCTGCCCGGCTGCGTGGCGCTGGTCGCGCACCCGGACGACGAACGGTACGCCGATCTGATCGGCGGCACGGTCCGCACGCCGGTGTTCGGCGTGGCGGTGCCGGTCCTCGCGCACCGGCTGGCCGAGCCCGGGAAGGGCACCGGGATCGCGATGGTGTGCACCTTCGGGGACACGACCGACGTGACCTGGTGGCGCGACCTGCAGCTGGCGACCAGGCCAGTGATCGGCCGCGACGGCAGGCTGCTGCCCGGGCCGCCGCCCGGGATCGACAGCACCGGGGGACGTGCCGCCTACCAGCAGCTGGCCGGCCTGACGGCGAAGGCGGCCAGGCAGCGGATGGCCGGGATGCTGAGCGAGTCGGGGTACCTGCGCGGCGATCCCGAGCCGGTGGAGCACGCGGTGAAGTTCTACGAGAAGGGCGACGTGCCGCTGGAGATCGTGACCTCCCGGCAGTGGTACATCAGGAACGGCGGCAGGGACGCGCGTCTGCGCGCCGCGCTGCTGGCCCGCGGGCGGGAACTCGCCTGGCACCCGGCGCACATGCGCACCCGCTACGAGAACTGGGTCAATGGCCTGGCGGGCGACTGGCTGATCAGCCGTCAGCGTTACTTCGGGGTGCCGATCCCGGTCTGGTACCCGCTGGACGCGGCCGGCCAGCCGCGCCACGACGTCCCGATCGCGGCGCCCGACGCGGCGCTGCCCGTCGACCCGGCAGCGGACGCGCCGCCCGGGTACGCGGAGCACCAGCGCGGCCAGCCCGGCGGGTTCGCCGGCGATCCGGACGTGATGGACACCTGGGCCACGTCCTCGCTCAGCCCGCAGATCGCCGGCGGCTGGAGCACCGACGATGACCTGTTCCGGCGGGTGTTCCCGATGGACCTGCGGCCGCAGGCTCATGAGATCATCCGTACCTGGCTGTTCTACGCGGTGCTCCGCTCGCATGCCGAGGAAGGCCAGCTGCCCTGGCGGCACGCGGCGATCTCGGGCTGGATTCTCGATCCGGACCGCAAGAAGATGTCCAAGTCCAAGGGCAACGTGGTCACCCCCGTGGACATGCTGGACGAGTACGGCTCGGACGCGGTCCGCTACTGGGCCGGCAGCGCCCGGCTTGGCACCGACACCGCCTTCGATCCCGGCCAGCTCAAGATCGGCCGGCGGCTGGCGATCAAGATCCTGAACGTCAGCAGGTTCGTGCTGGCGGCGCTCCCCCAGCAGGCGGCAGCCGGCCCGGCCGGGACTGGCACAGCGGAAGCCGGCCCGGCGGCGACTGGCACATCGGAAGCTGGCCCAGCGGCGGCTGGCTCATCTCACACCGCCGTTACGCAGCCACTGGACCTGGCCATGCTGGGCAGGCTCGCGGCAGTGGCGCGGCAGTGCACCGAGGCGTTCGAGGCTTACGAGCACGCGCGGGCGCTGGAGCTCACCGAGCAGTTCTTCTGGTTCTTCTGCAACGACTACGTCGAGCTGGTCAAGTCCCGCGCCTACGGCGCCCATGGCCCCGCGGGAGCCGGGTCGGCCATCGCGGCGCTGCGGCTGGCGCTGTCGGCAATGCTGCGGCTGTTCGCGCCGTTCCTGCCGTTCGTCACCGAGGAGGTGTGGTCGTGGTGGCAGGAAGGCTCGGTGCACCGCGCGCCGTGGCCGGACCCGGCAGAGTTCCCGGCGGCCGCGTGCCCCGGCGGGGCCGCGCCCGGGGGGGTCGGGGTCACCGTGGCTGATGGCGCCCAGGGCCGGATGCTGGCGGCCGCCTCCGGGGCGATCGCGGCGATCCGGGCGGCCAAGTCGGCTGCCCGGCTGTCCATGCGGGCGACGGTCAGCGAGCTTACGGTGTCGGCCGCCGCCGCCGACCTCGAGGCGCTCGCCGCCGTGCTGCCGGACGTGCAGGCCGCCGGGCAGGTGGCGAAGGCCGAGCTGCGCACGGCTGCCGCGGGCGAACCCCAGTACGACGTCAGCCTGTGAAATGGGGTGGTCCGGGTATTCTCAGTTGCATGGAGAATGTCCAGCTGACAGACAAGGAATGGCGCGAGCGGCTGACCCCGGAGGAGTACCGCGTACTGCGGCAGGCGGGCACCGAGGCTGCGTTCACCGGTGAGTACACCGACACCAAGACCGAGGGCGTCTACCGCTGCCGGGCCTGCGGCGCCGAGCTGTTCAGGTCCGGGGAGAAGTTCGAGTCGCACTGCGGCTGGCCGAGCTTCTACCAGCCGACCGATGACGACGCGGTGGTGCTGCTCGAGGACCGCTCGCTCGGCGGCGTCCGCACCGAGGTGCGCTGCGCNNGGGAGCTAATGACCAGCGGCGGCGCGGCCGGGCCGGCCGCGAGCCTGCGGCTGATCAGGTCTGATGAGCTGTCCGGTGCGACTGCGCAGACCAGCGGCATGGTCCGGGCGGCCGCGATTTCCGGCGACCTGGTGGGCGCCCAGTCGCTCTGGATGGGGCGGACCGTGCTGCCGGCCGGCGTGTCGTCCGGTGACCATCACCACGGCGAGTCCGAGACCGGGATTTTCGTGGTGTCGGGCACGCCGGTCTTCGTGTACCGAGACCCGGTGTCCGGCGAGGTCATCCGGCTTGAGCCGCAGCCCGGCGACTACGTCTGGGTGCCGCCGCATGTCCCGCACCGGGAGGAGAACCGCTCGCCGGATCTGGCGGCGGTCGTGGTGATCGCCCGTTCCACGCAGGAAGCCATCGTGGTCAACGTCAGCGGGCTCTAGCGCGGGCCGGGGCGAGGCGGACAACGCAAGACCCACAAGGTCCCCCCACGACTCCGCGTTCCGGGAAGCTATCCCGTAGCGCGGACTCACTGGTCCGTGCCGTCGCAGGCGAGCGATGACACGAACGGCCACCTGCGCGGGCGCCTTCCCCCCACGCGGCACCGCCTCGCCCCGGCTAGCCAAAGCCAACCGCGAACCGGCCAGCCGGGCCATCCCCGAACTCGGGGATGCGCGAACGGCAGCTGCGGCCCTAGACTCCGCGCTACCGCATGCGCATGGCCCGCCGGCCCGCAAAAGACGGCCGGGACGGTGACACGGCCGGACGGCAAGGGCGGCACGGCAGGACGGTGATGGTGCTCGATTCGATCCCGGCGACAGCGCATGTCACCACGCCGGGCGGGCGCGTGATCCGGATTCCCGAGGGCACCCGGCTGGTGTTCGGCCGGGGAGCCGACGCGGACCTGGTGATCCCGGCAGGGCGCGGGCTGTCCAGGCGGGCCGGCGTCATCAGCGCAGTGGCCGGGGGCGCCTGGGTGGCCAACATCAGTTATACGCATGCGCTGTACGCCGAGGGTGACGGATACCGGATCCGGCTGCCGCGGATGGACGAGGATGGCGAGCCGTCGGCGGGGTGGTTCGTGCGCCAGGGAACTGCGCTGATCGGATCCCGCGCGATGCTCGACGAAGGCCAGTCAGTGCGCCTGGTCGTCGTCTCCGGCACTGTCGCGCTGAGCGGCGCTGACGGGGACGGCCCGCGCCTGCGGGCGGACGGCGATCAGACCCTGCTACCGCTCTACCTTGACCCGAACACCAAGCTTTTCCTGGTGGCCCTGATGTGGTGCCAGCCCTGGCTGATCGATCCGGCGCGCAGCACGCCGCTGCCGCGGACGCCCGAGATCGCCCGCGCCGCGCTCGAGGCTACCGACGCCCACCACGAGATCGAGCGCTTCGACAGTGACCCGGCCTTCCGCGACCGGCTGTCCGCGCGGGTGGGAGAGCATCTCAAGGTGCTGCGCCGCAAGATCATCGACCGTGGCCTGGTACGTCCCGGCATCCGGCTGTCCGACGAGGTCGCGGTCGGAGTGCTGATCGAGAACGGGACCATCGCCGCCGGTGACCTCGCCCTGCTCAGCGACCCGGCCTGGTGCTCCCGGCAGGAGGATCTCTGGTGGACGCAGGTGACGTGAAGGGCTGCGGCTAGCCGCGGTTCACGGTGAAGCTGGCCGTTGCCATCGCGCCGCCGGAGGCCATGGCCAGCACGCGGTAGCTTCGCGGCGGGAGCCCGCCGCGGAAGAACTCGTGATTCTGGTTGATGGCGTAATTGAAGGTGCCCGCGCTGTCCACGACAGGGTGCTCGGGCGAGGCGCGCACTCCGGCCAGCGCCACCGTCACGATGCTGCCCGGCTTCCATCCCCGGCCGATCACCACGAACACCGTCCGGCTGTCACCTGCCGTCTGGTTCATGATGATCCCCGGCCGGCCGCGGGGCAATGCCGAGAGCGCGGCGGACGACGGCGGCGGCAGCGGCAGGGGCGGCGGCAGCGGGCTGCTTCCGGCGATGGAGGTGCCGATGACCGCGCCCGATGTCATCAGGACGGCCGCCGCCGCCACGGCCGACGCGAAGATAAGCAGCGGCCGGCGCCAGCGCGGCTTCGCTGGCCTGGTCATGCCGACGGCGCCTGCCTCGCGCTGGTGCCCAAGGCGCGATCCGGCCAGTCCCTGCAGCGCCCTGCGGCGGACCGGGGGCGGCCCTGGCGCGCCTAACGCTGGCTGCGATCCGAACGTCGCGTCCGCGCCGGTCTCCGCGCTCGCTTCGGGCGCCATACCCGGGTCCCGGCCGTACCCCGCTATCAGGCCCACCGCGGTACCGGGCAGCGAAGCGGCGCTGGCGTCACTGCCGTCCGCGCCGAGGCTGATGAACGGCGCCATATCGGCGAGGACCGCCGCCGAACTGGGCCGACCGCGGGGATCGCGCTCCAGGCATGCCAGCACGATCTCGGCCAGGCTACCGGGCAGCCCGGTCAGATCCGGTGCCTCAGTCGCGAGCCGGACCAGCACGTCCATGACTGTCTCGCCCTGGTAAGGGCCGTGGCCGGTGGCGGCGAACAGCATCGCGGCGCCGAGGGAGTAGACGTCGCTGGCCATCGTGGCCTGCCGGGTGTCCCGCGCCTGCTCAGGCGCCATATATGCCGGGGTGCCCACGGCGCCGCGGGTGACCGTGAGCTGGATCCGCTCTGCTGCCCTGGCCACGCCGAAGTCGATCACCCGCGGCCCGTCCAGCGAGACCAGGACGTTGGATGGCTTCAGGTCCCTGTGCACCAGCCCGGCGTTGTGGATCGACTCCAGCGCCTCGGCACAGCCGGCCGCCAGCCAGCGGACCGCCGGCACGGGCAGCGGGCCGCAGGCGCGCACCAGGGTGCTCAGCGACGGTGCGGGCACGTAGGCGGTCGCCAGCCAGGGCACGTCGGCCTCAGGGTCGGCGGCAACGACCGCTGCGGTGAAGGCCCCGCTGACCCGCCTGGCCGCGGCCACCTCCTGGGCGAAGCGGTTGCGGAAATCGGGCTCCTCGGCAAGCTCGACCTTGATTGTCTTGATCGCGACGAGGCGCCCTGCGGCTGACCTGCCGAGATAGACCCTGCCCATCGCGCCGGCGCCCAGCCGGCCAATGAGGACGTAGCCGCCGACCTGCTCCGGGTCCCACCGGCGCAGCGGCTCAACTAACGCAGGCTGCGGCACAACATGGTCTCCTCCCGGCACGCGCGGAGCAGCCCTTATGATGCCGGCTGCCGGGTGCACCCGAATCATACTTCGGCGCACTCCGGCCCCACGTCATCCGCCGGCCGGCCGGCGAGGACTCAGTCGGTGCAGCCAGAGATCGAGTTCAGCGGCTCGCAGTTGTCGGGATGGTTGCCCATGACGGACGAGTTCGTCAGCGTCACGGTGCCGTCGTCGTCGCTGTAGATGCCGCCGCCGCCGCTGGTTGCCGTATTGCCGACGATCAGGCTGTCAGTGACTGCCGCCTGATAGTCGCTGTAGATGCCGCCGCCGTATTCCGCATGGCTCTGGCGGAAAGTGGCACCGGCCACCGCCGCGACACCGTCGTTGTAGAGGCCGCCGCCGTCAGATGCGGCCGTGTCGCTGGTGAAGGTACCGCCGTCCACTGTCAGGTTAAGCTTATTGGCGATGCCGCCGCCGTTCAATGAGGCCGTGTTCTGCCGGAAGGTGGCGCCGTTCACCGTCGCCTGGCCACTATTGGTGATGCCGCCGCCGCCGCCATCTTCGGCGGCGTTGCCGATGAAACCGCCACCGGTCAGCGTCAGGTCACCTTCGCTGGCGATTCCGCCGCCATTTGCCGCCTGGTTCTGGTCGAAGCCACTCCCGGTCACTGTCAAGTCAGCGTCTTCGCCATTGAAGACGCCGCCGCCGCCTTGGTCGCCGGCGGCGTTCCCCGTGAAGCTGGAATGAGCCACCGTCATGTCGCTGTCGTTGTAGATCGCGCCGCCGCGGTCGGTGGCGCTGTTCCCGCTGAAGGCGCTGCCGGTCACCGTCACGCTGCCATCGTCCTCGTTGTAGATGGCGCCGCCATATTCGGAGCTGCCGCCGGTGAGGCTGGCACCGTTCACCGTCAGGCTAGCCTCGTTGGAAATGGCGCCGCCCTCGTAATACGAGACGTTGTCGCTGAGAGTGCCGCCGTTCACAGTAACGGAGCCGTCCTCGTTGTCGATAGCTCCGCCATATTCTGTGTCTGCGCCTCCGCCGTTGCGGAGGTTCACATCGTTGAGGACGAGGCTC
Source organism: Actinomycetota bacterium (assembly GCA_003168215.1). GTDB lineage: Bacteria > Actinomycetota > Actinomycetes > Streptosporangiales > Streptosporangiaceae > Palsa-506. The sequence goes on from PMSW01000173.1 coordinate 8,599, forward strand.
GCGTCCGCCTTTACCTTGAGGAGGCTGAAGTCCGGGGTACCGGTGGCGTAACTCCGCTCGATGGTGCCCCCGTCGATGGTGAGGTCCTCGGTGATGTGGGGCAGTGCTGCGGGCAGCTGGTAGACGCAGAATTTCGCCAGGCTCAGCGTCTCGCCGCCCGTGTTGCCGCTGATGTCGCTGGCCAGCGCGGCGGCGCTGCACGACACGTCAACGGCACCGGACACCGGGGCGGCCAGGGCCGTCTGGGCAGCGCCCACGCCTGCGCCGACAGCCAGCGCGCCGACAGCCACGGTCCTTGCCGCGGTTTTCGCGAACTTTAGATGCATTTACTTCCACTCCCTATATGAACTCAGCCCATGCCCGGCTCCGCGCAGCGCCGTTCTAACGATTCCTCAAACGCGCAGGCGGCCAGCCGACGGCTCCTGATCGAACCGGCGCAATGCGGCCGTATCTCGATCTGACAAGGCGACAGCATACCCCTGGCCGTATCAATACGAGCTGCACATTATCTCGCCGTGATCGGAATAATAATGTGGCCAGAGCCTGGAACCAATTTACCCGGTAATGTCCTTGGAAATAACGTGAGTCGCATTTATCTAAATCGCGCTGTTAGCCAGGCAATATGACCCGAACGCAGCGGAACCCCGGGGAAGCGCAGATCTTCGTCGGCGCCGCCCGCGGGGTTCCGTTGCGTCTCGCTACCCTGCCAGCCGCATCCGCCGTGGCCGGCCGGCTGGCCCGGATTCAGTCAGTGCAGTCAGAGATCGTGTTCAGGGGCTCGCAGTTGTCGGGATTGTTGCTGACCACGGAGGTGGTGGTCAGCGTGACGGTGCCGTCGTCTTGGTTGTAGATGCCGCCGCCTCCGCCAGTTGCCGTATTGCGGGTGATCTGGCTGTCCGTGAAAGTAAGCGTGTTATCGTGCCAGTTATAGATGGCGCCGCCCCATTCGGCCGTGTTCAGGAGGAAGGTGGCGCCGTCCACCGACGAGTCGTTGTTATTGAAGATGGCGCCGCCGGCAAGCGGGGCCGTGTTGCCGGTGAAGGTACCGCCAGTCAAGGCGAAGGTGGTGTCCCCGGTTTCATCATCGATGTAGATGCCGCCGCCCCACGGGGCCGTGTTCAGGCGGAAGGTGACATCGCTCACCGTCGCGTCATCGTTGTTGTAGATGCCGCCGCCGACATACTCGGCGGCGTTGCCGGTGAAGGCGCCGCCGGTCACCAGCAGGTCGCTGTCGTCGCAGTCGCAATCGCAGCCAGCGTTGTCGATGCCGCCGCCGGCCGCGGCCTCGTTCTGGTAGAAGCCGCTCCCGGTTACCGCCAGGTAAGAGTCTTCGTCGTTGTAGAGGCCGCCGCCGTACTCGGCGGCGTTCTTCGTGTAGTCGGACCTGTCCACCGTCGCGTAGTCATCATTGGCGATGGCGCCGCCGTACTGGGCCTCGTTTCCGGTGAAGGTGGCGCTGGTCACCGCCGCGTCATCCTCGTTGGCGATAGCGCCGCCATAGTCGGAGCCGTTGCCGGTGAAGCTGGCACCGTTAACCGTAAGCGAGGCATCGTTGTAAATCGCGCCGCCCTCATCATCGGCGAAGTTGCCGCTGAGGGTGCCGCCGTTCACAGTGACGTCGCCGTCCTCGTTGTCGATAGCACCACCGTAGGAGCTACCGTCCGCATTCGGGAAGCCGGCCTTTCGTCCGGCGCCGGCCCGTATGACGGATTCGGCCTTCCGTCCGGGGCCGCCCCTCTTTACGGCGCCGCCCTTCCGCGGCAAGCCGACCTTCAGTGCGGCGACAGCCTTCCGCACCGAGCCGTCATTGTCTCCGGCGGCGCCGTTGCGGAGGTTCACCTGGTTGAGGACGAGGTCGACGTCGTCGGTCACTCTGAGAATGGTGAAGTCCGGGGTGTCCGTGGCGTAGCTGCGCTCGATCGCGCCCTGGTTGCCGTCGATGGTGAGGTCCTCGGTGATGTCCGGCAGCGCCGCGGGCAGCTGGTAGACGCAGAACTTCGCCAGGCTCAGCGTGTCGCCGCCCGTGTTGCCGCTGATGTCGCTGGCCAGCGCGGCAGCGCTGCAGGGCACGTTAATGCCGCCGGGCAAAGGCTTGGCTATTGCCGCCTGGGCGAAGCCCAGGCCCGAGGCTATCGTCAGCGCGGCGACTGCCGCGGTCCTTACCGCGGTTTTCGCGAACTTTAGATGCATCTACTTCCGCTCCCCCTGTAGTAGGATTTAATCCCCAGTGACCGGCTCCGCACGGCATCGTGCAGGCGATTCCTGAAATGCGCAGGCGAGCAGCCGGCGGCTCCTGATGAGAATGACGCCAAAGCAGTTCTATCCCAGTCGGGCAACGCGGCAGCGCACCTTGGCCGCATCAGTGGCCTGGGCCGGACGATATCACGCGGTGACTAGAATGCGAATGAGGTCGGGGCGCAGATAATTCGCCAGGAATGCCTTTCAAGTAACATTATCCGGGCAGCCCGGCCCGCGGCCAGGATTCAGTCAGCGCAGCCAGAGATCGTGTTGACCGGCTCGCAGTTGTCGGGATGGTTGCTGACCACGGAGGTGGTGGTCAGCGTGACCGTGCCGTCGTCGTAGTTGTAGATGCCGCCGCCGCCGCTGGTGGCCGTGTTGCCGTCGATCACGCCGTCCGTGACAGCGACCGTCAGGTCATCGTAGTTGTAGATGCCGCCGCCGTATTCGGCGGTATTGCCGGTGAAAGCGCCCCCGGTAAACGTCGTGTAGTAATCTTCGTTGTCGATACCGCCGCCGTCTTCGGAGGCCGTGTTCTGGTAGAAGCCACTCCCAGTCACGGCGAAGGACTCGTCGTCATCGTAGGCATAAATGGCGCCGCCGTATTCGCCGCTGCTGTTCTTGGTGAAAGTGCTGCCAGTCACCGCCGCGTCACCCTCGTTAGCGAGAGCGCCGGCCATTCTGCGGTGCTGTTGCCGGTAAAGCTGGCGCCCTGCACCGTAAGGTCAGCATCATTGTAAATCGCGCCGCCCTCGTAAGTGGCGGTGTTGCCGGTGAAGGTACCGCCGTTCACCGTAACGGTACCGTCAGTGTTGTCGATGGCGCCCCCCTCGCTTGAGTCCGTCTCCGTGGCGCTGCCGTTGCGGAAGTTCACTCGGTTGAGGACCAGGTCGACGTCTGCGCTCACCGTGAGGATGCTGAAGTCCGGGGTGTCCGGAGCGTAGCTGCGCTCGATGGTGCTCTGGTTGCCGTTGATCGTGACGTCCTCGGTGATGTCGGGCAGCGCTCCGGGCAGCTTGTAGGTGCAGAATTGCGCCAGGCTCAGCGTCTCGCCGCCTGTGTTGTCGTTGATGTAGTTGTACAGCGCGTCGGCGCTGCAGGGCACGTTAATGCCGTTGGACGCTGGATCGGCCAGTGCCGCCTGGGCGAAGCCCAGGCCCGAGGCTACTGTCAGCGCGCTGACTGCCATGGCCCTTGCCGCGGTTTTCGCGAACTTTAGATGCATTTACTTTTACTCCCGGCCGGCCATCGGAGGACGGCGGCTCAGGATGCCGGACCCGGCCGGACCAGCGACTGCGGGCACAGTTCGTCCAGGCTCGCGTATCCGGACAGCCGCATGGCGAGCTCGAAGTCGTGGCGCAGGGACCGCAGCACGTGCCGGACGCCGTCCTCGCCGCCCAGGCCGAGCCCGTACGCGTAGGGCCGCCCGATCAGCACCGCCCTGGCGCCGAGCGCCAGGGCCTTGAGCATGTCCGCGCCGCCGCGGATGCCGCTGTCGAACAGGACCGTGATCCGGCTGCCGACGGCGGCGGCGATGGCCGGCAATGCGTCGAGCGCCGCGATGGCGCCGTCGACCTGGCGGCCGCCGTGGTTGGACACGATGATCCCGTCCATCCCGGCCCCGGCCGCGCGCTCGGCGTCGGCGACAGACAAGATGCCCTTGAGCACTATCGGGCCATCCCAGTGATCCCGCGCGAACGACAGGTCATCCCAGGTCAGCGAGAGGTCGCCGAAGATCTGCGTGAACTGCAGGATCGCCGCGGCCGGGTCGGCCGAGTCCGCCAGGCTCGCCTGGAACGCCGGGTCGCTCAGGTAGTTCTGTATCCCGATGCCGCGCAGGAACGGCAGGTACGCCTGGTCGAGATCACGCGGGCGCCAGGCGAGTATCCGGGTATCCAGCGTGATCACCAGCGCGGTGAAGCCCGCGGCCTTCGCCCGGGCGAGGAAGCTGGCCGCGACGGCCCTGTCCTGCGGCCAGTACAGCTGGTACCAGCGCTGGCCATCGCCGCTGGCCTCGGCGACCTCCTCCATCGCGGTGGATGATGCGGTACTCAGGACCATGGGCACGCCGTGGGATGCCGCCGCCCTGGCCACGGCGGCCTCGCCACCCGGGTGCGCGATGCCGAGTACCCCGACCGGCGCGAGCAGGAACGGCACCGCAAGCTCGGCGCCCAGCACGGTGCTCGCATACGACGGGATGGCGACGTCGGTGAGCATCCGCGGCACGATCCGCCAGCGCCGGAAGGCCTCCCGGTTCTCCCTGGCCGTATCACCCGAGCCGGCGCTACCGGCGATGTAGGCATGAGCCTCCGGGGAAAGACGGCCATCCGAGGCCCGTTCAAGCTCGTTCAGGTCCGTCGGCAGGCCGGGTGTCACGCCGCCGAGCCCGGCCAGGTAAATCTCGTTCTGATATGTCTCCAGCGGCCGTTCCACGATCGCGCCGCCCGCTCAGTCGAAGAGGACGGAGCCGGAGGCGATGTGCGCCGCCGCGGCGCCCGGTTCACTGCCGGTGATGAGTCCGTCAACCGTGGTCATGGCCAGCTCCTGGGTGCGGCCGGTTAATCGCGGCCGGTCTAGTCCGTGCGGCCGGAAATCCGGCATGCCCATGCATCGTCAGAGTTGCCCGAGGCGCATGTCAAGTGCCGCCTGCACCTATGACGCCATCGTCCGGTGCTCCGGCCGTTGCCATCGCCAGGGAGCCGGGCAGAATGGTCCGGTGAGCCGGTTCAACGATGAGGTCGCCGCGCAGTTCAGCGAGTACGCCGACCTGCTTCATATCACCGGCGGCGACGCGTTCCGGGCTCGCAACTACGAGAAGGCCGCGCGCAGCGTGGCCGGCTACTCCGGCGACATGGCTCTGCTGGACGCCGCCGGGCTCCGGCAGATACCCGGCGTCGGCACCTCGATCGCGAACAAGATCGGGGAGTACCAGCGGACCGGCACGATCAGGGCCATCGAGGAACTGCGCGCCCAGGTCCCGCCAGGCGTGCTCCAGCTGACCAGGATCCCCGCCCTCGGCCCGAAGCGCGCCCTGCAGCTCTACCAGGAACTAGGCATCAGCTCCATCGGCGAGCTCGCCGACGCGATCAAGGCCGGCCGGCTGCAGGACCTGAAGGGCTTCGGCGCCAAGAGCGAGGAGAAGCTGCTGCGCGGCATCGAGCTGCTGCAGCGCGGCAGCGGGCGGGTGCTGCTCAACGTCGCCACGAACGCCGCTACGGCCATGGTCGCGGCTGTCAGTGCCATCCCCGGCTGCCTCCGCTGCACCTGGGCGGGCTCGCTGCGCCGGATGCGCGAGACCATCGGCGACATCGACATCCTTGCCGCGGCAACGGACAGCGCGCCGCTGATGGCGGCCTTCGCCGGGCTGCCCGAGGCCGCTGAGGTCATCGCGGCCGGCCCCGCCAAGACCTCGATCCGTACCGCGGCCGGCCTGCAGGTGGACCTGCGCGTGGTGCAACCCGACTGCTGGGGCGCTGCCCTGCAGTACTTCACCGGCTCCAAGGAGCACAACGTCGCCGTCCGCGAGATCGCGGTCAGGAAGAAGCTGCGGCTGTCGGAGTATGGCCTGTTCGACACCGAGTCCGGTGAGCTGATCGTGTCGCGCACCGAGGAGGAGGTCTACCGGCGGCTCGGCATGGACTGGATACCGCCGACGCTGCGCGAGGACGCGGGCGAGGTCAGGGCGGCGCTGCGCGGCGAGCTCCCGGACCTGGTGACCGAGGAGCAGATCCGCGGTGACCTGCATACCCACACCAGCCTGACCGACGGCGTCGCCTCGCTCGAGGACATGGTCGCGGCCGCGGCCAGCCGGGGCTACTCCTACTACGCGGTCACCGACCACGCACCGAACCTTTTCATGCAGCGGATGACCACGGAGAAGATGCTCGCGCAGCGTGAGGAGGTACGCGACCTATCCGCCCGGCTGGCATCGACCGCGACGGCGAACGGCCAGCCGTTGGAGCTGCTGCACGGGACCGAGCTCAACATCGGCCCGGATGGCACGGTGGACTGGCCGCCGGAGTTCCTGGCCGGCTTCGACCTCTGCGTGGCCTCGGTGCACTCGCACTTCGATCAGCCCAGGCAGGAGATGACCCGCCGGTTCATTACGGCCTGCGAGAACCCGTACGTGCACGTCATCGGCCACCCCACCGCGCGCAAGATCGGCCGCCGCCCGCCGGTGGACGTCGACTTCGCCGAGCTGTTCCGGGCCTGCGCGCGGACCGGCACGGCACTGGAGGTGAACGCCCATCCCGACCGGCTCGACCTGCCCGCGGATCACATCAGGGCCGCGAACGACGCAGGGGTGAAATTCGCCATCGACAGCGACGCGCACTCCACCGCCCATCTGGCCAACCTGCGGTACGGCGTCGGCCAGGCGCAGCGCGGCTGGCTCACCCCCGGTGACGTCATCAACACCTGGCCGCTGCCGGAGCTGCGCGAGTTCTTCCGCAAAGACCGCTAGCTCCCTGCGGCCGGTGTTCCTGGCTGGCCGGGAGAAGCTGCTGGCGGAGATGGATGCCAGGCTGTCGGTTGTCGGGCAGTTTTCCGCGGCGGACCCGGCGGTTCTCGCAGCCGGGTTGGCGAGCTAGCGGCGCAACTGGGCGTGGCTGAGAGCTGCGCTTATGGTGAGGGGTAGCGACGCGATCCCGCAGGACTGGGAGGGAGGCTGAGTGGTCCCCGTCGTACCCGTGGAGCTTTCCGACGCCGCGCTCGCGGGCGACGTGGCGGACGGCCTGGCGCTGGTGGAGGACGGGCTGCGGGAAGCCGCGAGCACGCCGAACGAGGTACTCGCCGAGGCCTCGCGCCACCTGATCGACGCCGGCGGAAAGCGCCTGCGGCCCGCCCTGGTGCTGCTGGCTGCGCAGTTCGGCAGCCCGCGGGATGAGCGCGTGGTCCCGTCGGCCGTAGCGATCGAGCTGACGCATCTCGCGACGCTTTACCACGACGACGTGATGGATGGCGCGGCAGTCCGGCGCGGCGTGCCCAGCGCGAATGCGCGGTGGGGCAATGCGGTGGCAGTCCTGACCGGGGATTTTCTCTTTGCCCGGGCGTCGGAGATCCTGGCCGGCCTCGGCGCGGAGGCGATCAGGATCCAGGCGCAGACCTTCGGCCGCCTGGTCAACGGGCAGCGCGCGGAGACAGTAGGGGCGCAGCCCGGCGAGGATCCGTTCGCGCACTACTTCGGCGTGGTGACGGACAAGACCGCGTCTCTGTACGCGGCAGCAGGCCAGTTCGGCGGGCTGCTCTCCGGCGCGCCCGCCGGGGTGACGGACCGGATCAGGCGGGCATGCGGGGCGTGGGGAGTGGCCTACCAGCTCTCCGATGACCTCCTCGATGTTGCCAGCGAGACCGCTCAGTCGGGCAAGACCCCGGGCACCGATCTGCGCGAAGGCGTTCCCACCCTGCCGATGCTGCATGCGCTGCGCTCGTCGAGTCCGTCAGATGCCCGGCTGGTGGAACTGCTCCGCGCTGGCGAGCTGGCCGAGCCGGCCCTGCATGCCGAGGCTCTCGGGCTGCTCCGCGCGCATCCGGCGATGGAGATGGCCCGCGCCGACGCGCGGCGGTGGGCCGGCACGGCCAGGGACGAGATCCTCGCGCTGCCCGATATCCCGGCCAGGGCCGCGTTCGAGGCGCTCTGCGAGTTCGTGGTGGAACGCACCGGCTGAGTGCCGTCGCTGTCTCGGCTGCCTGGCGAGGATGGTCAGTGCCCGCAAGAACATGAAGGGCTTGAACGAGGCCGTCCCGCCGCTTCCTCAGCGCAGGTCAATCGGCCCGCGGCGGAAGGCCGGCGAGTTCACCGCCCACAGGAGCGGCTCGCCCCGCGCCCAGCGCTGAACGTTGGCGGCGAAAACCTGCCCGGTTCGCCGGAACATCTGCCCGGTAAGCCCTCCCACGTGCGGGGTGGCGAGCACCAGCGGATGCCGGAGCAGCGCCGACGACGGGTCGGCCGGCTCACGGGAGTGCACGTCAAGGCCGGCCCCGCCGAGCCGGCCGGACTCCAGCGCGGCGAGCAGCGCGTCCTCGTCGACGAGCCCGCCGCGGGCGACGTTAATGAACAGCGCCCCCGGCTTCATCGCGCTGAACTCGGCAGTGCCGAACATTCCCGCGTTACTGCCCGTGAACATCGCGCAGCAGATCACGGCGTCGGCCATGGCGAGCAGCCCGGGCAGCTCATCCGGGCCGGTCACCAGCTCGACCTCGGCCGGGCCGCCGAGACCCGGACGGGCACGGACCCCGAGCAGCCGGGTGCCGAACGGGGCAAGCCGGCCCGCGACCGCGAGCCCGATGGTGCCCAGACCCACGATGACGACCGTCGCGCCGTGCAGCGAGGTACCGGTCGGCCGGGCCTCCCAGCGGCCTTCCGCCAGCGCGGCCTGCGCCGCCGCCAGCCGCCTGGACAGCGCAAGCAGATGCAGCACGGCGATCTCCGCGACGCTGTCGGCGTTCCCGCCTGCGTCGCCGGGCACCCGCGCTACCAGTACGCCAAGCTCGGTTGCCCGGGCAGCGTCGACCTTCTCCAGGCCGACCCCGAACTGATGCACCAGCCCGAAGGTGCCCGCAGCGAGCACGGCGCCTTCGATCCGCGCCCCGACCGGGCAGATCACGTCGACCCCGTCCAGGTGCTCGATGACCTGGTCCGGCGGGCAGGTAGTGATCTCCCAGCCGGGCAGCGCGGCCGCGAGATCGGTCCAGGCCAGCTCCGCGGTGTAGCGTGCCCCGCCGAACAGCACCCTCACGGGAGCGCGGCGACTAGCTCGCGGACTGGCTTGCGCCTGCCGGTGTAGAACGGTATCTCCACGCGGGTGTGCCGCCTCGCCTGCGCGCCCCGCAGGTGCCGCATCAGGTCGACGATCCTGTGCAGCTCGTCGGCCTCGAAGGCGAGCATCCACTCGTAGTCGTTCAGCGAGAAGCACGAGACCGTGTTGGCGCGGACGTCCGGGTACTCGCGGGCCATCATCCCGTGCTCGGCGAGCATCGCCCGGCGCTCCTCGTCCTCGAGCAGGTACCAGTCATACGACCGGACGAAGGGGTAAACGGACACGTACGCCCCGGGTTCCTCGCCGGCCAGGAACGCGGGAATGTGGCTCTTGTTGAACTCGGCCGGCCGGTGCAGTGCCATCGCCGACCAGACCGGCTCGCTTGCCCGGCCCAGCCGGGTCGCGCGGAACCGGGAGTAGATCTCCTGCAGGTCGTCGGACGACGGCGCCACCCACCAGAACATGTAGTCGGCGTCGGCGCGCATGCCCTGCACGTCGTAGCAGCCGCGGGTGACGATGCCCTTGCCCTCGGCCTGGCCCAGCAGGTCGTCGACCTCGACGGCGATCGCGTCCCTGATCTGCGCCTCCGCAGCGCTGCCGCCGGCCAGCTCCTTGGCGTCAGACACCCGGAACACCGACCACATCGTGTAGCGAATCAGGTCGTTCAGCTCCCGTGCCTTCAGCCGCTGCCGGAAATCCCCGGTCTGCCCGGTCCCGGTCTGCCCAGTCCCGGTCTGCTCGGTCCCGGTCTGCTCAGGCCCGGTCTGCTCAGTCCCGGGGTGCTGCCCGCTCTGCATGCCTGCCATGCCGTCATTGTCCTCCCCGGCCGGGAGCGGTCGCGCCGCGGCCAGCCGGACCGCGCGCGGTAAGGGCGGCGAGCACCTGGTTCGCGGCGGCCCGCGCCGATGCGATACAGGCGGGAATGCCGATCCCGTCGTAGCACGCGCCGCAGACGGCCAGGCCGGGCTGCGCAGCGACCGAGGCCCTGATCCGCGCTACCCGGCCGACGTGGCCGACCGTGTACTGCGGCAGGCCGCCGCCCCAGCGGCTAACCCTGGTGTCGGCCGGGGCGCCGCGCACTCCGGTGGCCGCTGCCAGGTCAGCAGCAGCCAGCGCCGCTAGCTCGCCGTCGTCGCGCTGCAGCAGCGCCTCCTCGCCCAGCCGGCCAACGGAGCACCGCACGAGGTGCACGGACCGGCCGGCGGCCCGCAGGTGCGGCCACTTGACGGTGCTGAACGTGACCGCCTTGACGGCGTGGCCGTCCACTGCGGGCACCAGGTACCCGCTGCCCTGCGGCGGCTCAGGGAACGCGGCGTCGGGGTAGGCCAGCGTAATGATCGCCATGCTCGCACTGATGATCTCGCCGAGCCCGGCCGCGGCGGCGGCCGCGCCCGGCACCCCGGCCAGCAGCCGGCTGGCCGGCCCGGGCGGCAGCGCAAGCACTACGGCATCGGCGTCGAGCTGCACCGGCGCGTGCGCGGAGCCGACGGTGAGCCGCCAGCCGCCGGGCGTGCGGGCCAGCCCGCGCACCATCGCGCTGGTCCGCACGGCCGCGCCGGACGCGGCTGCGACGGCAGGGACCAGGGTGGCCAGGCCGCCGGTCAGGGTGGTGAACACCGGCCGGGGCACGGAGGCGCCGGGCACGGAGGCGCCGAGCACGGACCGGGCGGCGGCGGCCAGCGAGGCATGCCGCCGCGATGCCGCGGCAAGCCCGGGAAGCGTCGCCTCGAACGACAGCTGCTCCGACCGGCCTGCGTAGACGCCGCCGAGCAGCGGATCGACTAGCCGGTCCACGAGTTCCTGGCCGAACCGCGCCCCGACGTAGCTGGCGACGGACACGTCGCCGTCCCGCGCGGTCGCCGGCAGCCGGGCATCCGCCCAGGCGCTGGCCAGCCCGGAAGCGGAGAGGATACCCGAGCTGGCCAGCGCGTCCAGGTCGGCCGGCACACCCATGAGCTGCCGCCGTGGCAGCGGCCGTAGCCGCTCCCTGGTCCAGATGCCGGCCGTTGTCGTACCAGGCTGCGCGAGCTGGCCGGCCAGGCCGACCGCGCCGACGAGATCCGTGCCCTCCGGACGCCGGGCGAGTAGTGCCTCGGCGCCCGCGTCGACCGCGATCCCGGCTACCTCGGAGACCGCGAGCTTGCCGCCGAGCCGCGGCGATCCCTCCAGCACGGTCACCGCTACGCCCGCGTCACGGAGGAAGAATGCGGCAGCCAGCCCGGCGATCCCGCCGCCCACGATGGCGACGTGGGGCAGCTCAGTACGTGCGGGCATGCGGCCAGTCTGCCAGCCCGCGATCACCGTGGTGAATCCGGCGTGAGGCACCTGCGGCGAGCGGCCGGCAAGGCCTGTGCCGTGATCGCCGCGGCTGCGGCCGCAGCTCATGGGCCCGCCGCAGCCGCAGCGACCACGCCGGCGGGCACTGCCTGCCTGCACCGTGCCCGCCGCGCGCATGGTCTCAGTCGTAGCGGCCGCCGATTTCCGCGAAGGGGAAGGCCCGGTGGCGGCGGGGCGGGATGAGGAAGTTCTGCCGCCGGGTCGCGGTGAGGAAGCGTTCCAGGCCGTTGTCTGACGGCTCGACATGGAACTGCTTCTGCAGGTCGAGCGATGCCTGGTTCGTCCGCATCGTGGCGAAGAAGTCGGCTGTCGGCACGAAGACAGTGAATTCGAGCTTCGGCTGCTTGCTGCCATCGGGAACGTCCATGTGGTCGAAGCCCGGGCCGTCCATCCGCACGTGCATCGGTTTGCCTGCCGCAGTGCGGGAGGACCGCTGCAACGTGGACAGGTGCCCCATCCGGTGCGCGGGCTTGCCGGTATCCGGGTCGATCGGCGTGCCGATGCCCTCGGCGCTCTTGCGCGCGTCGTCGGTGCCCTGGAAGTCGTTTTCCAGGAAGGACGGCCCGCCGCCGTTGGTGAACTGGTCGGTGTGCCCGCGCGAAGGCGGCGGCGTGGACCGGAACATGTACTGGCAGCGCTCGAGGAACGTCCCGTCGTCTCCTGGCCTCCCGCGCGTGTCCATGTCGTAGAACTGCGCCATGTCCAGGATCACGTGCGAAAGGTGCTGCAGCGAGCCGTTGTCGAAGTAGTCACCTGAATCGGCGGTCGTGAGCTTGATCCCGCCCGCGCCCTGGAAGGTGACGTTCGGCGCCGCCGCGCTCGCGCTGGTCTGCTGGTCGGCGAACCCCATCCACATCGGGGACTCCGGGTTGATGTAGCTGGAGTACATCAGGCTGTTGCTGTCAGCGACGTTCCTTGGCAGGCCGCGCTGCACGAACATCACCCGCGCGCTGGTGAACGCCAGCCCGCAGCCCAGCCGGGGTGACGGGACTGTTTCCCCGGCCAGCCTGTTGCTGCCGGCCAGGAAGGCCATCACGTCCCAGAGGTGGTCCACGTTGTCGCTGCGGAGCGTGATGAGCATGTCGTTCTGCTCGATGCGGACCGGGACGTTGAAGGTTTTCTTGGTGATGCCCGGGTTGTCCTGGCTGACATCGGTAGGCCCGGGCACCGCCTCCTCCAGGGCGAACCGGCTGTTGTCCGAGATCAGCCGCGGCACCAGCGCGCTGAACATCGAGCCGGGAAACCGCCGGAAATAAGGCATGCCATAGGAGAGGAAGGTGAACGCCCCCTGCGGCTCGAAAGCATAGGCCTGCTCCACAGCGCCGAGCGCGTCGGAGAGCTGCCGTGCGTCCTCCCGGCTCGGCGTGGAACTCAGCCGGGCCGGCGCGAAGAGCGTGTAGACCGGCGGGAACTGCACCATCACTCCGTTCACCGTCTGGGCCGGGGCGATGAAGCTGGACAGGTCGAACTGGACGTCGGGCAGGTTCGGGGCTCCGGGGAACCTCCTGCGGATTGCCTCGCGGTCGGCAGCGAGGCGGACCGGCGTGACCGCCAGGTGCCGCATCGCCTCCAGCCCGGCGAAGGCCGCGGCGAGCCCGCCGCCGGAAATCAGCAGCTTCCGCCGGGACACGGCCAGCGCGCCGCGCTGCTGCCGCCCGGCCGCAGGCTCCGGCCGGCCCGGATCGCCGTGCTCGGGCTCGCCCGGATGAGCGGAGTGGACCATGACGCCTCCTGGGGGAAGGGGGGCGCACCGAGGCCGGCCGCGGTCGGGCGATGCGGAGGACGGAGAAAATGTATCCGCTAGCGCCACATTAGGAGCGCCAGTCACTCCAGAAAAGGGACGAAAATCCCTCAGGGGACGGAAAAACCTTGGGGGGGCAAGCCTGCGCCTGCGCGGCATCCCGAGCCCGTACCGCACCCCGGGCCTGCGCCGGAACCGGTGGCCGCGCCGGAACCCGGGCCTGCGCCGCATCCCGCGCCTGCGCCAGCGTCTGGGCAGGCAGCAGGCCGAACGCGTCGGCGACGGCAAGGGCGCCCGACCGGTTGCGCACGCCGAGTTTGCGGAATAGCCGGGTCTGCACGTTCTCGACGGTCTTCGGGGCGATGCCCAGGGCCTTGGCGGTCTGCCTGATCGAGTCACCCCGGGCCATGGACCGCAGGATGTCACTCTCCCGCGAGGTCAGCTCGGGCAGCTCAGATCGCCCGGGTGCCCGTTCGTCCCACCGGGCGCGTACCGCCCCGATCAGCGGCCGCATAGGCATCGAGTCGACCACCAGGTACCCCTGGCTGACCATCCGGAGCACGGAGATGAAATGAGCGTCCACCCGGCCGGCAGCCACCAGGGCGCTCGCCCCGCTGGCCAGCGCCTCGGCTAGTTCCGGCGGATCGAGCGAGTTGCTGTGCACGAGTACGGCGGGAACGCCAAGCTCGGCCACCACTGGCCAGTCCAGCGGTCCCGGATCGACCAGCGCCGCCACCAGCGGGCCGCGATGCCAGCGTGCCCAGTGCGTGTCAGCGACCGTCCCGGGGACACGGACGAGGACGAACGGCAGCCGGCTGGCGATCAGCGCGGTCACTACCTGATCGAGCGCAGCACCAGGCCGGCCGGATACCACGGTCAGCACGGTGGTGCCGTCCTCGGCCTGCGGCCGCCTGCTGGCGGCCGGGACGGCCCGCTGGTCGAGCAGGCCGAACGATGCCGCCCTGGCGACCGCATGCACGCCGCTGCTCACGTCCAGCTTCGCGTAGACCCTGCGCTTGATGTTCTCCACCGTCAGCGGGCTGATCCGGAGCAGGTCAGCGATCTCCGGGACGCTATGACCGGAGCCGGTGAGCACGACGATCTCAAGTTCCCGGTCGGTGAGGCCGCCCTCGGCCGGGCGGGCGTGCCGTCCCCGGCTCTGCTGCACCAGCGCGAGCACGGCCGCGAGGCCGTGCGACTCGGGCAGCAGCGACGCGACGCCCGCACGGCAGGCCGCGGCCAGATCCTGCTCCGACGCCTCCCGGTACATCACGATCACGTTCAGCCCGGGGAAGCGCCGCAGCAGGGCGCGCACCCGCACGGCGAACTCACTCAGCCGCAGGCCTGCATCGAGGATCACCACATCCGGGCGCCGCAGCTCGCAAAGCTCGAGGATGCCGTCCGGCTCTGCCACCCGGCCGACCACGGTGATATCCGGCCGGACGGCGAGGCAGGCCGCAAGAGTGTCCCTGAGCAGCCGGCGCGGCGACTGGAACGCCACCCGGACGGTGACGCGAGCAGGGGGCACGCCCATCGTTACCTGGGGTTTCCGTATCTCCATACCTAGCGGGGTATGCCAGATACCTAGCGGGGTAATCAGAGGAATCGCAGTCTACGCCGGGACGACCATTAACCGCCGCTAGTATGTGCTTTATGTAAATAATAGACCTGATGTCGGAATTCGCTTATCTATTGCCCCGATCATTGGCTCTCACCTGGCCATATACCAGATGCAGGAGGGCCGCCACGCGCCGGTAAGGGTCGCGGCTGCCAGCCTCCCGCTCGGCCGCCAGCAGCTCCGCGAGCGCTTCCGGTCCCGGCGCGGGCTCGTCCCGGTGATCAGTGAAGACCCGCACGCCGAACCACTCCTGCCGCTGCCAGCCGAGCGGCCCGAGCACCTGATCGGTGTCCGCAGGAGCGTGCGCGCGGGCGGGCAGCCCGAGCCGGTTGACGTAATCCTTGCTGTCGAAAGCGGAAAGCGCCGCTGGCCAGTTGCCGCACAGCCCGTCCCGCATCGACAGGGCGAGCCCGTTCCTGACGAGCAGCGATATGGCACCATCAGCATCTGTCACCTGCGACAACGCGGTGAGCATTGGCGTGATGTCGCCGAGGTACATCAGTACGCCGTGACATAGCACCAGATCAAAGGCACCGGTTACTAGATCCGGCGCATTTTCGCCGGCTCCGCGGATAAGCCGGACCCGGGCGGCGACCTCCGCTGGCTCGCCCGCCAGCGCGCCCTCGAAGGCGGCCAGGAGCTCGGCTGATGCGTCGATGCCGGTGACCGCGTGCCCGGCCCTGGCCAGGTGCAGCGCCTGAGTGCCCTGCCCGCAGCCGACGTCAAGTACCCGCGCGGGCGGCCGGCGCAGCTGCGGTAGCCCGGCGAGCTGAGACCGGAGCACCTCCTGGCGGACCACGTCGCGCAGCCGCCCGAGCGCACCGAGCCAGCGGGCAGTTCCGGCCGCGAAGGAACTGCCGGGATCTGCGCCCGGCGCTGCTGGCACTGCGATCGGATCCTCCTCGTGCGCGCGCATCCGGCCGATTATGGCCTGACCCGGAACCGGCCGGCCAGCGCGCGCGTCCGAGCAGCATGAACATTAACGTCCTTGCCTTCGCTTCCCGCGCGGGACTGCGCGCCACCGCACTGACCATCGCGGCCGCGATGTCCGGCGCCAGCCTGCTGCTGGCCGGCTGCTCGACCGGAGCCTCCTCGTCGGGCACGTCCGCTGCCGATCATGGCGCGGCCTCGCTCCCGGACATCGCCGGGAGCACCGGGGCAGGACGCGTCGCTGCAGCGCCGGCGCCGAACGCCGCGATACGCGGGCCCGCGCAGGCGGCGTCCGCTGGCACGACGACGTCCGCCAGCACCACCAGGCTGGTCGTGCCCGGCCAGAGCATTATCTACACGGCCGGGCTGACCGTGCGGACGGCGAACGTGGCGAAGGCGGCCGCGCTGGCGACCAGCATCGTCACTGCCGCCGGCGGGTACGTGGCCAGCGAGCAGGCCTCGATCCATCCGCCACGCCACGCCCGCGCCTCGGTCAGCCTGCAGCTCAAGATCCCGGTCGCCGCGTACGGGGCCACGCTCAGCCAGCTGTCCAGCAGGCTCGGCAGCCAGACCTCGCTGTCCCAGCAGGCCCAGGATGTCACCGGGCAGGTCGCCGACGTGAGCAGCCGGGTGGCGTCCGCGCAGGCCGCGATCGCGCAGCTGCGCGCCCTGCTCAGGCGGGCCGGCTCGGTCAGCGGGCTGCTGGGGGTTCAGGACCAGATCAACGCCGAGGAGTCCGGGCTCGAAGCGCTGCAGGCACAGCAGCGCGCGCTGGCCCATGAAACCACCTACGCGACCGTCTCGCTGCGGCTGGTGAGTAAGCACAAGCCATCCGTTCCGGCCAAAAAGAGGTCACGCGGATTCGCAGCCGGTCTTTCCCGCGGCTGGCGCGCCTTGCGGACGGCGACGTCGTGGCTGCTCACCGCCGCGGGAGCGCTGCTTCCCTTCGCCGTGATCGCGGCGCTGGCCGGGGGCATCGCGTACGGCGGACGGCGGCGCGCGGCGCGGCGCAGGTCGAGCGCCACCACGGCCGGCTAGCGCGCCAGCCGGACGGATTCCTCGTGCACCAGGTCAGTCAGCCGGGCGAGCACGCCGGGGTCGGTATCCGGCAGCACCCCGTGACCGAGGTTGAAGATGTGCCCCTCGGCGGTGCGGCCGCGCTCGATCACCTCGCGCGCCCGTGCCTCGACAACCTCCCACGGGGCGAGCAGGATAGCCGGGTCCAGGTTGCCCTGCAGCGCCTTGCCCGGCTCGACCCGGCGGGCCGCCTCGTCCAGCGGGATCCGCCAGTCCACCCCGACCACGTCCGCGCCGGCCTCGCCCAGCAGTCCCAGCAGCTCGCTGGTGCCGACGCCGAAGTGAATCCTCGGCACCCCGGTGGGGGCAAGTGCCTCGAAGATCCGCCTGCTGTGCGGCAGGACGGACCGGCGGTAGTCCTCCGGGCTGATCGTGCCAGCCCAGGAGTCAAACAGCTGCACGGCGCGCGCCCCGGCGGCGACCTGGAGTCCCAGGAAGGCGATCGTGATGTCGGTCAGCCTGGTAAGCAGGGCGTTCCATAGTTTCGGGTTCCCGTACATCAGCGACTTCGTGCGGTCGAAGCTCTTGGACGGGCCGCCGTCGACCAGGTAGGAGGCAAGGGTGAACGGGCCGCCGGCGAACCCGATCAGCGGCTTGTCGCCAAGCTCGGCGACCAGCGCGGTGACCGCCTCGGTCACGAAGGGGACATCGCCCGGCTCCAGGTTGCGCAGCCGGGCCAGATCCGGCTCACTGCGGATCGGGTTCTCGACTACCGGCCCGATCCCCGGGGCAATGTCGATGCCGACCCCGATCGCCTTCAGCGGCACGACGATGTCACTGAACAGGATCGCGGCGTCCACCGCGTACCTGCGCAGCGGCTGCAGCGTGAATTCGGTGATCAGGTCAGGCTGGGCACAGGCATCGAGCATCGGCGTCCCGGCCCGGGCGGCGCGGTACTCGGGCAGGGACCGTCCGGCCTGGCGCATGAACCAGACCGGCGTGGAGGGCACTGGCTTCCGGAAGCAAGCGCGCAGAAACGTCGATTCCTCCGTCTGCAATGTCACATCCCGATCGTCTCACATGACGCGGGTGCCATGGCGGCTCCCCGTTTCCGCGGAAACGTCCGGTGACACGCCGCCGCAGATCCACGGAGCGGGGTCCCCGGCGTGCCAGCATCAGCAAGAGCCCGGCGAGGAGGTCGCGTGTTCCAGCTGTCCGAGATGGCCCAGACGGTTTTGCACTGTCCCGACTGCGGCTCTGACCGGCCGTTTGGGCAGCACCACGCGGATGCCGGCGGGTGCCAGGATTCCCCGGACGGCCATTGTCCCGAATGGTCGTGCACGGCATGCGGCACCGCGCTGCTGATGGGCGCTGTCTCCTATGCCGGTGAATCGGCCGGCCTGCCGAGTCTCCGCGACCGGGTGGCATGAAGGCCCCGCGCTCGCGCCGTACGCTCAGACCATGAGGTCTGCAGGCGGGACGGGCGGCACCGCGGCCGGCGGCAAAGTGGCCAGCGGCAAAGTGGCCAGCGGCACCGCCGCGACGTTTCGCGCGGCCGTCGATGATCTTGAGGCCGGCCTGGACCGGCAGCGCGGGCTGCGGCCGGAGCTGACCTTCGAGCAGGAGCCCGCGCCGAGGAAGCTCGCGCCTTACGCGGCGTCGGTCGCCGTCACCGTGCAGGGTGCGGACGACGACATCGGCTGGGGCCGGTTCGTGCTGCTCTATGATCCGGCCGGGCAGCGGGGCTGGGGCGGCCCGTTCCGGATCATCGCCCACATCCGCGTCGATCTTGAGCCCGAGATCGCGGCCGATCCGATGGTCGGCGAGGTCGGCTGGAGCTGGCTGACCGAGGCGCTCGATGCCAGGGCGGTCGGTTATCAGCAGACCAGCGGAACGGTCACCCGGGTGGTGACGGAGGGGTTCGGCGCGAAGCAGGATGAGCCGACCACGACCGAGTTCGAGCTGCGGGCGTCCTGGTCGCCGGCGTGCCAGTGGCCCGGTGCTGGCCAGCCAGCCGCCGGCC
>PMSW01000101.1 GCA_003168215.1 Actinomycetota bacterium
GCCGGCCGGCCGGCCGGCCGGCTGCACCATGCGGGACGGGCGCGCCTCGCACGATGCGGGCCAGGGCGCCGGAGCCGAGCACGACGGCGATGGACACGATGGCCACCCAGAGGGTGACTCCGGTCCCGGCGGCCCGCGCTACGACCAGCGCCAGTACCGGCACGGACGCCATCGACAGAGCCGCCGACCACGCCAGCCGCTCCCCCAGGCCGCCCGCCGGGCGCAGGAAGCCGGCCCAGAAATACCCGGGCAGCACGCCCGCAGCAATCGCGCCGAGGAAGGCGCGCGCCAGGTCCGCAAGCAATTGCCACCGCCGGTAACGGATTGAACCGCGTACTCAAGACCGGTTTCCCGGCCGAGTTATTGGTGCTAAGTCACCCGGACCCTACACCAGCGCGGATCTAGACTTCCGGGGTGACCATGAGCATCGGCAATCTTGACACCGTCACCGCACTCGGGCGGCCCGATCTGCTGGCCCCGGCCGTGGCGGCCGCGCTCGCCGCCGCCNNCCGCGCTCGCCGACACCGCCGCTTTCTGCGAGCGCTATGACGTGGCGCCGGACAAGTCAGCGAATTGCGTGGTGGTCACCGGGCGGCGCGGCGGCGAGACCAGGTTCGCCGCGTGCGTGGTGCTGGCCAGCACCAGAGCCGATGTCAACGGCGTCGTCCGCCGCCAGCTTGATGTCCGCAAGGCATCCTTCGCGGCCGTCGAGCTCGCCGTCGCGGAGACTCAGATGGAGTACGGCGGTATCACGCCGATCGGCCTGCCGGCGCACTGGCCCGTCTTCGTGGACGCGGCTGTCGCCGCCGCACCCCGGATCGTCGTCGGCAGCGGCGTCCGGCGCTCCAAGCTGGCGCTGCCCGGCGAGTGGCTCGGCCGCCTGCCCGGCGCGCTGGTGCTGGAGGGTCTCGGCAGGTAAGGCTGGCTCCGGGACAGTAGGCTGGCTGGCCGGGGTCGCGGGCTCGCGCCTCGCCGGCAGGCAACTGAAGGAGCGGCGTGGAAGGAAACCATTTACGGCCCGGCCGGCCCCTGCTGGCCGCTTCCGCCCGTTCCCGGGCTGGCGCGCTGCTGGCCTGCTGCGCGGTCTTGGTCGTCCTGCTCGGCGTGCTCTTCGCGCACCAGGCCAAAGCAGACTGGCTCGATCAGGCCGTCGACTCTCCGATCATTAGCTGGTTCGGCGGCCACCCAGGCCTCGCGCTGCGGCTTGCAGCCCCGGGTTCGCTGATTCCGGCGGGCGCGGCGAGCGCGGCCATTGCCGTCGCCTGCCTGCTGGCCGGCCGGCTTAACGGCGCCGTGCTTGCCGCGGCCGCGGTACTTGCTGCCGTCGGGCTGACCGACGGCCTGCTCAAGCACCTGTTCCACCGCACCTATCTGGGCGTGCTCAGCTATCCGAGCGGGCATACCACGGCCATGTTCGCGCTTGCCGCGGTGGTCACGGTGCTGCTTCTCATCCCGCCGCGGCCGGCCAGCGCAGCGGCACTGCGCGCAGTGATCCCGGCAGCGGCCTGCGTGCTGGGAGGCGTCGTCGCTATCGCCGTCATCGGCCTGCGATGGCACTACTTCACCGATACCGTGGCCGGCGCCGCTGTCGGTATCGGAACGGTCTGCGGGCTCGCGCTCATTCTGGACCTGCCAGCTGCCAGGCGCCTGCTTGCCCGGGCCAGCCGCCAGCGGGCCGGCCCGGCGGCTCGCGCCGGAGCAGCCAATCCAGCGGCCGGGGGACCGAGCCGCGGGTAGGCCGGGGATACCCGGCGCGAAACTCCGGCTACGGGAGCCAGGACACCCGGCCATGCAGTGCCGCGTAGCCGACGAACGCGACCGAGTCGATCAGGGTGTGCGCGATGACCAGCGGGGTGATCCGGCCCCACCGCCGGTAGAGGTACCCGAAGATCACGCCCATCACCGCGTTGCCGAGGAAACCGCCGAATCCCTGGTACAGGTGGTACGAGCCGCGCAGGAGGGCGCTGAACACGATCGCGCGCCATGGCGTCCAGCCGAGCTGGTCCAGCCTGCGCAGCAGGTACCCGATGACCAGTACTTCCTCCAGGATGCCGTCCTGCGCCGCGTTCAGGATCAGGATGGGGATGCGCCACCAGACCGCGGGCAGGTTCTCCGGCACGACGGTCAGGCTGATCCCCAGATGGAACGCGGTCAGGTAGAGGGCAAGCCCGGTGCCGCCGATGACCGCGGCAATCAGCGCGCCCCAGGCGGCGTCGCGGCCCGGCTGGCTTGCGTCCAGGCCCATATCCGAGGGCGACTCGCCGGACCGGGCAAGCAGGTAGAAGACCAGCGCGACCGGGGCGAGCCCTTCCGCTACGCTGACCAGCTGAAGAACCAGGTCAAGTAGGGGGCGGCCGGGCGCGAGCGACCCCACCAGGAGCGCCTGCTGCTGCCGCAGGGACTGCGGCGCGGTCAGCGACCCGATCAGCTCGATCAGCGCGTTCAGGCCGCTCGCGCCTAGCGAAACGGCGAAGACCACGAAAATTTCCCAGCCGATCAGCCGCCTCGGCGGCAGGCTAAGGCCGGTTTCCTCCCGTAGAGCCACGTCAGGACTTTAGCCGGTGGCCACGACTCCCCGGCCGGCGGCCACGGCGGACCGCGAGGCGGCAGCGGACCGCGAGGCGGCAGCGGACCGCCCGGGCCTGCGTGCCCGGGCCGCGCGCAGCCCGGCCGGCCGGCACGTTGCCCTGCTCGCGTGCTACCTGGCCGCCGGGATCGCGGCGACCTGGCCCCGCGCGGCGTACCTGACCGGCAGGGTGCCGGCCGTCCGCGATGTGAGTAGCTACGTGTGGGACCTGTGGTGGGTGGCACGGCAGGTATCCCGCCTGGGCAACCCGTGGTTCACCCACCAGATGGGGGCGCCGGCCGGGATGCAGCTCGGATTCGATACGACGATGCCGCTGGCCGGGCTGGTGATGACGCCGGTGACCGTGGCATTCGGCCCGGCTAGCTCGTTCTTCCTGCTCACGATCGCCATGCCGGGGCTGCTCTGCTATGTGATGTTCCGGGCGGCGCGGCTGTGGCTGCACTCTTGGGGTGCGATCTCGGCCGGGGCGCTGTTCGGCCTGTCCGCCATGCTGGCCTGGCAGGACTGGTACCACCTCAACATCGCCATCGGCGCTGCGTGGCTGCCGATGACCGTGGAGGCCGCCGTCCGGCTGCGCCGGCTTCCCGGCCTGCGGCGCGGCATCATCGCCGGGCTGGTCCTGGGCACGTCGGTGCTGGTCAACCAGGAGACCGCGGTGATGGCCGTCATCCTGGCCGCGCTGATCCTGGCCCCGCGGCTGGTCCGCCGCCCGGTGGCGGCACGGCTGGCCGGAGTGTCCGCTGCCGCCCTGGTCGCCGCCGTGGTCGCCAGCCCGCAGCTCATCGCGATGGCCCAGCAGGCCAGCGCGGGCGGCGCCGCGGCGCCGGCCGCCGCCCAGGCACACGGTTACGGGCTGTACGGGGCGCAGCTGCCCGGGCTGTTCGGGCCCTCGCCGCGGGTTGCCGACTTCGGGCTGTCCGGCCTGGCGGCCATCTATCAGTACCGGCAGCCAGCCGAGGGAGTGCCGACATTCGGCCTGGTGCTGACCGCGCTGGCCGTGGCAGGGCTGGCCGTCTCCTGGCGCCGGCACAGCGCGTGGTTACTGGCCTTGCTATGGCTCGGCTGCGCCGCCCTGGCGCTGGGAACCACCCTGTACGCCGGCCGCAGGCAGTACGTCCCGCTCGCCGGGACATGGCACGGCGCGCGGGTATCGCTGGCACTGCCCTACACGTGGTTCGTCCGGATCCCTGGCCTGTCCGCCCTGCGGGAAGCCGACCGGCTGGCCCTGCTCGGGCTGGTCCCTGCCGCGCTGCTGGCCGGGAGCGCGGTGGACTGGCTCCGGGATCACGCGCGGCCGCTGGCGGTAACGGTGCTCGCGCTCGCCGTCCTGGAGGCCGGCTGGTCGGGAATCCCGCACCGCGGGACGATGCGCACCGCGCTGCCCGCCCTCGACCGGCCCATCGCCGCTGACCGCTCCGGTTCCATCGTGCTGGATATCCCGTTCGGGCTGCGCGGCGGCATCCCGCTGTACGGCAGTGCGATTTCCCCCCGGGCGCTGCTGCTCGCGACTGCTGACGGTCATCCCCGGGCAATGTCCTATAGCTCCTGGGTACCCGCTCCCACGGCCGCCGCCATCACGGCGCACGCCTTCTACCGCGGGCTGATCGCGGCCCAGCACGGGCATCGCAGCCGGCCGGCGCTGCTGGCCGCCGCGCGGCAGGACGCCGAGGGCATGGACATCGGCTGGGTGCTCGCGTGGCACCGGCTGAAGCCCGCGGTCAGCAGTTACCTGACAGCCACCGGTTTCCGCTTCAGTTACCGGGCTGACGGCGTGTCCGTCTACCGGCCTGGCCGGCGCCGCCATCGGTAACCCGCGCTATCGCGAGTACCGACTGGCCGAACGGGGGCCGCACGATGATGCGCTCGGCAAAGCGGACGATGGGGACCACGAGACGGTCATAAAACGTCATCGTGCCGCCCTCTGACGGCGTCTTCCCGAGCAGGCTAGTGAACACGTAGTAGCAAAGAAGCCCGAGCGAGTTGGCGTACCGCACGGACACTACTTCCAGGCCCGCGCCGGCCAGGGCGGCCCGCATCGAGCGCTTGGTATAGCGCCTGACATGCCCGGTCGCGATATCCACCTTGCTCATGGCGAACGGGAATGCCGGGCAGACGAGCACGATGTAGCCGCCGCCGCGGACCAGCAGGCCCATGCTGCGCAGCGCCCCGACGTGATCGTCGATGTGCTCGAGCACGTTGTAGGCGATCAGGCAGGTGTGCGCCGCCCGCTCCGTGGCTGGCAAGGTAATCTGCCGCACCGACACGCCCGGGTAGGGGGCCATCTCCTTCTTCAGTTCCAGCACCGAGGCCGGATCCGCGTCGGTAGCGGTGAAGCTGCTCACCAGCGGGATCCATTCCTTCGCGTAATCGCCGAGGCCGCTGCCAATCTCAATCGGGCTGTCACCGAGATACGGCTCCGCGAACTGGGCGAACCACTTCCGGTGGTTCCTGCATTCCGCCAGCGCGACAAGCACATCGCACTGGATCTGGCGACTGCCCCTGATCTGGGGCACGTCGCTGGCTACGTCCGGCCCGGAACGCGCTGTTTCCATCCGCATTACCTCTCGTAGCCAAATGCCTTGGGACGGGGACATCTGCTCACCAAGCTGATTCAGTGCCCACCAAACTGACTCAGGTGATGCTACCGGCGGCGGCCTACCGGCCGTGCCACCGGGACGTCCGGGGCATGCATGACGTCCGGGTCAGCATGGTGGATGATTCGAACTGGCCCGAAGATAGTTCGTGCCGCGATATCCGTATTCGGTCATGGCGAACGCGTGACACCATGGCGAACGCGTGATACGCGGGGTCGTACGGGATGATGGTCATTGTCAAGCGCGTGAGGAGCAGCCATGTACCAGCCGTACCCGACCGGCTCGCAGATGCCGGAGCAGCCTCCGCGGCCCGTCGCGCCGCCGCCGGTGCTGATGGCGGTCAAGATCATGTACGTGGGCGCGGGCTTGCAGCTGATCGGCATTATCTTGACGCTGGCGACTATCAACAGCCTCAAGACCGCCATCCTCAAGCAGCATCCGCTTTACACGGCGAGCAGGCTGCACACGATCCAGACGTCCGTGCTCGGCGCAGCCATCATCAGCGGGCTGATCGCGGTCGGACTGTGGATCGTGATGGCCCGGGCGAACGGAGCCGGGCATAAATGGGCGCGGATCGTGGCGACGGTTCTCTTCGCCGTCAACACCCTGGACCTGCTCCTCTCGGCCGTCCGGGCGCATGCGCCCGCCGCACTCGCGTTCGGCGGGCTGGTCTGGCTGGCCGGGCTCGGCGCGATCATCCTGCTGTGGCGCGGGGAGTCGAGCCAGTACATTGCCGCCTCTTCAGCCAATCAGTTGCCAGCGGCGGAAAAGGCTGACCCCGGAAAGGGCTGACCGCTGACCGGGGGCCGCTGACCGCGGGGCGGGACCGCGGGCTGGGACCGCTGCGTCAGCGAATTCCCGGCTGGGCTGGCACCGCGCCGCCGTCCGGTGCGGGCGCCGACGGAAGCAGCGCCAGCAGTTGCTTCCACGCCAGTTCCGTGCCGGACGCCAGGCACCCGTCCACGACGGCGTCGGTGCCGAGCGCGCTGACCCGGACCTCGGGCAGCACCGGGGCCAGCCGGCGGAGTTCATCGGTCACGGCCGCGGCGAAACCAGGAGCCTGGCCGATTCCCCCGCCGAGCACGACGAGCTCAGGGTCGACGACCGTGACGACCGAGCAGACGGCCTTGGCCACCAGCCGCGCCTCCTGCGCCACCACGGCAGCCGCGCGCTCGTCCCCCCTGGCCGCCGCGGCGAATACCCGGCGCGCCGACACCGGTCCCCGCATGCCCGCCCGGCGGGCGGCACGCACCACGGCCTGCGCCGATGCCGCCGCCTCCAGCGCGCCCCGCTTCCTGGCATCGCCGGGGTCCGTACCGAGGCCCTCGGAGATGGGCAGGAAGGCGATCTCGCCCGCCACGCCGTGCACGCCGCGGTGCAGCCTGCCGTCCAGCACCAGCCCCATGCCGATGCCGGTCCCGATCCAGACGAAGGCGAAGCTGGCGAAATCCCGGCCGTAGCCATGTGCCTGCTCGGCAAGGGCCGCGGCGTCGACGTCGTTCTCGACGACAAGATGCTGGCCGAACGCCTCCCGCAGGCCGGCCAGCACGGCCGGGCGGCTCCAGCCGGAAAGCTGGCCGGTGAGCGCCATGGCGTTCCGCCGCGGGTCATACACGCCCGGGCTGCCGATGACCGTCTGGGTAATGGCCGCGGGCTCCAGCCCCGCCTCGGCGCACAGGGCGTCGGCCAGCCGGATCAGCTCCGCCACCCGGCCGGTCACGCTCGACGCGCGGGCACGCGCGGAGGCCTTGGCGCGGATCTCGCCGGTCAGGTCGGCAAGCGCGCCGCGCAGGTACCGCAGGCCGATGTCGAGTCCGAGCACGAAGCCCGCGCCAGGCCTGATCTCATACAGCCGGGCGGAACGGCCAGGCACGCCAGTCCGCTGCCCGGCGATCCGCACCAGGCCTGAGCTCTCCACGTTGGCCAGCGCGAGCGAGACCGTTGGCTTGGAGAGCCCGGACAAGCGCGCCAGGTCAGCGCGCGAGCAAGGGCCGAGCTGCCGGATGTGACCGAGCAGGAGCTGCTCGTTCATCGCCCGGATGAGCTGCGGTCGCGCCGCCAGCCCGCCATTGACCTGGGCAGGCACATAGGAACTGACCGTCTCCGCGCCGTCGGCGCCGTCCGCTGCAGTCCGTGGCGCACCGGCCGGAATGACCTTCACGGCCACCTCCCCCCATCATCTTCCCGCACCGCGGCCGTGCGGCGCATCGCCTGCGCCCGCCGGCCCGGATGCCCGGCCCGGNNCCGGCCGGAATGCCCGGCCGGATGCCGGCCCCGGAATGCCGGGCATTTTCAGCTTCGGGCCTTGTCGCTCCCGAGATAGTTAGGATACTGTCCTAACTATCTCATGAACAGCCGCCGAAGTCGCGCCCCGAATCCGGAAGGTCCCGATGAGCCAAGCCACGGTCGTGCTCGGGCTCGACTTCGGCGGCACGAAGATCGCCATCGCGGTCTGCGACCTGGCCGGTAACCGGCTCGCGACCGCCACGGTCAGCAGCGGCGGAGAACTCGGCGCCCGCGCGAGCTTCGACCGCGGCGTCGAGACCGCCCGCGACCTGCTGGAGACAGCGGCACCGGGCAGCCAGCTCGCCGCCGTCGGGGTCTCCACGTTCGGGATTCCCTTCGACGACCGCGTCGAGCTCGCGCCGGCCATCAGCGGCTGGGACGGGCTCGCATTCGGCCGCGAGCTGCGAGCCGCCTTCGGCGGTGCCGTGATCAGGATGGCCACCGACGCGAAGGCCGCGGCCCAGGCCGAGGCCAGGTGGGGCGCGCTGGCGGGCTGCGACCCGGCCGTCTACCTCAACCTCGGCACCGGCCTGGCGGCCGCCATCGTGATCGGCGGCACCGTCCTGGCCGGCGCCAACGGCGCCGCGGGCGAGATCGGCTACAACCTCCGGTCGCTCTCCGACGTCGGGCTCGCGCTGGAGCAGCGCATCCCGCTGGAGGACATGGTCAGCGGCCAGGCGCTGGCCCGGCGGGCGGCCGGGGCCGGCGGTCAGCACGGGCCGCTCACCGCGGCGGCGGTATTCGACGCCGGGCCCGGCGACAGCGGTCTGCATGACCTGCTCGCCGACTTCGCCGCGGAGCTCGGCTTTCACCTGGTGAACCTGGCCATCTGCCTGAATCCGGTCCGGATAGCTGTCGGCGGCGGCATGGTCCGGTCCTGGGAGCGGCTCCGGCCGCACCTGCAGCACGCGCTGAGCTCGGGAGTCCCCTTCCCGCCCGAGCTGGTGGTCGCGCGCTTCCCTGACGACGCCCCGCTGCTGGGCGCGGTGGCACTGGCGGTCGACGCGGCGCAGGCCGGTCACGACGTCGCGGCGCGCGGCGTCTATCACCAGGTTCCGGGCGCGGACGGCACCGGGATCACGCTGAATCAGGACACCATGGCATGACGGGCAGCCAGCATGCCTTCCCGCGGCCGGCCTGGCCTGGCCGGCTCGCTCATCCTCCCGCGCATGCGCGTCCGGCCGGCCAGGACCCTGGCCCGCGCCCATGCGCGGAAACTCCTTGAAGGGCAGCAGCCATGAGACGCCTTAAGGCAATCGGGGTCATCATCGGGGTCGCTGGCTTGCTGACGGCAGCGGCCGCCTGCGGGACCAGCTCGTCATCCGGGACCGGAACCAAGTCAGGCCCGGCCGCTGCCAGCGGCACCCTGACCATCTCCAACGAGTTCGGGTCCACCTGGACCTGCCAGTTCAACCCGTTCAACCCGAACGTCACCATCCTGCCGTTCGGCCCGGTCTATGAGCCGCTGGTGTACATGGACAACCTGGAGAGCGGCAAGACCTCGCCCTGGCTGGCCACGTCATGGGCCTGGAGCGACAGCAACAAGGTCGTGACGTTCACCATCCGCAAGGGCGTGACCTGGTCGGACGGCAAGCCGTTCACCGCCGCGGACGTCGTGTTCACCTTCAATGAGCTGAAGAAGTTCCCTGGACTCGACATCCAGTCGGACTGGAACTTCCTGTCCAGCGTGGCGCAGAAGGACTCCGACCAGGTCGTGATGACCTTCAAGACGGCGGGCACAGCTGACTTCTACTACGCCGCCGACCAGACTCCCATCATTCCCGAGCACATCTGGGCCTCGGTCAAGAACCCGGTCACCTGGGGTGACGATAACCCGGTCGGCACCGGCGCCTACACGCTCGGCTCGTGCACGCCGGAGAACATCAAGTACGTCGCCAACAAGCACTACTACATGCCGGGCGAGCCCAAGATCGCCACGGTCAACTACCCCGCCTTCCTGTCCAACAACGCGGCCAACGAGGAACTCGCCGACGGCCAGGCTCAGTGGGGCAACCAGTTCATCCCGAGCATCCAGCAGGCTTACTCGGCCAAGAACCCGGCCAACAAGTACTGGTTCCCGCCGGTGGTCAACAACGACCTGTTCATCAACTTGAAGAAGCCGCTGCTGGACGAGCTGCCGGTGCGCCAGGCCATGGCGTACGCGATCGACAGGAGCAAGGTCTCCCAGATCGGCGAGTACGGCTACGAGCCGCCGGCCAACCAGACCGGCATCGTCACGCCGACGTTCACCAGCTGGCTGGACACCAAAGAGGCGGCGAAATACAACTACGACTACGACCCGGCCAGGGCAAGGCAGATCCTGCAGACGGCCGGCTTCAAGATGGGCAGCAACGGCATCTTCCAGACCGCGTCCGGCACGCCGCTGTCGTTCACCGTGGTCAACATCGGCGACTACTCCGACTGGGTTGCCTCACTGCAGATCATCCAGCAGGAGTTCAAGGCCGCCGGCATCGGCCTGACGGTGGACAACATGTCGAGCAACGCTTATGACGCCGCCATGTTCGACGGCAACTACGAGCTCGGCTATAACACCGAGTCCGGCGGGCCTGGCCCCTATTACGAGCTGCGTCAGTGGCTGCTGTCGAGCAACTCGGCGCCCATCGGCCATACGGCCTCCACCAACTGGGAGCGCTACTCCAGCCCGGCCACCGACGCGCTGTTTGCCGAGTACCCGGCGGCCAGCCCGGCGCGGCAGCACCAGATCGTGGACCAGCTGCAGCAGGTCATGCTGAGCGATGTGCCGCTGATCCCGGTCACCGAGGGAGTCGACTGGTATGAGTACAACACCGCCGACTTCAGCGGATGGCCGACGCAGAGTAACCCCTATTCACAGCCCGGGCCCGCGGTGACGCCCGACTTCGGCTGGACGCTGCTGCACCTGGCGCCTAAGGGCTGACCGCCCCGGCGCGCACGCACTCGACAAACGGCACTCCGCAGGCTGACGGTAAGGGAGCGATGATGAGCACGAGGAGGAGAGCATGAGATACGCGCTCCGCCGGCTTGGCTTCTTTGCCGTCACCCTGTGGGCCTGCCTCACGCTCAACTTCGTGCTGCCGCGGCTGATGCCGGGCAGCCCGATCCTGGACATGATGGCCAAGTACCACGGGCGCCTGAATCCGAAGGCGCTGCAGGCCATCGAGGTCGCCTTCGGCATCCAGACCCACACCAGCCTGATCGTGCAGTACTTCCAGTACCTGGGTAACACCTTCACCGGCAACTTCGGCATGTCGCTGACCCAGACCGAGCCGGTCAGCCAGGTGATCGGCGGAGCCGTCTGGTGGACACTCGGGCTGATCGGCGTCACCACCATCCTGGCGTTCATACTCGGCACGCTGATCGGCATCGTCGGCGCCTGGCGCCGCGGCGGCTGGCTCGACGGCATCCTGCCGCCGGTATTCGTGATCACCTCGTCGATCCCGTTCTTCTGGATCGGGATGCTGCTGATCCTGTTCGTCGGCAAGTTCTTCGTCCACTTCCCGCTCAGCGGCGCCTACTCCTACGGCGCAACCCCCGGGCTCAACTGGCCGTTCATCGTCGACGTGCTGCAGCACGCGCTGCTGCCGGCGCTGGCCATCCTGATCACCTCGATCGGCGGCTGGATCCTGACCATGCGCAACACCATGGTGACCGTGCTGGCCGAGGACTACGTGCGGATGGCCAGGGCGAAAGGGCTGCCCGGCTGGCGGATCATGTTCGACTACGCGGCGCGCAACGCCATGCTGCCGAACCTGTCCGGCTTCGCCATGTCACTCGGGTTCGTGCTGTCCGGAGCGATCCTGGTGGAGTACCTCTTCTCCTACCAGGGCATCGGCTACTACCTGCTGCAGGCCGTGGACAACCAGGACTACGCGCTGATGCAGGCCCTGTTCCTGCTGATCACCGTGGCCGTGCTGGTGGCGGTGCTGGCCGCCGACGTCCTCACCGCGCTCCTTGACCCGCGCACCAGGACGGGCAGCTAGCCGTGGCCACCATGCAGATCTCGGCCGGAGCCGGCCAGGCGGCGGACGGATCCCAGCCCGGCGGCCCGGCGAGGGCAAGCGAGCGCACGGCCGGGCGGGTCTGGCGCGCGGTGCGGACCAACAAGAAGGCCGCCGCCGGAGCCATCATCCTGGCCATCTTCGCGATCATGGCCCTGTTCCCCGGCCAGATCGCGCATGACAACCCGCGCGCCTTCGCCTACGGCCGCAGCCTGGGCCCGTCGCTACATCACCTGCTGGGCACGAACGCGCTGGGCCAGGACCTCTTCGCCCAGACCATCTGGGGCGCCAGGGAGACGCTGATCATCGCGCTGGCGTCCGGGGCGGCGTCCACCATCCTGTCGATGATCATGGGCATCGCCGCCGCCTACCTGGGCGGGCTGTGGGACCACGGGCTGAACCTGATCACCGACATCCTGCTGGTCATCCCCACGTTCCCGCTGCTGATCGTCATCCTGGCCTACCTCCCGCACGGCGGGCTCGTCCCGCTGATGGCAGTCCTGGTGATCACCGGGTACTCCTACGGAGCGCGCCAGCTGCGGGCCGAGGCGCTGTCGCTGCGCGGCCGCGACTTCCTGGAGGCAGCGCGCGTCCGCGGCGAGCGCAAGCCGTACATCATCTTCGTCGAGATCATCCCGTCTATGACCTCGCTGATCATGGCAGTGTTCCTCGGCACCGCCGTCTACAACGTGATCGCGGCGGCCTCGCTGCAGTTCATCGGCTTCGGTGACCCGAGCTCGCTGAGCTGGGGCACGATGCTCTACTGGGCGCAGAACGGTGAGGCCCTGCAGACCGGCCAGTACCTGTGGGCGATCGCGCCTGGCCTGTGCATCGCGCTGCTCGGTGCCGCCTTTGCCCTGCTCAACTACGCCTTCGACGAGATCGGCAACCCGGCACTGCAGCGGGTCGCCGCGCGCCGCAGCCGGTACACCGCACCCTGGAGGATCCGTGCGAAGCGCGCCAGCTGATCGCGTCCGCGAGCTCGCGGGCCCGGGCGTCCCCCTGGGCGTCCCCCCGGACGCCGGTGTTCCCGTCCTTCAGGTTGACGACCTTTCCGTCGCCTACCAGACGCGGCGCGGCGACGTCACCGCGGTCGATGGCGTCAGCTTCGACCTGGCCAGGGGCGAATTCCTCGGCATCGTCGGCGAGTCGGGCTGCGGCAAGTCGACGCTGCTGTTCGCGATCGCGCAGCTGCTCGCGCCGCCGGCCCAGGTCACCGGCGGCTGCGTGAGCTTCAAGGGCACCGACCTGACGGAGCTGACCGAGCGGCAGCTCGCCGCGATCCGGTGGAAGGAGCTGTCGGTCGTCATGCAGAGCGCGATGAACGCGCTCAACCCGGTCAAGTCCGTCGGCTCGCAGTTCGCCGACGCGATGCGGGCACATGGCGTCAGCTCGAAGCGGGAGATCGCCCAGCGGTCAGCCGAGGTGCTGGCGATGGTCGGCATCGACGGCGCGCACCTGAAGAGCTATCCGCACCAGCTGTCCGGCGGAATGCGCCAGCGTTCCATGATCGCGATGGCCCTGCTCTTCACCCCTGACCTGGTGATCATGGACGAGCCGACCTCCGCGCTCGACGTGGTCGCCCAGCGCTCGCTGATGGTCCAGATCAAGGAACTGCAGGCCGAGCTCGGCTTCGCGATCATCTTCGTCACCCACGACATGTCGCTGGTCAGCCACTTCTCCGACCGGCTGATGGTGATGTACGCCGGCCAGGTCGCGGAATTCGGCCCCACCCGGCGGGTTTTCGACGCACCGCTGCACCCCTACAGTGTCGGCTTGCTCGACGCGTTCCCGTCGA
Source organism: Actinomycetota bacterium (assembly GCA_003168215.1). Taxonomy (GTDB): domain Bacteria; phylum Actinomycetota; class Actinomycetes; order Streptosporangiales; family Streptosporangiaceae; genus Palsa-506. Next base: position 13,264 of record PMSW01000101.1, read on the forward strand.
TCAGGGGGCCGCAGGTGCCGCTGACCGGTATCCCCGGCAGCCCGCCGGACCTGGCGAAGCTGCCCGGCGGCTGCCGGTTCGCGCCGCGCTGCCAGAAGGTGATGCCCGCCTGCGAGACCACGGCGCCGCCGCTCTACCAGGTGGACGATATTCAGGTCCGCTGCCTGCTGCAGGCCGGCCGGGGGCCAGCCGGTGACTGACCAGGCGCCAGACCAGGCAGCTGCGCGGGCGGCCGCCACCGCGACCGGGCCGCTGCTCCGGACCGACGGGCTGACCAGGCACTTCCGCATCGGCGGCGGAATCTCCCGTAAGACCCTGCACGCGGTTGACGATGTCAGCCTCGCCATCGGAGAGCGCGAGATCGTGGCGCTCGCTGGCGAGAGCGGCAGCGGCAAGAGCACGATCGCGCGCCTGCTGGCCCGGATCTACCAGCCGACCAGCGGCGAGATCTACTTCCAGGGCGAGCCACTGTCCGGCCTGCGCTCGCGCGAGCAGATGCTGCGGTACCGCAGCCTGGTGCCGATGGTCTTCCAGGACCCGTTCAGCTCGATCAACCCGGTCTTCCGGGTCTCGCACGGCATCCTGCGCGGCCTCAAGCTGCACCGGCCCGAGCTCAGCAAGCCGCAGCGCGCAGCGGAGGCCGCGCGCGTCTTCGAGACGGTCGGGCTGACCCCTGCGGCCGAGGTACTGCAGCGCTACCCGCACGAGCTGAGCGGCGGCCAGCGCCAGCGGGTCGGCTTCGCCCAGGCCCTCGCGCTGCGGCCGAAGCTGATCCTGGCCGACGAGCCGGTCTCCATGCTGGACGTCTCGATCCGGATCGGCCTGCTGAACCTGATGGCCGAGCTGCGCGACTCCCAGGGCGTGTCGATCCTGTACATCACCCACGACATCGCCAGCGCCCGCTACATCGCCGACCGCCTGATCGTGATGTACGCCGGGCAGATCGCCGAGGCCGGGCCCGTCGAGGACGTGCTCGCCAGCCCGCGGCACCCCTACACCCAGCTGCTGCTCTCCGCGGTACCCGACCCGCGCGCGCCGCTGAGCATCACCGCGGAGACCGACCGCGGCGAGCCGCCGCGGGTAATCGACCCGGTGCCCGGCTGCCGGTTCCGCTGGCGCTGCCCGCTGGCGATCGACGAGTGCAGCCACGTCACGCCCCAGCTGCGGCAGCTGCTGCCCGACCACGACGCGGCCTGCCACGTGGCCAGGGCCGACGCGGGGATCAGGGCGTTCGGATGAAGCTCGCGGTGATCGGCGGCGGGTCCACCTACACGCCCGAGCTCATCGACGGGATCGCCCGGCTGGCCGGCGACGTAAAGGTCACCGAGGTCACCCTGGTCGACCCCGACGAGGGCCGGCTGTCGGTCGTCGGCCCGGTCTCGGCGCGGATCATGCGCGCCTACGGGCATCCGGCAGCGCTCCGCTGGACCACCAGCCTGGACGACGGGCTGGACGGTGCCGGGGCGGTGCTGCTGCAGCTGCGGGTGGGCGGCCAGGCGGCCCGCCACCGCGACGAGACCTGGCCGCTGGAGTGCGGCTGCATCGGCCAGGAAACGACCGGGGCCGGCGGCCTGGCGAAAGCACTCCGCACCGTACCGGTGGTTCTTGACATTGCCGAACGAGCCAGGCGGCGCGGCGCCGAGGGCGCCTGGATCATCGACTTCACCAACCCGGTCGGGATCGTCACCCGGGCACTGCTCGACGGCGGGCACCGGGCCATCGGGTTGTGCAATGTCGCGATCGGCTTCCAGCGGCAGTTCGCCGCGCTACTCGGCGTCCCGCCGGGGCAGGTGCTGCTCGACCATGTCGGGCTCAATCACCTGACCTGGGAACGAGCCGCCGTGGTGGACGGCACCGACCGGCTGCCCGCCCTGATCGCCGCCCATGGCGCCCAGATCGCTGGGCACACTGGGCTGCCAGTATCCGTTATTCATGAAGTTGGCGCGGTTCCGTCCTATTACCTGCGCTATTTCTACGCGCACGACTCTGTCGTGGCGGCAGAGCGGGGCCGGCCGACGCGAGCGCAGGAAGTCGCCGGGATCGAGCGGCGGCTGCTGGAGATGTACGCCGACCCCGCGCTTGACCGCAAGCCGGAGCTGCTCGGCGAGCGGGGCGGTGCCTTTTACTCGGAGGCGGCCGTGGCGCTGCTCGCCTCGCTGGCCGGCGACACCGGGGACACGCAGGTCGTGAACGTGCGGAACGCGGGCACGATGCCGTTCCTGCCCGACGACGCGGTGATCGAGGTGCCGGCCGTGATCACCGCCGGCGGCGCCGAGCCGGTCGGAGTTGCCCCGCTCAGCCCGCTGATGCGCGGGCTGGTCGCGCACGTGTCGGCGTACGAGGAGCTGGCGGTGGACGCCGCGCTGCGCGGCGGGCGGCACCGGGTGGCCATGGCGCTGCTCGCGCATCCGCTGGTCGGCCAGTTCGACCTGGCCTTCGGCCTCGCTGACCGGCTGATCGCGGAGAACAGCGGCTACCTGCCCTGGGCCACTGGCCGGTGACTCAGGGCCGTGCCGCTGTCCTGGCCATCGACGGCGGGAACAGCAAGACCGACGTCGCGCTGGTCGCCGGGGACGGCGCCCTGCTGGCGGCCGTCCGCGGTCCGGGGTCGAACGCGCACATCATCGGGCTGGACCGGGCCATGTCGATCATCGCGGAGCTGGCCGCCGCGGCCGCGCGGCAGGCGGGCCTGGCAGCCGGCGGCGCCCCGGTGGCAGAGCACGTGTCCGCGTGCCTGGCCGGGGCCGATCTTGCCGAGGATGAAGAGCGGCTCGGCGCAGCGCTGCACGCGCAACGGCACGCGCTGACGTGCACTGTCGTCAATGACACGTTCGCCATCCTGCGCGCCGGGCTGGTGCCCGGGCTGATCGACACCGGCGCGGGCCGTGCAGCCGGCGGGCATGCAGCCGACGGGCGTGCAGCCAGCGGGCGGGCAGCCAGCGGGCGGGCAGCCAGCGGGCGGGCAGCCAGCGGGCGGGCAGCCGGCGAGGGCGGTGCCCGGGTCCGGCACTGGGGCGTGGCCGTGACCTGCGGCGCCGGAATCAACTGCGTCGCGGTGGCACCGGACGGGCGCGAGGCCAGGTTTCCCGCTCTCGGCGAGGTAACCGGTGACTGGGGCGGCGGGGAGGGACTCGGCCGGGAGGCCCTCTGGTGGGCGGTCCGGGATGAGGACGGCCGCGGGCCGCAGACGATGCTCCGCGACGCGGTGGCAGCCCATTTCGGCGTGCCGACGGCGAGCGACGTCGGCATCGGCATCCATTACGGCAAGATTCCCGCTGACGAGCTGCTGGGGCTGGCGCCGGTGCTGCTGCGCACCGCAGCCCGCGGCGATGAGGTGGCGCGCAAGGTAGTCGCGCGGCTGGCCGACGAGATCGTGACGATGGCGGTCGCGATGATCCGCCGTCTTGGCCTGACCGGGCACGCCGTGCCGGTCATACTCGGCGGCGGCATGCTGACCGCGCGGGATCCGATGCTGACGGACGGCATCGCGGCCGGACTGACGGCCCGCGCCCCGGGGGCGTTCCTGCACATTGTGGATGTCCCCGCGGTTGCCGGGGCAGCGCTGCTCGGGCTGGATCACGTCAGGGCGCCGGTCACCGCCGAGGAGCGGCTGCGCGCGGCCTACCTGAGCCAAGAGACCTGACCCCAGCCCGGCCGCATCCCAGCCCCGCCCCGGTCCTTCCCAGCCCCGGTCCATCCCAGCCCCGGTCCATCCCAGTCCCGTCGCCAATGTGGTGAATCCGGGGACCGATCACCTCCGAACGTGCTCGGTCGCCGGATTCACCACCTTCGGTCGGCAGCGCTTTGGCGCCCCCCTTGGCGTCGGCGCGCCCTGCGGGTGGCCTGACCTGCGGATCTGTTTGCGGCTAAGAACTGCGGGTAGTGCGTCGCGGGGCCGGCCGGGGTACGACTACGTCAGGCGGCTGGCGGTCATGACGAGGGGATGGTGGCGAGCTGCTACCGGAAAAAATGATCAGTCGATTGCCGCTGCACGCGGGCGCGGTGCCGGCGGCCGAGGGGTCCGGGCTGGCGGTGACCCGGGTCGGCGTCGTCATCCCGGCGCACGATGAGGAAGTCCTGCTGCCGGCCTGCCTGTCGGCGCTGGGCGCTGCCGCCGCGCGGGCCGGGGTGCCGGTGTCGGTGGTGGTTGTCCTGGACGCGTGCACGGACGGCACGCTGGAGGCCGTGCGCGGGGCTGACCCGGCTCCCTTCGACCGGCTGGAGCACATCGCGTGCCAGACGCGCAGAGTCGGCGCGGCGCGCGCGGCGGGCAGCCGGCACCTGATCGGCGCGCACGATCCGGCGGGACTGTGGCTGGCCACCACCGACGCCGACTCCACCGTCCCGCCCGACTGGATCGCCCGGCAGCTCGCGCACGTCAGGCGTGGCGCGCGCGCCGTGATCGGCACGGTCGAGGTTGCTGACTGGTCGCAGCATCCGCCGCAGGTCGAGCCGCGCTACCGCAGGCTGTACCGGGCGCGCGATGGCCACCGGCACGTGCACGGCGCCAACATGTCGATGGCCGCGACCGCCTACCTCGCGGCCGGCGGCTTCCCTGCGGTGGCCGCCGAGGAGGACGTCGCGATGATCGAGCGGCTGACCGCGCTGCGCGAGCCGGTTGTCTGGGCAGCGGATCTTCCCGTGACCACCAGCGCCCGGCTGCACGGCCGGGCCGCCGGCGGCTTCGCCGGTTACCTCGCTCAGCTGGCCAGCGGATCGTGAAGCAGCCAGCGGACCTGTCGCGCAGCCTCGGCCAGCTGCTGGCCGCGGGATCAGGCCGCCTGCCGCTGCCAGGGAGCGGGGAGACCTTGCGGCGATGGCAGGCGCTGGCCGATGTCGCCGCCCGCGACCTCGCGCTGGCAAAGCTATTCGAAGGCCATACCGATGCGCTGGCGATCATGGCCGAGCTGGGCGCCGCGGAGGTGGATCCTGCGTCAGTCTGGGGTACCTGGGCAGCCGAGCCGCCGTCGGCGCGCCTTGAGCTCAAGCGTTCCGCTCAGGGAGCGCGCCTGACCGGCCGCAAGGCATGGTGCTCCGGCGCGGAGATCGTCAGTCACGCGGTGCTCACTGCCTGGGACGACCAGGGCGCGCAGTGCCTGGCCGCAGTCGCGATCGGCCAGCCGGGGGTAACGGTGACAACCGACGGCTGGCACGCCGTCGGCATGGGCCGTGCCGCTAGCGGGGACGTTCTCTTCGATGCCGCTGCGGCTGTCGAGATCGGAGAACCCGGCCAGTACACCGCCCGGCCCGGTTTCTGGCAGGGCGGCTGCGGGATCGCCGCGTGCTGGTACGGCGGCGCGGTCCCCTTCGCCGATGCGGTCGCGGATCTGCTGCGCCGCCGCGACGACCCGCATGCGGCGGCGCATCTCGGCGCGATCGACGCGGCACTGGCAGCGGCCCGCGCCTTGCTGACCGAAACGGCGGCCTGGATCGACGCGAACCCGGCCGCCCCGGCGCGGATTCAGGCACTGCGATCGCGGGCCGCCGTCGAGGAAACAGTCGGCACCGTGCTGTCGCATGCTGGCCGCGCGCTCGGAGCCGGCCCGCTGTGCCGGGACGTGGCGCTCGCGCAGCGCTTCGCCGACCTGCCGGTCTTTGTCCGGCAGAGCCATGCAGAACGTGACCTGGCGGAGCTTGGCCGCGGGCTGAGTAACGCCAATGGGCCGAGTGACGCTAGTGGGCTGAGTGACGGCGACGGGCTGAGTGACGGCGACGGGCTGAGTGACGACGACGGTGAGCGCAGCGGGCACGGGTGGCGGCTGTGAGCGCGGCGGCAGCCGGCTTCCCGGATCCGGGCACGCCGGAGGATCGGGTCATCGCCGGGCAGGGTACGACGGCAGCGCAGTGGCGGGCCTGGATGGGCTGGCCTGGCCTGCAGGCTGCCACCGTCGATGAGCTCGTGCCGGCCGGGCACCGGCTGGTCGTCGTGGCACCGCACCCCGATGATGAAGTGCTCGGATCCGGCGGGCTGCTCGCCGGAACCGCGCACGCAGGCCGTGAGCAGCTGCTCGTGGCCGTCACCGACGGCCAGGGCAGCCACCCTGGCTCACTGCGCTGGCCGGAGAAGGAGCTAGGGGCGCAACGCCGCCGGGAGACCGCCGCGGCGCTGCGCGTGCTGGGCGCGGAGGCGTGCACCGTAGTCAGGATCGGCATCGATGACGGCAGTATCGCCGCCGCCAGGGCCGAGCTCGCCGACGCGCTGGCCGCGGTGGTCAGGCCAGCCGACGTGGTCGTCTCGCCGTGGCGATTCGACGGGCACCCTGATCATGAGGCAGTCGGGCAGACCGCGGCGGCGGTGATCGCGCAGGTGAACGGCGCCAGTCACCTCGAGGCGCCGATCTGGGCCTGGCACTGGGCCGTGCCTGGTGACCGCCGGATGCCATGGCAGCGGGCTGCGGTGCTGCACCTCGGACCGTTCCTGGCGTGGCGCAAGGGCGGAGCGGCGCGGTGTTTCACCAGCCAGCTTGAGCCCGACCCGTCGACAGGCGCGGACGCCATCCTGCCGCCATCGGTGGTGGCCCGCCTGGTGCACTCGCGGGAGGTGTTCTTCCGGTGACCGAGCCGGCCGACCTCGCCTATCTGAGCGCGCTCTACGCTCAGGATCGCGATCCCTGGCATCTTCGTGATGGCTGGTACGAACGCCGCAAGCTCCAGCTGCTGCTCGCCTGCCTGCCGAGGGAGAGGTATGCCGCGGCATTCGAGCCAGGCTGCTCGGTGGGCGAGGTCACCGCGCGGCTCGCCGAACGGTGCGACCGCGTCCTGGCGGCGGATTTTCACGCTGATGCGGTGGCCGCGGCCAGGCAGCGCACCGCCGGCTCGCCCCATGTCGAGGTCCGGCAGCTCATCCTCCCCCGGCAATGGCCGCCGGGCACCCGCTTCGACCTGATCGTGCTCAGCGAGATCGGCTACTTCCAGTCCGCCGCCGCGTGGGCGGAGCTGTGCGGACTGGCCGCTGGCAGCCTGGCGGGGGAGGCGACGGTACTGGCATGCCACTGGCGCCGGGACTTCGCCGAGCGGACGCTGCCCACCGATGCGCTGCATGCCCAGCTCGGCGATGCGCTCAGAATCCCCAAGCACACCAGCGTCACGGATGCCGACTTCGTGATCGACGTATGGACGGCAAGCTCCCGCAGCGTCGCCCAGGCCGACGGCCTGGCCTAATGCGCGGCGCGGGCTTTCGCCTGGGGCGACAGCCTGGACGCCCGAGGCCTTTGGCGGAAGGTACGACGATTGTCCGGAGCTTGCGGAACTAGGCGTGATCAGCCGGCGGCAAGTAGGCCCGACCGTGCTGGTCCGCCTGGAGCGCGCAAACGCGGCCGGGCAGCTAGTTGCCCGCCTGGGCCGCCTGCGAATCCAGGTGATCGAGGAGATGCGCGGACTCGCCCGCGATCTTGATCCGCAGCCGCTCAGCATGGTTTTGTTCGGATCGCTGGCGCGCGGGGACGCCGGCGCCGCGAGCGACATTGACATTCTCGCCGTCCGCCCGGCCGGCGGCGGCGAGCGCTGGGCCGCGGGCCCGACCGGGTTTTCGTCAAAAACGCAGGTTCTTACCGGGAATCGCGTCCAGATCCTCGACTACGACCTCCCCGACCTGCAGCAACGGTATGCGGCCCAAGGCGATGCCGCTGGCGCCAGGTGCTGGCAGTCGGTTGCCGGGGATGCCCTGACCCTGGCAGGCGCCGACCTGCAGGAGCTGATGGAGGCCGGCCGTGCCGCGCGGTAGTGGGCAACACCCCGTCAGCAAGGCTGACGCGGCTGCAACGGGTCACCAGTGGCCGCGGTGCACCAGGTCGTCGAGGCTGCGGCGCTTGATAACTCGCGATGAGCCGCCCAGGTCGGCCGCCGGATCGGGGTGCCCGACCGCGACCGCGCCGATCGGCACGTAGCGCTCGGGCACGCCGTAGTGAGCGCGGAACCGCCCGAACAACTCGGGCACGATGCCGAAGAACAGGGCGCCCAGCCCTTCGTCGACCGCGGCGAGCAGCATCAGCAGAGCGGTGAACCCCGTGTCGATGTCCCAGTAGGGCACTGGCCAGTGCGCCTCGTCCCGGTCGGTCCAGCCCTTGTCCGGCCGGGCATAACGCTCCAGGTAGATCTCCTTGCAGGAGAGCGGAACAACCACCAGCGGCGCGTTGGCGAGCGAATCGGCCGCAGGCCCTGGTGACCCACCGCCATCGTCCTGGCCGGAGCGGACCATCTCCCAGAACGGCGCTAGCTGCTCTGCTCCCTCCAGCACCAGGAGCGCATAGCCCTGGCTGAATCCTGCTGACGGCGCGCGGTTGGCAGCTGCCAGCAGCCGCTGGGTGACCCCCGGGTCGAGTGGCTCCGCGGTGAAGGCCCGGACCATGCGGCGCTTCCTGAGCACCTCGTCGAATTCCACCACGCCAGCCTAAGCCGCCAGCAGCCTCAGCCGCCGGCCGCGGTCAGATCGCCGTCCCTGAGTCAGCGTTCCCGTGCCCGAGCAGGTAACAGGCGATCGCGGCCGCCGAGGCCACGTTGAGGGAGCTCACTCCCCCGCTCATCGGTATCCGTACGCACATGTCCGCCCCGGCCAGCCAGCGGGCCGACAGTCCGTCCCCCTCGGTCCCGAGCAGCAGGGCTATCCGGCCGCCGGCCGGCACATCGCCGATCGGCACCGCATCCGGTGCGGGCGTCAGCGCCAGCAGCCGGAACCCGGCCTCCTGGAGCCCGCCGAGCCCGTGCCGCCAGTCGTCCATCCGGGCGTACGGCATCGAGAAGACCGCCCCCATCGACACTCTGACCGCGCGCCGGTAGAGCGGATCAGCGCAGCGGGGCGCCAGGATCACCGCGTCGAAACTGAGCGCTGCCGCACAGCGGAAGATCGCGCCTACGTTCGCGTGATCGACGATGTCCTCGAGCACCACGATGCGGCTGGCACCATCCACCAGGTCGGCAACGGCGGGCAGCGGCAGCCGGTGCATCGAGGCGAGCGGGCCCCGGTGCACCCGGTAGCCGGTAAGGGTCTCGGCGGCGGCCGGAGCGATGATGTACACCGGGCCGGGGCAGCCGGCCGCCAGGTCGGCTAGGCCGTCCAGCTTGTCCTGCGTGATCAGCAAGGAACGCACCCGGTAGCCGGCTGCCATCGCCCGCCTGATCACCTTCTCGCCCTCGGCGACGAACAGCCCGTGCGTGGTCTCCAGCTTCCTGCGCAAGTGCACATCGGTGAGCCGGACGTAGTCCGCGAGACGCGGATCGCCGAGGTCACTGACGGGAATCAGGGGCGGCACCTGCTCAGTCTGCCCGGGCCGGCCATGTGCCGTGCGGGGGCCTCATCCCCAGGCAGTGCCCGGGCTGGGCGAGAGTCTGTGCCCGGCCAGCGGCAGGAGTTAGTGCAGGGTACCGCGCAGCGCCGTCACCCGCTGGACCGCGGCGGTGAAGCCGGCCGGGTTCAGCTGCCCGCTGCCGTAAGCGCTGGCAAGCGCCAAGGTGACCGCCTGCCCCTGGGTGACGTCGCGTGCCGAGCACAAGATGAGATCCATCCCGGCCTGGGCGGCGAGCACGGCGCGCTGCGCGGAGGTGCCGAACGCGGTCAGCGCGCCGGCTTCCAGCGCATCGGTGATGGTCACGCCCTGGTAGCCGAGCCGGCCGCGCAGTTCGCCCTGGATCACCGCCGTGGACAGCCCGGCCGGGAAGGACGCGTCAAGCGCCGGGTAGATCGCCCAGGATGCCATGATGAGCCGGACCCCGGCGGAGATGGCGGCCGGGTAGGGCGCCTCGTCCGTGGACCGCAAAGTGGCCAGCGATACCTTCAGGGTGACCGGGCCAGTGTCGGTGTCCTGTGACCTGGTGGCTGCGCCCAGGCCCGGGAAGTGCTTGGCGGTGGCCGCCACGCCCGTCAGCTGCTGGGCGGTGATGAACGCCTGTCCGCAGGAGGTCACTGTCGGCGCCTTGCTGCTGTAGGAGCGCTGGAACTGGTCGATGAAGTTGCCAGACTTGCGGAACACGTCAAGGACCGGCGCCAGGTTGACGTTCATGCCGACGCTGGCGAGGTTCTGCCCTGCTCCGGTTCCGGCCTGGGCCGCGGCCGTGGCCGGGTTCGCGGATTGCCCGATCTGCTTTTCCGACATGACGGGCGCGCCGGGCAGCCGCCGCACCAGGCCGCCCTCCTGGTCGGTCATCAGCAGCAGCGGCGACGGCACCGGGCTCTGCTGCTGCGCCTGCCGGAGCTGACTGACAGCGGACGCGATCTGGGCGTCACCCGAGATGTTCTCGCCGAAGAAGATCACCCCCGCGGCCTCGCCCGCGGTGATCTGCTGCAGCAGGGCCGCCGGCACGGTCAGGCCCGGATAGGAGAAGATCACCCGCTGGCCGGCCAGCTGCTGTGCTGATAGCCCGGCCTGCGCCCTGATCCGCTCCAGCGCAGGACGCTGCTGCGCCGTCGCGGCCTGGCCGCCGGACAGGGCGCCCGCCAGCGGCGCCGCGGCGCCCAGCACCAGCAGTTTCCTGAGCACGTCCCGGCGCCCCGTACCGGACTGTGCCTGTGCATCTTCCATGTCGCCCCCGCTATCTGGCCTGGATTGCCCGTACCCCGCGCCGTTCCCCAGGGAACCATCCTTGACCAGGAGAAAGCCGGGCGGGGCTCAGCAGGACTGCTGAATGCACCGTTACGGCAGTGCATGGCCTAAACGGGGGCAAGTCGGCCGATTCGCAAATCTCTGCTTGGATATAGTCATCCCGGGACGGAGCTGTTGGCCGGAGCCGGCGGGTGACGGAGAGGTCTGCGGTGAGCGCTGGACGCACAGGACGGCCCGGCGCGGCCAGGCGCGGTCGCAAGCACCGTGTACGGACCGGCCTGCTGGTAACCGTCGCGGTCGTTATCGCGGCAGCTGTGATGGCCACCTTAGGCACGCAGACGATCATGGCCAGCGTCTCGTGCGCACGTAACCCTGTGCTGGTCAACGTCGCGGCCTCTGACGACATCGCGCCCGCCGTTCAGCGAGTCGCCCGGTACTTCAACCGCCTGCATCGACTGGTGGGCGGCCGCTGCGCGGAGGTGCAGGTCACCGAGGACCAGTCAGCGGCCGCCGCCGCCATGGTCGACGGCAAGGACTCCTCGCACGGCCTTCCGGCCATTGACGCGTGGATCCCGGACTCGAGCCTGTGGGTGGATGTGGCCCGGAGCCTGCCAGTCGGCGCGCAGGCGGTCCAGCCCACCGGCCTTGACGTGGCACGGTCACCGCTGATGATCGTGATGCCGCAATCGGTGGCAGCCAGGCTGCGGGCGTTCGGCAGTTCCGCTGGCTGGAATTTCCTGCTGCCGCAATCCGCCGGCGGCCCGCCCGCCGCGGACGGCGTGCAGGTAGAGCTACCTGATCCGCAGCAGAGTTCTGCCGGGCTGGCCACCGTCATCGAGATGGAGCGGCTACTCGGCACCGGGCCGGCTTCGCGTAATAACTTCTCCAGGTTCGTCTTCGGCACCCATGTGACGTCTCAGTACGACAATCCGGCTTCCCTTACCTCGGTTGTTTCCCTTGCCAAGTCCCCGCTCGCCGAGAGCCCGGTCACCGTCGCCACCGAGCAGGCTGTCGTGCAGTATGACCTGGCTCATCCGGGTCAGCCGCTGGCCGCGCGGTACCCATCCGACGGAAGCCCTGAGCTGGACTACCCCTACGTGCTAACAACGGCCGAGCCCTTGCAGCACCAGGTGGCAGTGGAGTTCGGGAAGGTACTAGGGCAGGGATACGCGGCATCTGTGGTCCGTTTTGATGGCTTCCGGTCGGCGCTCGGCGTGGCGGACCGGACGCCTGCCTCTTTCGGGCTGTCCGGACAGCAGCTGAGGCTGACGGCGCTGGCGAATCCGGGTGAGGCACAGGCCACGCTGCAGGCCTGGAACAAGCTCCGGATCGGCAACCGCCTGCTGGCGCTCGTCGACATTTCCGGGTCGATGGCCCAGCCGGCGGTGCCAGGCGGCCCGAGCCTGGAAGACGAGCTGACCCAGACGGCTGACCAGGGGGTCTTGCTGTTCCCTGACAGCACCCGGATGGGCCTGTGGGAGTTCGCGAGCGACCTCGACGGCACCAGGCCCTACAAGGAGCTCGTCCCCGTCGGGCCGATGACCGCCGAGGTCGGGCTGATCACCCGGCGTCAGCAGATCCAGCAGATCAACCAGACCCTGCAGCCCAAGCCGGGCAGCACCACCAGCCTGTACGACTCCATCCTGGCCGCCTACCGTTACATGATCGGCACCTATCAGCCCCACTACGGCAACTTCGTCCTCGTGCTGACCGGCGGCGCGGACAACGCGCCGGGTGACATATCCCCCGGCAAGCTGCTCAGGAAGGTGCGCGCGCTCAGCAGCCCGGGCCGCCATGTCGCGTTCCTCTTCCTGGTGTTCGGCGAGTCAAGGCAGTTTGCCGCCATCCGCAAGATCGCGGTGGCAACCGGCGGGTCTGCCTTCCAGATCACCGACCCGGCCGAGATCAACAAGGACTTCTTCGACAGCCTCGCCCACACCATCGCGGCCGGCTGACCGGGTCGGCTGCGCTGAGTGGCGCGGGTGCGAGCAACGCCGGAGATGGTTTTGCCGGGATGGAGATGATCCTTGGCAGTTCGTGTGAACCTGCTATCCGATCTGCGCGTCATCTCTTTGAGGCCCGGCGAGAGCGGGGCGCCGGGCCTCATCCAATCTTCCTCTTGAGGCCGCCACCTTGGCTCGGCCCCACATCGCGGCCGACCCGGCTGCAGACGGCTTCCTAGCTGCAGACGGCTTCCTAGCCTGCGGCACCATCGCCCGCCAGCGGGTCGGAGTCGAGCAGCTGGTGGGCCCGGTCGATCAGCAGCGGCACGGCATGCCCCTCCCGCTCGAAGCCCTCGCCCACGGTCTGGTGCTGCAGGTACCTGGCGTGAATGCCCTCCAGGACGACGGCCAGCTTGAAGCAGCCGAACGCCATGTAGTAGCCGATGCCGGAGATATCCCGGCCGGTCAGCTCCGCGTACCGGCTCGCCAGCTCGGCCCGGCTGAAGAACCCGGGCAACGTCGTCACCGCCGCCCCCACGTTGATCATCCGCCAGTCCCTGTCGGCGGCGTCGGCCCAGTACATGAGGGTGAGCCCCAGGTCGGCAAGCGGGTCGCCGAGCGTCGACATTTCCCAGTCGACCACGGCCGCGATGGCGGGCCGGCCGCCGAGCACGACCAGCATGTTGTCGAGCCGGAAGTCGCCATGGACGAGGGTGCCCTCGCCCGTCTCCGGGAGCCCGGCAGCCAGCCTCTCGACCAGCCGGTCGTAGCCGGGCATTTCCCGCGTCGCTGACAGCTCCCACTGCCGCTGCCAGCGGGCGAGCTGGCGGGCCAGGTAACCGTCCGGCCGCCCGAATCCGGTGAGGCCGGCGGCGGACAGGTCCAGCCCGTGGATGGCGGCGAGCATCTCGGCAAGCCGCTGCGATAGCTGGCGCGCCTGGTCAGGCGTCACCTGCGCGCCGTCCTCGCGAGTGCGCAGCACCAGGCCGTCCACGTACTCCATCAGGTAGAACGGCGCGCCGATGACCTCAGGATCCTGGCAGAACGCGACCGGCGCGGGAACCGGGATCGCCGTGCCGTGCAATGCCGACAGGATGCGGTACTCCCTGGCCATGTCGTGCGCAGTCGGCAGCACATGACCGAGCGGAGGCCGGCGGAGGACCAGCCGGGTGCCGGAACCGAAGTCGAGGCGGTAGGTCAGGTTCGATCGGCCGCCCGCGATCAGCTCAGCGCCTGCCAGATCCCCGTCCGACCAGGAGCCGGCGGGCACTGAGCTGATCCACCGGGCCAGCCGGGCGCCATCCTCGATCCCCGGGACGCTGATGTCCTTCGTCATTCCCACCCCGCCTGCCCGATCCGCGTTCGCAATTGGTCCAATGATCCGCCTCTGCAGGATGGGGACGCACGGCGCCCGGGCGAAAGCATGCCATCCGGCCCAGGGCTGGACTATTGCGCTGCCCTGACGTAGGCAGGTAGGAGGGGATAGCCAGGCCGGTGGTCTAGACCCTGGTGGCGGAGGGAGCGCGGTGAGTCATGCATGGATGCCGGATGTCGGGCACCTGCGGGCGGCAGCCGACGGCGGGCATCTCATCGGCGGCGCTCCCCGCGCCGTCTGGCAGGCAGCGGGCGCCGATCCTGGGATGGTCTCGGCCAGGTCCGCCGCGGAACGCCTCTGCGAGCTCGGCCAGGCCAGCCACCTGACCTGGAATCCGCTGACCGGGGAGATCATCCAGCTGGTCTCGATTCTCCGGGCCGGGCGCTCGCTTGGCGGGCCAGAAGGCCTGGCACAGCCGGGGCCGGGTCGCGCAGCGGACCCGGGCGGGCAGCCGGAGACCGCGGAGCCTGCCGGCCCGGACTCGCTCGCCAGGGTAAACGCCGAAGGACGGCTCTGCGTCCAGATCTGCGTCGTGGCGTTCGCGTGGGATCCGTTCACGGCCGGCCCGATGACCGGCCTGCGGCACATCATGAACTGGCTCGACTCCTGGGGCATCGCGCGGCGCTGGCCGGCCGGCTCGCCGGCGGCGTTCCCGGACGGGCAAACGGACTGCCGGAGCCGCGCGCTGTGGGCACGGGGGGGCCATTTCGGCGCGTCGCAGGTCCCCGACTGGACGGCCGCCGGCCCTGGCGCGATCGATATCGGGCGGCTGACAGGAAGAGCCACGTCACCGGCGGCGGGCGTCCGGCCGCCCCGGACGAACACCGAGCAGGAACGAGCACAGCGGGCCGGGCTTGCTGCCTTTGACGGCATCTTCGAGTCCCCGGCGCCCGCGGCCGACTCGCTTACCCGGGTCGGCTGACGGAGCGCCAGCCAGCCTTCCGCATCAAGCTGGTCAGTCCGCCCAGCTTGTACGGTAGGGCATCATGAGCGCAGATCTCACTCTCTCCCCAACCGAGCGCACCCGGCTGCACCGCCTGCGGGAACGCGGCCGGAGCGATCGCGCCGAGCTGTACGCCGTACTTGACGCCGGGCTCATCTGCCACCTGGGCGTGCTCGTCGACGGCTCGCCCGTCGTCCTGCCGACCGGCTACGGCCGGGCGGGCGACACCCTCTACCTGCACGGATCATCGGCGAATCGCTCGCTGCTGGCCGCCGACGGGCAGGATGCCTGCGTCACGGTCACCCACCTGGACGGCATGGTGTGCGCCCGGGCGATCTTCCACCATTCGATGAACTACCGCAGCGCGGTCGTGTTCGGCACGGCGCGGCTGCTCACCGAGGACGCGGCCAAGCTGGCGGGGCTGCAGGCAGTCACCGAGCATCTGATCCCCGGCCGGTGGGCGCACGCCCGCCCGCCGACACGCAAGGAACTCGCCGCCACCGCCGTGCTCGCGCTGCCGCTGGACGAGGCGTCGGTCAAGGTCCGCACCGGCCCGCCCAAAGACGAGCCGGAGGATTATCAGCTGGACATCTGGGCTGGCGTGGTCCCGGCCGCGCTGACCTTCGGCCAGGCCGAGCCCGACCCCGCGCTACGCGGCGGGTTGGCTGTCCCGGAGCACATCACCGCCCTCACCCGGTGAGCCAGCGGCGGATACTGCGTTCTGTAGCCAAAACATCATGCGCGGCTGCCTGGGCCTAGGCTGGGTGCCATGACTGACCGGCTCGTCTGGATCGACTGCGAAATGACCGGGCTTGACCTTGCGCACGACGCCCTGGTCGAGATCGCCTGCCTGGTAACCGACGGCCAGCTCACCATCCTGGACGACGGCATCAATCTCGTGATCAAGCCGCCGGCCGAGGCACTCGATCACATGCCGGACGTCGTACGCGAGATGCATACCAAGTCCGGCCTGCTGACCGAGCTCAGCGGCGGGATCACCCTGGCCGACGCGCAGGAGCAGGTCCTGGCGTACGTGCGCACGCACGTTTCCGATGCGAAGAAGGTACCGCTGTGCGGTAACTCCATCGGCACCGACCGCTCGTTCCTGGCCAGGGACATGCCCGAGCTTGACGCGTTCCTGCACTACCGGATGGTGGATGTGTCGAGCATCAAGGAACTGGCACGGCGCTGGTTCCCGAAGGCGTATTTTGCCAGCCCGGAGAAACATGGCGGCCACCGTGCCCTGGCGGACATCCGGGAGAGTATCCAGGAGCTTGGCTATTACCGTGAGGCCATCTTCGTCCGCCCGCCCGGCCCGGAGTCGGCGGCCGCCAGGCAGATCGCGGCGCGGCACGGCGGGCGCAGTCCGGCCGTCTCAGCCGCGGGCGCCGGGACCAGGCAGGCGGCCGGCGCCGGGACGGGGCCGGCCTCGGCGGACGGGGCATCGGGGGGCGAGCCTGGTTAGGCCCGGTGAGCGCGTCCCGGTATGCTGCGTAGCACCGCAGGGCGATTTTTGCCATGCGGCCGTGGTGGGCGTAGCTCAGCTGGTTAGAGCGCCAGGTTGTGGTCCTGGATGTCGGGGGTTCGAATCCCCTCGCTCACCCCAGTATTTTCGCAGTTCAGGAGGCTCGGCTGCCGTGACGGCCGGGCCTCCCGCCCGGCGGCTGTCCGATTCTGGCCTCCGCGAGGACATCACGGACAGCGTCGAGGCACGCGGCTCGCCCTTCATGCCGAGGCCATGAAAGCACGTCCGGTACGCATGCAGCCGGGCTCGCCGGCTTAATGCTCCACGCCGTGGCTGCATCCTTGCCAGCAGGGATGTTCGCTAGGGCCGCCGAGCTAGCGCAGGACCACGCGACCTAGTCAACAAGAGAGTTGACAGTACCACGGGCGGATGGGAGATTGGCCCATACGACGTAAGGAGCCCTCAATTACAGCTTATGTTCTGTGGACAACGCCGGCTACCTGGCGATTCGCGCGATGACTAAGGCCGCCGATCGGAATATCTGCTACGGGATCACCCACGACTTCCGTGCCACCCCGCCGTTCGAGAAGAGTCCGAGCACGGTCTATGGCGAAGCACTGGACCTCATTGCGTACGCCGATCAACTCGGGTTCGGTCATGTCTGGCTAAGCGAGCATCATTTCGTCGCCGATGGCTACTGCCCGTCGCCAGTCGCTGTGGCTGGCGCGATCCTGGCGCGCACGCGGCGGATCCATGTCAGCACGCACGCGCTATTGCTGCCGCTCTATAACCCGGTCCGTCTCGCTGAGGACGTCGCCGTCCTTGACGTCATCTCCGGCGGCCGGATGGAACTGGGCGTGGCACTCGGCTATCGCGCCGCCGAGTACTCCGGGCTCGGGTTCGACATCAAAGAGCGCCGGACCCGGATGGATGAAGCCTGCGACATACTCGTCCGGGCCTGGACGGAGGACAACTGGTCCTATCGCGGCAGGCATTTTGATGTGCGCGGCGTGTCAGTCCGGCCGCGGCCAGTGCAGCAGCCCTACCCGCGGTTGTGGATTGGCGCGCAGACGGTGCAGGCGGCTGCACGAGCAGTGCGCATGCGCGCGCCCTTGCTGCTGCCCCCGCCTGGCTACATCAATGACGAGGCAGCGGTCTACGCCGCTTACGCCGCCGGGCTGCTCGCAGCAGACGAGGACCCAGGGCGCTACCCGGTCGCCGCCACCTTCACCTGCGCTATCACCGACGATCCAGCCGCCTACCGGATGGCCCATCGCGACGAGTGGGCATATAAGGCCGCGCTCTACCAGGAGTGGGAGGCTGGTTCCCAGGCCGTCGTCGGCGAGGCGGCCCGCCGACCACGGCGGTCATCAGGGATCATCGGGAGCGCCTCAGAATGTGCGGCGGCACTGGCGGAGGTCCTGGCCGGCGATGTCCCGATCACTCATGTCGTGATGAACCTGCGGGACCCGGAGCAGCTGCGCCTGTTCGCGGAGCGCATGCACCTCAGCGGATCGCCGCCCGAGCATTAGTGCCCGGCTTCGGCAGTAGCCTGACCCGAACTCTGGTCGCCCGTAGGAAGTGCGCCCTCGCCGTCGGCCCGGAGCTGACCAGCGCTGTCGCTGTCCCCGGAGCCCGGTTCCTCGCCGGCTACGACGCCGCCTTGCCCTCTGCGGCGGAGGAATCCGCGGTGCCGCGTAGCCGCCCTGACGGATCCACCGCGCGCCACCGCCAGGCCGACAGCCACGATCAGCGCGACCCCGTTGAACATGTCGCCGAGCCATTGCTGGCCCGATACCAGCTGCAGGCCCTCGACCCCGGTCGCGAGCACGTAGATGGCGATCAGGGTTCCCCAGATATTGAACTTCCCCGGCTGGAGCTGGGTCGAACCGAGGAACGCAGCCGCGAACGCGGGCAGCAGGAGCGTGCTCCCGAACGTCAGCGAAGGCCCGGAGAGTGAGGTGTACAGGATGCCGGCAAAACCGGCGATGGCGCCAGAAATAATCAGTGACGTCCAGGTCCAGCGGCCGACCCTGACGCCCGCCAGACGGGCTGACTCGGCATTTCCGCCAATAGCGTAGAAATAGCGTCCGAGCGGGGTGTAGTCGAGCAACCACCACGTCAGCAAGCCCAGGACGAGCAGGTAGACAACCACAATCTGATAGCCGCCGACCGAAATCTGCGAAAGATCGTTCCAGGCAGTGGACGTAACGGGGGGCGGCTGATTCGAATTCGTCACGATCACGACAAAGGCGGAAAGTATTGATCCCATTGCTAGCGTCGCGATAAATGAATTGATCTTGATTTTCACTACGAGAAATCCGTTGACGATCCCGATAAGTGCGCCCACCGCGATGCCCAACAGTACCGCGAGCCCGGCCGACCAGTGCCAGTTAATTTGGACAACTACGGCTACGATTCCCGTGAGGTTAGCATTCGCGCCGATAGACAGGTCAAACTGACCGCAGGTAATCGGAATAAGGATAGCGATCGCCATAATCCCCGAGACAGCCTGCTCAGAGGCAACCAAGTGCAAGGTGGACGATGTCAGAAAGATATGCGGACTTAGAATGCCGAAAATAATGAGGAACGCAATCCACAGATAGATAGCGCTAAATCGATCGAACCCTAGCCTGATCGTCGGCAGTTTCCTCATGACGCTGTCCCATCGCCTGCAGCTAAAGTAGTGATTTCTGACATGAAGCTTCGCGTCACCTCTGACTCCGTGAGCCGGGCGCCGGAGAGTTCATCCCGGATGTGCCCTTGCCGGACGACGACCACGCGACTGCAGAGCAGGAGCAGTTCGTCAATGTCGGTCGAGCTCACCAGCACCAGTGCCCGGTTCCTGGCCGCTTCGAGAATGTGATGATGAATATCGGCCTTCGCGCGCACGTCGACGCCCTGCGTGGGTTCGTCAAGCAGCAGAACCTGCGGATTTAGCCGCAGCCATTTGGCTAGCAAGATTTTCTGCTGATTTCCGCCGCTGAACGTCTGGAGTTGCTGCCGCCCACCTGAGCGCGGCCGGACGTCAAGGCGCTCGAACCAGACGCGAGATTCGCGGGCTACTGCGGACTTGCGCAGGAAGAGCCGCGACCAGAAGGGGCGGAGATCCCCGATGACCAGGTTGTCGTCGGCGCTCAGGCTCATGATGCCGCCGCTACTCTTGCGGTCCGCAGGCAGGTACGCTGCGCCTGCGGCAATCGCGGCGTCCGGCCGGCCCGCCGGAATCGGCGTACCCCCGACCGTGACCGTTCCCCGGCTCCGTGTGTACGCGCCGAAAATGGCGCCGAGAAGGCGCTCCCGGCCAGATCCGGTAAGCCCGGCGACCCCGATGATCTCACCGCCAGTCGCGGTCAGCGAGATGCCCCGGATCGGACCCTCCCAGAGATCATCCACCATGAGGCTGGCGTCGTGCGCACGCCGGGCCGGCTGCAGAACTTCCGGCTCAGACTCGGCGTTCTCGGCCCCGCCGAGCAGCGAGACGAGCGTGTCCCGGCTGATATCCGCGGTCGGTGCCCGCGCGACGGACTGGCCGTCCCGAAGTATGGTCACCGAGTGACCGATGCGGTGGACCTCATCGAGGTGGTGGGTCACGTAGAGGACTGCCAGTCCGCGGTCGGCCGCGGTCGTGAGTATCGCCAGCAGATGGTCGATCTCCTCGATCGGCAAGGTCGCGGTCGGCTCGTCGAGCACCAGGACCTTGGGGGGATTCTGCTCGTCCGGCTGCAGGGCGCGGGCGACCGCCACCCCCGTGCGCTCAGCCGCGCTCAGCTGGCCCACTGGCTGGCGGGGATCGATATGGGACAGGCCAATCTGGTCAAGCAGCGCGGCGGCCGAGTCGCGGAGATTCCTGGGCCGTATCGTCAGCATCCGGGTCGGGAACTGCGTGCTCAGGTGGAGATTGTCGACGACCGAGACAGTGTCGATCAGCGCCAGATCCTGATGGACAAAGCGGCAGCCCAATTTGTATGCGCTCTCCGCGGCACCGAACGTGAGCGCGTGACCATCGACATGGACGCGGCCCGAGTCCGGTACATGAAAGCCAGACAGAACCTTGATGAGGGTCGATTTCCCTGAGCCGTTGGCCCCCACGAGCGCATGAATCTCCCCGGCGCTGAGCGACAAGCTGAACGAGCTTAGTGCCTTGGTGCCGACGAAGGACTTGGACAGATCCTCAATGTCAAGCACGGACATCGGCCGACCACCTCCGCCGCTGCAGTCGACTGTTCATGTAGTGGCACATCCCTCCGGGGCCTGGCCACCGCCCTTGACCGGCGTGGTGCGGTCAAGGGCGGTGGCCAGGCAGCCAGGCTTTAGGCCCAGGTGATTTGCTATGACTTCAGCGGAACCTTCCACAGCTTCTCGTACTGCTGGAGCGCGTTCGGCGGCTCGTTCCAGGTCGAGATGGAGCCGACATTACTCGGCGTGATCAGTTGCGTCGGCTCGGTCTGGTCGTTGGTGGTAATGGCAACGCCTTCCGCATACCGGAGCGCGATGTCGACGATGTCGTAGCCGGTGACGCTGTTGTTATCGGCCGTCCACGCCGCCTGGGTGCCGGACCGCAGCGCACTGGCCTCACTCGGCTGCATATTGAAGCCGGCGATCTTAATGCCGCTGATGCTCGCCGCTGACAGCGCCGAGTTGATCCCCGTCGCGAAGTCGCCATCATCGAAGATCAGGTACTTGTCGCCCTGGTTGGAGCGCAGCGCGGAGACAACCAGGCCGTCTTCCTGACCCTGCTCCGCCTCGCTGACCGGCACGTCGACCTCGTTGATCACGCAGTGCGGGCACAGGGTCTTGATGTCGGCCTTGAACGACGCCACGATCGCGTCAAGGCTGGGGAAGCCGGTGACGTGTGCTAGCAGGGCATGGCCGGTGCCGCCAGAGTCGGATGCCAGCCAGCTGGCCAGTGCCGCGGCTTCATCGGCGCGCGAGTCGTCGACGAGCCCGATCACAGTCTTGGTGATGGGCGCTGGCACTCCGGACGTGACCACGATCGGGACGCCGGCTTTCCGGTAATTCGCAAGGGTAGAAGCGTAGTCAGAGGGGTCGATGCCGGTTACGCCAACGACCGTCGGATGCTTCAGGAGAGCGGTAGCAAATGCAGATACAAGCGACGCGGGGTTGGCGGGGTCATAGCTGATCTCCGAGAAATTCCAGCCAGCCGCATGCGCGGCGGCTTCCGCAGCATCGCCGATGGCGGTTGTCGTTGGGACCGAACTCTGGTTGAGGTAGATCAGCGTCTTGCCCTTCGGCGGCGCCTTTGGCAGTGCCACGGTCTGGGCGATGTGCGCTGGCACCTTTAGATACTGGGCTAGCTCGGATTTGGCCGCGCTGACGTTCACGGCGGACGGCGAGGAGCTCGCTCCTGCGGATGAGCCGGCACCGGGCGAACTGGTGGTGCCCGACGATCCGCATGCCGCACACAGCGCAGCCACAGTCACCCCGATGGCCACCAGAATCCCGTGTCTTGAGTGTCTCTCCATGCTTCCTCACTCGTGTTGAGAGAAATAGAGCTTTCGACGTCTGCTCATGCCATCGACCTCCATCAGCGCCGATACGAGATGCGGCTGAAGAGTCTCCTCCTTTGGCAGGCGCCGGCCCGCGGGAAAGACCAACTGCCTTAATCACACCGGGTGAATATAGAAGGCATGAACATATGTTGTAGTGGCTTGCTTTTGCTATGAGATGGCTAGCAGCCGAAACGATACTGTAGCAGTCCGCTACTAACGAGTCAACAGTCCCGTTGAAATCAACTACGGCCCCGGCACTCCGGCGTTCAGCCAGGCCCGCCGTGGGATCCGCGCAACCAAGGCCAGGTAGGCGGTTGCATGGCGCGGAGACTAACGAAGGTAATGTGGCATGCTAAAACACAGACCGGTGATCGGTAGCTGCGGGCTTGTTACCGGTCAGCTGCGGCCCGGGCGCGGAAAGGCTAAAGACTGCCCCGGCGATCCGAGCCTGCCGGATGCGGTCGAAGTCGCTGTCCCACCAGCGGACTCGCCAGCTTGCCTTCCAGGCGGCTCTTTAGCTCCGATAGCGCAGCGCCCCGACCGTGCACTGCCATTGCCTCGTCACTCGCCCACTTCTCTATCATGACAAGGCAGTCATCATTCTCGTGCAGCGCGTATAGTTCGCATCCTGGTTCGTCCTTATGAACTCTGATAATGGTCTGCTCGAAGATTTCGACCACCTCGTCGCGGCATTCGGGAAGCGGAAATACAGTTGCTACTACGACGAGGCTCATGGGCCACTTTCCTCCTAGGTCACGATGACTCGTGGTTCCCCGCAGCTGGCGCGCGCTACTCGCTGTGGCCGTCGCCGTTCGACCGGACCAGCAGCTCCCGGAACCCGCGCAGTTCGAAGGTCCGCTGGCGGACCGGCTCCTTGGCCCGATCAATCTTCGGGAAGCGCTCCGCGAGCTTGCGAAAGGCCACGGCCGCCTCGGCCCTGGCCAGGTTGGCGCCGATGCAGTGATGGATGCCGGCTCCGAAGTTCGTTGGTGAGTTCGGCGACCTGTCGATGACAAACTCAGTCGGGTTGGGGAACTGAGCAGGATCGCGGTTCGCCGGCGGGAACAGGTTGATCACCACGTCGCCCTTGGCGATCTTGCGGCCCCGCAGCGCGGTGTCAGCGATCGCGATCCGCCCCGCGAAGTGGACAGGTCCATCAAGGCGGAGACACTCCTCAGCGGCTGACCGCGCAAGCTCCGGACGCTCCTTCAGCGCACGAATGCGGGCGGTGTCGTCCAGAAGCAGATTCACGCCGTTGCCGATAAGGTTGACAGTGGTCACATGACCGGCCTCGATCATGAGGTGGACGGTAGCCATCAACTCCTGCGGGGAGTACCGGCCCTCCTGCTCCTCATGAATGAGGGCGCTCATCAGGTCACCCGATGGCGGCTGCGAGCGCCTTTGCTCAACGACTCGGTGCACGAACGGGTCGATTCGGTGGCCCATCTGCGCATAGTGATCAATCGTCTCCTGCGATGCCCGCGGGTCAATGGCCAGCAACGCGGTATCGGCTCGGACCATGGACATGAGTTCCTGCTCGTCCTCCGGGCTGATGCCCAGCAGGGCCGTGATGACAAGCACCGGGAGCGGGTATGCATAGTTCGCAATGACGTCCCACTCGTCTTGGCCGCTGACCGCGTCGAGAAGACGGTCAGCTATTCTCTCGATCTCGGCCTCGAACTTCTTCATGTGCCGGGGCGAGAAGCTCGGGTTCGCGGGCGTGCGCAGCCGGGTGTGACGTGGCGGCTCAGTGGTCAGCATCGTCGTTGCGGCGAATTCCCTGTGCTGATCAGTCTTCGTGCGCTCCATGTGGGGGCGCTCGGCCTGAAACGGTGCGGCAGCGAAATGTGCACGGTCTCTCAGCACTTTTGTGACGTCCGCGTACGAGCTGATGAACCAGAGCTGGCGACGCTGATTCCAGTGCACGGGATCGCAGTCACGCATCATGTCGTAGATGCTGATCGGATCGGCGAAGTTCTCGTCGATCCACGGATCGAAGTCTGGACTAAGCGCAGTCACTGGGGCTATCATTCAGATTCCGACCTTTCAGGCTTGGCTGTGGTGGATACAACGGAATCGGTACCGGCGCGATTCACGGATTGACCGGCATGCCGCGTTCTTGACATGCCGTCACTCGTCTGCCGGCTGGCTCGCCCTGAGCCGGAAGAGCTCATAACGTCTGGCACCAATGTTCGCTGCGTTTAATAAGCCTGAAATAGACGGTAGCAGTAGGCTTAGCACGTCGTCAACACCTGTGCTGACTGGCTCGCGCCGGGCCTTTGACCAGTGCGTCAGCCGGGCCGCACACGGGGTGGCGCTGCTTGCTAGCCCCGCTCGACGGCGAGCTCGTCTCGCGTCGGCGGGCACTCATGACGGCGCGGGCGAGCGCCAGGAGATTAGGAGGGGCCCCGAATTGCGTGACCGCGAACTCACCGAAGATAAGGTTCCGGGGACTGCGGTCCCTGCTTTGCCCGCCACAAACCAGGCCGGGTCACAAACGTCGCCGGGATCGCCTAATTTCCGGCTGGACGGGCGCCGGGCTGTCGTGACCGGGGCCAGCAAGAACATCGGGGCGGCGATAGCCGCTGCGTTCGCCGGGGCCGGCGCCGATGTGCTACTGGTAGCCCGCAGTCACGATGAACTCGAAAGAACGGCGGATGAGCTGCGGGCCGGCACCGGCCGACGCATTCTTTCCGTACAGGCGGATGTCGGCGCGGCGGACGCGACCGAGGTCATCGGGTCGGCCGCCGAGCTGCTCGGCGGGCCGGTGGATGTCCTCGTGAACAATGCTTTTGCCACCGGCTCGACCTTTGGAACGTCCGTCTTCGACGTCGATGACGCGGCCTGGTCGGAGGTTCTCAACGTCAACCTCATGGGGCCGTTCCGCCTGGCCAGGGCATTCGGGAAGAAAATGCTCCAGGGCGGCGGCGGGTCAATCATCAATGTTGTCTCCGGGTCGGGTTTCCAGCCAACGCCCACCCTCGCCCCCTACGGGGCCAGCAAGGCTGCGCTGTGGATGCTTACCCGGTACCTGGCCGCCGAGGGCGCGCCGACGGTGCGGGCCAACGCCATCTGCCCCGGCCTCATCGAGCGCGCCGGCCAGGAAATGACGGGCGGCCAGCGGGCGCTGCTCAGTCAGGTGCCGATGGGGCGGCTAGGCCAGCCGGATGAGGTCGCCGGCGCCGCTGTCTACCTGGCGTCCGATGCGTCCTCCTACACCACGGGCGAGGTGATCTTCGTCAACGGGGGCCGGCCATGGTGAGCGTCAGCCTTGGCCCGGCGAGTCCGCCGGGCGGTCCTTCCGCGTCGTGAAGCTGGCCAGCCCGTTGAGGGCGTCGTCGTGACCGCTGAAGTACTCCTGGGTAATGAGGCGCTCGAGGTCCAGCGCTTCCCGCAGCGGAAGCTCCAGTCCGCGTCGGACGGAGGTCTTGAGCAGGCCGAGCGCAGCGCGGCTCTTTGTTCGCAGCGACGCCACGAACTCCTCGATGAGACCGTCGAAGTCGGCTGCCGGACACGTCTTCAGGGCAAGGCCGATCCGGGCGGCCTCCGCTCCGTCAATGCGACGCCCGGTGAGGAGCAGCTCAAGTGCTCGCTGCGCACCGATGCGGCGCGGCAGCCGCTGGCTGCTTCCGGCGCCGGGCATCAGATCGTAGTTGGCGTGCTGGTCAGCGATCTGGCACTCATCGGTGCAGAGGATGAAGTCGCACGCGAGCGCAAGCTCGAGGCCGCCGGCCAGGGCAAAACCGTCCACCGCCGCCACGGTTGGCACCGGCGCATTCTCGATCTTCAGGAACGTGTCGCGGATCGTGGCCGTGAACCGGAGGTTCTTAGCGGCGTCGGCCATTATCCCGTGGTCGCGGAAGTACGTCAGGTCGACGCCCGCCGAGAAGGCGCGGCCGCCGGCTCCACGGATGACGACAACCCGGACCTCGGGGTCCTCGCTGGCCAGCTCGATGGCAGTGGCTAGTCCGGTCAGAACTTGAGGGCTGAGCGCGTTGAGCTTCTCCGGGCGGTTCAGCGTCACATACGCCACGGCCGCTCTCATCTCATACCGGACCACGCTGTCAGTCATGACGGCACGCTCCAAGCGTCGGGCCGGGCCGCCTCACCGGGCGACGGATCGAGTCCGATCACCCGCGGCTCGGGAATTCCCGCGATGTCCAGGTCGCATGCGAATATACCTCCGGCCAGCGGTGCGGCTGCGCTCTCCTGCTCAGTGAGAAACCGGCGCGCAGTGGTCAGGAATAGCGTCCGCAGGTTCGCGCCGCCGAAGCTCACCATCGTTGGCTGCGGCACTGGTGACGGAAGCTCACGGTCGAGCGCGCCGTCGGCTGATAGCCGCACGATCCGGTCTCCGTTGAACAGCGCCGTCCAGTACCCGCCTTCGGCGTCAACGGCAGCCCCGTCGGGGAAGCTTCCTGGCTCGAGCGTCGCGAACACGCGGCGGCTGGCGACTGCCCCGGTGGCCGGGTCGTAGTCGAACACGAGGATCTGATCGTTCGGAGAATCCGCCAGGTACAGCAGATCACCGGCCGGGCTGAACGCGATCCCGTTCGCGATCGTCACGCCGCGGATCTCTTCATGCAGGCCGGTCTCGTCCAATCGCCAGTAGGACGCCGTCCCCGCCGGGCGGGCCGAGCGGGGCTTGCGGTTAGTTCCGAACCAGAGCCGCCCAGCCGGATCGCATCTCCCGTCGTTAAACCGGTAGTGCTCCTGATCGTAGGGCGCGGCCCGGACCAGCATGATGGCCCCGCTGGCCAGGTCGAGACCATAGATCCCGCTCGCGGTCGCTATCACGCAGCTGCTATCGCCCCGGCGCAGGCCATAGGCGCCGGGCATGTCCGGCAGCTGCCAGGTCCGGCGCGAACCCGACGCCAGCTCGAGTTCATTAATCGTCGGGCCGTACAGGTCCAGCCAGTACAGACAACCGGTACCGGACGCCCAGATCGGCATCTCGCCCACACCGCAGGCTGCATCGACAATGCATCGCCAGCTGGTTCCTCGGCTGCTGCCATGATTGCCGCGCTCTCCCCCGGTCACGCGAGTGCTATCGCCGTCCACTAGCCGGCCCCTCCGGCCAGCTGGAAGCCGTACCCCAGGCGCTCGCCGATCAGCATCGCTACTGTCTCCACCCGCTGGCCGAGCGGGACGTCGTCCAGGGCTGCGGTCACCACGCCTAGAACGGCGACCCCCTCCGGGAACGCGGCCAGCGCGACCGTGTAGGGCACCGGGACCAGAGCGCCCGGCGGCGGGTGCAGAACGGCCGTGACCCCGATGACCGTTGCCTGCGCTGACAGCGCCGAGGGCTCAGCGCGGCCATCACATCCTGGGCAATAGGCCAGAGCCGGGAATTCCCAGCGCGCGCACGCCGGGCAGTGCGACGCGCGCAGACCGACGACCTTCCCCGGCACCAGCGGCCCGTCTTCGGCGAGCAGGCCCTCGCCGAGCCGGTCCCGTTCGGCCGCGGTCATCGCGACGCCACCAGCACTGCGGCGTTATGGCCGGCGCCCATCACATGGCAGATCCCGGTCCTGGCCCCCGTGACCTGCCGGGCACCGGCCCGGCCTCGAAGCTGCTGGACGATTTCGTGAACCTGGCCAAGGCCGGAGGCGCCGAGCGGTTCCCCCTTTGACAGCAAGCCGCCGGACGGATTGACAGGTACCCGCCCGCCCAGCGCGGTCTCGCCGCTGCGCAGCAGCGCGGTCTCACTGCCAGGCTCGCACAGGCCGAGGTCGCGATAGGCCCACAATTCCGATGCCGCGTCGGTGTCCTGGCACTCGATCACATCGATGTCAGCGGGGCCGATTCCCGCCTGCTCGTAGGCCGAGGCGGCCGCCCGCGCGGTCAGGCTTGTCCGCCGGCCGGCCTGCCGCGATGCCGCGGGCACGAACCAGTCGTCGGCGGTGCGTGACACCATCGCGACGGAATTGAGCCGGACCGGGCGCGAGATCCCCAGCTCGCGCGCGTAGGACGCGCTGACCAGCACGGCGGCTGCCGCCCCCTCATTGGGCGCGCAGAGCATCAGCAGGGTAAGCGGCGGACAGACCATCCTGCTGCCGAGCACGTCCTCCTGCGTAACCTCGCGCCGGTACATCGCGTTCGGATTCGCTACCGCATGGCGGTGATTCTTGACGCTCACCTCGGCCAGGTCAGCGGCCTTCGCGTCGGTGGTCTCGAGCAACTCCTGGGCCATCAGGGCGAAGTACACCGGGTTGACACCTAGACCGGACTCGATCTGCCATTGCTCGAATCCCGAGGCCGCGATGAATCCGCGCGGGGCCTTCTCGACTCCGAGGCACAGGATGGCTCTCGCGGCCCCGCTGTTAATGAGCTGGCTGGCCAGCAGGAGCGTGGATGCGGACGATGCGCAGGCGGCCTCGACGTTGATGATCGGGATGCCGGGACGACCTATCAGTTCCATGGTGTTCTGGCCCTTGGCCATCTCACCCCCGACGTTCCCGACGAGGATGCTGTCAAGGTCAGCGAGCCCGATACCGGCGTCGGCCAGTGCATCTCGGGCCGCCACTGCACCGAGCTGCCGGTAGGACAGATCGAACCTGCCGAACGGGTGAATTCCGACACCGGCGATCACTACGTTGTCCACGGCAGTTCATGTTCCTTCCCGGCGCCCGGTATCACCGGGGCAGCCCGAGCACGCGTTCGGCAATGATGTTCCGCTGGATCTCGACCGTGCCGCCGTAGATCGTCTCGGCCCGGCTGTTGAGAAAGATGCGCTGCTGCTCTCCGGCGAGGTCAGAGGGGTCGTGCCAGACCAGCCCGTCGCGCCCCATGACATCCATGACGAGTTCGCCGAGGTCACGGTGCCAGGTGGCCCAGAAGAGTTTCGTCAGTGACGACTCCGGGCCCGGGTGGCGCCCGGAGAGAACCGCGCCGAGCAGACGGTCGGAATGCAGCTGAAGCACGCGGAAGTCCTCCCAGGCTTTGATGATCCGCGCTCGCAGAACCGGGTCCTGGTCGGCGCCGACCTGCCGGGCGTACTCGACGAGCTGGCGAACCTGCCGGCGGAATGATGCCAGGAACGGCAGCACTGTCGACCCGCCCCGCTCGTTGCCGAGCGTCGCCATCACGACCTTCCACCCGCCGTTGACTTCGCCAACGACGAGTTCCCTGGCCGTACGCGCGTCGGTAAAGAAGACCTCGCAGAACTCGCGGCCTCCGGCGATGTTGGTGATGGGGCGTACCTCGACGCCGTCCTGGTGGCGAGGGACAAGCAGCATTGAAATGCCTCTGTGCCGGGGCGCCGCCGGATCCGTGCGGCACAAGACATAGAGCCAGTCGGCGTGATCGCCGAATGTCATCCAGATCTTCTCACCGTTGATGACCCAGGCATCGCCGTCCGCCTCGGCCCTGGTGGCAAGGCCGGCCAGGTCAGAGCCAGCGCCGGGCTCGCTGAAGCCCTGTCCCCAGAACTCCTCGGCCGCCGTGATGGCCGGCAGGAACCTGGCCCGCTGTGCGTCACTGCCGAACTGCAGCAGCGTTGGCCCGAGCAGGTCACGCCCCTGCGATCCAACCCAGTACGGAGCTTCGGCCCGGGCGTGCTCAATATGGAAGAGCAGTTCCTGCTGGACGGTACCGCCACGCCCGCCGTACTCGAGTGGCCAGGAGATATTGAGCCAGCGGTGCCGGGCCAGCAGGCGTTCCCATTCCAGCCGGAGCTCCCAGTAAGAGTCGTCAGCAATGCCGCCGACACCCTTGTGCTTAGCGAAGTCGCCGACCAGGTGATCGGCGAGCCAGCCTCGGAGTTCGTCGACGAAGCCCGCATCGCCAGGGTCATGTGTCCGGACGGCGTTCGCATCGAGATCAGGCACGCTTAGCTCCTCACCGTGCGGAGAGCGAAGCGCGGCTGTTCGTCCGTGCCGCGCACTCGCGCCGCCTCGTCCGCATCGCTCCCGTCTAGGATCTGGTTACGCCAGAGCCTGGCTGTCTCCACGTCGTACCGTGCGCTGGCGCCGGGCCGGATCATCGCGGCCATGTAGGCCAGGCTGGCCGGGGCGGCGCTCGCCAGCTGGCCGGCCAGGACCGATGCCGCCGCGTCGGGCCCGGCCGGACCGGGCCCGGTCGCGTGGGGCCCGGCCGCATCGACGGTAATGTCGGCGAAGCCTGCCACCTCGTCGGCGGGCAGCAGCTCACCGGTCAGCAGCAGCCGACGAGCGGCCGGCACCATGGCGATGATGTGCCGGAGGCCGCCTGCGTCGTAAGCCACGCCGATGCGGACGGCCGGCAGGCCTATCTTCACGCCGCGGCGGACAACGCGAAGATCGCAGGAGCAGGCCAGGTCCAGGCCTGCCCCAACTGCGTGACCGTCCACGACGGCGACGCTGGGAATGGTCATCGCGCGCAGCCTCGCGAGCATGGATTGCAAGGCCTCGTCTCGTACGCCGCGGCCGACCATGCCCAAGTCGTAGCCGCCGCAAAACGACCGCCCGCCTGTGCCGCCGATCAGCACGACGTGCACCGCTGGATCCTTGTCCGCGTCGGCCAATGCCGACTCGATGGCCCCGCAGATGGCCGGCGTCAGCGAGTTCGACAGCTCCGGGCGGTCGATCCTGATGCGCCTGACGCTGGTCAGGGGCGTATCGACCAGCGCGGTGTCGTCAGCCATGAGACAGCTCCTCGACGATGCGCCGGACGGCAGCCGATCGCTGACCGGATCGAATGAGCCGGAGCACGTCTTCTCGCGCTTTCGGCGCACGCAGGCTGGCGCGGGCCTGCCCGACTAGGTCGTCCAGGACCGATGCCAGGTGCGCGGCGTCACGACCGCGGCCCGATGGCGCCCGCGGGGTACGCAGGGCCAAGTCGAGTTCCTTGATCCCCAGTCCGTCGGTGACCGACAGGAGCATGCAGCGGGGCCGGCCGGGACCAGTGGCAGCTGATTCGAGCACCCGCAGCAGCGAGCTCGCTCCTGGCCGGTCGGCCTTATTGATCACGATGATGTCGGCAATCTCGAGCACGCCTGCCTTCAGGGCCTGGATCTCATCGCCGGACTCGGGGCTGAGCAGGAGCACGACGACGTCCGCGCACGAGGCGATCGCGATGTCGTTTTGTCCTCCTCCGACCGGTTCCACGAACACCTGGTCCCAGCCGAGCGCGAGTGCGGCATTGGCGGCCGCCGGGATGGCTGCCGCGAGACCGCCGGGGTGACCGCGGCTGGCGAAACTGCGGACGAACACCAGCGGGTCCTCGCTATGAGCAGCCATGCGCACGCGGTCGCCGAGCAGCGCGCCGCCCGTCAGCGGGCTGGTCGGATCCACGGCGAGGACGGCGACGCTCTCGCCCCGCGTTCTCGACAGGGCAGCCAGCTCCGAGATCACCGAGCTCTTCCCGACGCCGGGCGGGCCGATGATGCCGACGACGGAGCGGCCGGGCGGGCGCGGCGCTTGCGGCGTGGGTCCGCCGCGCTCGGCCGCGCTGAGCGCCTCCGCAAGCTGCCGGACGCGCTGCAGATCGGTCACGCTGAACGCGGACGGCATGCCGGCGCTCAAGTGGCCCGGCCGGGTACAGCCGCGAACCAGGCGATGATGTCCTGGTACGGCGTCCCGGCCGCGAACACCCGGGCGACGCCCATGTCCTGCAGGACCGGGATGTCCCTGCGGGGGATGTTGCCGCCAACGAGGATGGGACGGTCGGAGAGCCCGGCGGCCTTAAGCTCGCTGATGACGTCGGCGGTCAGCTCCAGGTGAGCGCCGGACAGCATGCTCAGGCCCACGACGTCCACGTCCTCCTGGAGCGCGGCCAGGGCTATCCGCGTGGGCGTCTGGTGCAAGCCGGTGTAGATCACTTCGCAGCCAGCATCGCGAAGCATGGTCGCCAGCACCTTGATGCCCTTGTCGTGTCCGTCTAGGCCTGGCTTTGCCAGCAGGACTCGTGTCATGTCACACCCCGGTCGGCGCGCTGAAGTCGCCGAATATGTTGGCGAACACGCCACTGATCTCGCCGATCGTGGCACCGGCCTTGGCGGCGTCGACGAGCGTCTCCATGACGTTCTGATCCTGCCGGGCAGCGTCGGCGATGGCACCGAGCGCCTCGGCCGTCCGGGCCGAATCGCGGCTCGCGCGGTGCTTGCTGAGCCGGCTGACCTGAGCCTCGACGGCGTCAGGATCAAACTGGTGCACGGCAAGCTCCTGGTCGTTCTGGAACGTGTGCTTGTCGCTGTTCAGCCCGACCCGGACTTCCCGGCCGTCGGCGACACGCTCCTCCCACAGCCGTGCCTCGCGGCTGATGGCGGCCTGCATGCGGCCATCGGTAATCCATTCGATTGCGCCGCCGGTGCTGGTGACCTCGTCCACGATGGCCTCGATCTGACCCAGCACTTCCGCCGTCAGAGCCTCGATGAAATAGGAGCCTGCCAGCGGATCCGCGGTGTAGCGCACTCCCGATTCAAAGGCGACGATCTGCTGCACGCGCAGAGCATTGAGGATCGCATCCTCGGTAGGAATCTCGTAGGCCTCGTCGTAGCACGGCACCTGCAGGGACTGAACACCGCCGAGCGCTGCGCCGAAGGCGTTGAGCGTCATCCGGGCGACGTTGTTGATGGGCTCGGCCGCGGTCATAGCATCGATGTCGCCGCCGCTGTGCACCCGGAACGTCATCGACCGCGGGTTAGTCGCCCCGAACCGATCACGGGCGATCTTGGCCCAGGCCGCGCGGCAGGCCCGGAACCTGGCGACCGTTTCGAACACGTCCTTGTAGGAGGAGGTCAGGAACGACAGCTGCGGCGCGAAATCGTCGAAGGGGACGCCGCGGTCAAGTACGGCCTCGCAGTAGGCGATGGCGTTCGCGAACATGAATCCGTCCGACATGACCGGGGTAGCGCCTGCCGACCGCATATGAGCTGCGGCGATGCTAATGGGATTCCATTTAGGTAGCTGCCGGACGCAGAACTCGATGAGGTCGGTGCAGAGCCGGACGCTGTGCGCGGGCGGATACATGTAGGCGCCACGGGCCACGAATTCCTTGAGCATATCGTTCTGGACGGTGCCGGATAGCTTCTCGCGCGGGGTCCCGCGCCGGTCAGCCATGGCGACGTAGAAGGCGAGAATGACCAGAGCAGTCGCGTTGATCGTGAACGACGAGGAGATGCTCTCGATCGGGATGCCGTCGTACAGCGCCTCCATGTCTGCCAGGCAGTCGATCGCGACGCCGAGGCGGCCAACCTCGTACTTGGCCCGCGGGTCATCGGAGTCCAGGCCCATCTGCGTCGGCAGGTCGAGCGCGATGCTCAATCCCGACTGACCGTTGGCAACCAGGTACCGAAGGCGCTCGTTCGTCTCAGTCCCGCCGGCGAACCCCGCATACTGCCGGAAGGTCCAGGGCCGGGTGCGATACCCGTCGGCACGCAATCCCCTGGCATAGGGGAACTCACCCGGCGGTGGCAGGGGTGATGTCTCGCCCGGCGGATAGGACAACCGTACGGGTATGCCGCTCTCGGTGTGTGATACGCCAAACTCGGTGATGTCGTCGCGTGATGTCCAGGCGGGCATGATCCTCCTCCTGGTCTGGCAGGGCCGGGGGTCTAGGCGAAGGCGGGGATGACTTCCTCGCCGAACAGGCGGATGGATTCCATCGTCAGCTCGTGCGGCATGTCGGCGTACTGCATGAAGCACAGCAGCCGGTCGACGCCAATATCCTGGTACCGCTTGCCCATCTGGATGCACCGAACCGGGTCCCCGACGACGATCATGTCGCGGCTATCGAGGTAGTC
The DNA here is from genome assembly GCA_003168215.1 of Actinomycetota bacterium. GTDB lineage: Bacteria > Actinomycetota > Actinomycetes > Streptosporangiales > Streptosporangiaceae > Palsa-506. The sequence goes on from PMSW01000101.1 coordinate 46,760, forward strand.
GTAGCTGAACTTGTCGTAGTCCACGCCTACGAACCTGGAGTAGTAGTCGTAGGAGCTGTCCTGCTTGAGGTCGGGGATCAGCGACGTGAGCAATTCGATCTGATCGTGCTGGTAGCGCATGACGCCTTTCTCGGCCCGTTCGCGGGCCAGCGCGTTGGTGGGGGCGCAATGGGTCATCGCGAAGACGGCCACCTGCTCATTGACGAACTTACCGATCGGCTCGGCGGTCTTGATCTGGTCCCGGTAACGGCTGATACGCTGCCCCACCTCGTCGATGCTGAGCGCCAGAGTGAATGAAAGGAGCCCCATCCCGAGCCGCCCGGCCACGTCGTGCGAGTCCGGGCTCGTGCACGACATCCACAGCGGCGGATGCGGGTCCTGCAGTGGCTTTGGCACCATTGTCCGGGGCGGCTGGTCGAAGAAGGTCCCGTGATGTTCGACAACGGGCTCGGTCCACGCCTTCAGGATCAGCCGCAGCGATTCTTCCCACATCGGCCGTGTCTGCGCCGGGTCGATCCCGAACCCGCCCAACTCAGCTTGGGTCGCAGACCGGCCGGTCCCGAACTCCAGCCGGCCTTGCGATAGCAGGTCCAGCGTGGCGGCCTGCTCCGCCGCCCGAATGGGGTGGTTGTACGGGTACGGCAGCAGCCGCACCCCATGACCGACCCGGATCGTGGAGGTCTGCGCGGCGATCCACGACAGCAGAACCTCCGGCGCGGAAGCGTGGGAGAACCCTTCGAGGAAGTGATGCTCCACCGACCAGACCGACCGGAAGCCCACCTCCTCCGCCAGCTTCACCTGGTCAATCATCTGACGGAAATGCCGCGACTCTTCCGTCCGCGATATACCCATCGGCATCTGCCACTCGTACAGAAGACCAAACTCCATGTCATCTCCATTAGATCTATTAAGCGGCCATCGCAGCTCGCAGCGGCTACCGTCCAGTCCAGCTTGCCTGGCTACTACCCCACCTGTCAACTCCGATGTTGACGGACGGGGGACTAGTAAATATGCCGGCGGCTGTCGCCATGCGCTCACGGTGTTGTCCGGGCGATCCGAACAGGATCTGCGAGCTCTTCGCGCGCTTCAGATAGAGATGGGCAGGGTGCTCCCAGGTAAACCCGATGCCACCGTGGATCTGCAGGCACTCCGCCGCCGCATAGAAGTAGGCATCTGTGCAGTGCGCCTTGGCCAGAGAAGCGCATTCCGTGGCATCAGGAGAATCGCCGGCTACCGCCCACAGCGCATTCTCGGCGGCAGCGCGGGCCGCCTCGACGGCCAGCAATACGTCAGCGCATTTGTGCTTAATGGCCTGGAACGAGCCGATAGGCACGCCGAACTGTTCCCTGACCTTGGCATACTCGACCCCGAGCTCCAGGCACCGCACCGCGCCGCCTACCGATTCGGCTGCCATCATCGCTGCGGCTAGGTCGGTAAATCCTCCGACCTGCTGGGAGAGGTCATCGGGCGTGCCGATAATCCTGGCTTCGGTTTCGGCGAAGACCAGCGTCGCCAGCCGCCGGGTCGGATCAAGCCCGGACAGCACCGTTACTTCGACTTGATCGAGGCCGATGATCGCGAACAGGGCAGGCCCGCGGTCGGTGCGGGCGACTACCAGTACTAGCTCGGCCTGTGAGCCATTGAGGACCTGCTCCGCAACGCCCGTCAGGCGCCACGATCCGCCCGTTCGCCCGGCTGTGATCGACGGCGCGGCGCCGATCACGTGAGGGACCGCGATGGTTGCCCGAACCTGGCCGTTCGCAATGGCTGGGAGCAGGTCCCGGTGCGCGTCGCCATCTGGCAGACGCAGCAGGCACGCGGCCGCAAGTACTGTCGGGAGCAGCGGCGCACACAGCAGGCTGCGGCCGCTCTCCTGCAGTACGAGCCCGATTTCGACGAGAGAGTAGCCGCTTCCGCCGTACGCCTCGGGTATCGCCAGGCCCTGGATGCCGATCTGCTCGGCCATCGCCGCCCAGACCGCTCGGTCGTACCCGACCATGTCCACGGCGAGCCGCCGGACCTCGATCTCGGGCGACCGGGCGGTGAAGAACGACCTCGCGACCCGGCCGAGCTCGACCTGCTCGTCAGATAGCGCCGGCAGCATTTGCCCGCCTTTCATCGATGCGCACGGCAGGCCACTGGTCACAGCCCGGCCCGGCGGAGCTGGGTCTCGACCCGCTGTGCTGCCTCATAGAGGTGCTTGACTGCGGCGATGACGCTCTCGTCCGACAGCCGCGTGCCGAGCAGGCTGAGGGTCATGACCGCCTCGCCGGCCCGGCCAAAGACCGGAACGTTGATCGTGCCGACCGGCTGGCTGACCGGGTCGGCCATCGCGGGCGACTCAAAGTCAGCCGGAAGATCTGCGATCGAGTGGACCATGTCGGCCCTGGTCCGGTCGGCCGGGCCGTGCTGCGCGCCCGCGGATGCCATAAGTTCTTCCATCTGCGTGTGCCAGCCGTGGCCAAGGTCGACGCTGTAGCCGCGGGACTTGACGGTCACGAGCGTGGCAGCGAGCTGCGCCCGGTACTCAGCGCTGCGATTACCCGACCTGGCGAGCCACCTGTCCTGCCCGGGTCCGGGCTGATAGGCAGCAAAGATCGTGCCGAGCGGTGGCATGAACGGGATCCGACCGCCGACCCGGGTGACGAGCTTCCGTGACCTGATGACGCCAGCGGCAGCGATCAGAACGAGATCCTCGTCAACCGGCGCGGTGGCGAAGCACTCGGTGCTCAGGCGCTGGGCGAGGTCCTCCATGTGCCCGCGGGCAAGGTCCGCCATCCGCATCGGCTGGATCAGGTCGTTGTCCCACGCTGACAGCGACAGCGGGGTGAATCGCCCGTAGCCGCTGCGAAAGAACAGCAGAGGCAGCGCGCTGTCGATTACCTCCATGTCGCGGACCCGGCCGATCACGATGTAGTGGTCGCCGGCCTCGTGAACCGTCTCGATGTCGCAGTCGATCCACCCGACAACGCCGTCGATGACGGGCGATCCTGAGCCAGACGGGCGCCAGCCAAGGTCAGCGAACTTGTCGCCGCCGCCGGTCGCCATCGTCCGGCAGACCGTCTCCTGCTCTGACCCGAGAATGTTGACGCAGAATGACCCGGAATCCCGCACCTGCGGCCAGGTTGTCGAGGCTTTGTCTGGCAGGAATGCCACTAGCGGAGGAGTGAGCGAGACAGAGGTGAATGAGCCGACTGCCATCCCGACCGGCGCTCCGGATCCATTGACGCTGGTAATCGCAACCACGCCAGTCGGGAAATTACCCAGGACGCGGCGGAAGTACTGGCTGTCCATTCTCCACCTCCTCCAGGTTTCGCAGGCTAAGAGCCGGTGGCCTTAGGCCGAGATGTCGCAGGTCCAAGAAAGCAAGTTTCGCAGTCGATCATGGATTCTGTCAATTCTAGCGTTGATGCCACTTTCGTGATTGTCCATTACCGCAGTTCCGCTTGTCACCAGATCAAGGCCGCCCGGACCGCCGTGCCCCCTGGGCCGCGACGTAACCACCATCGACTACTAGCGATGCGCCGATGATATAACTAGCGCTGGGGCTCAGCAGGAACGCAATTACCTCGGCGATCTCCGCCGCGATTCCGAGCCGCCCGAGCGGAATACGCCGCGAGGCTTTTTCAGTCCAGCTGAAGACTTTGCTTCGCTCCCCGAGCGGCGTATCCACGATCCCCGGCGACAGGCAGTTAACCCGAACAGCGGGAGCCCATGTCACAGCCATCTTCCTGGTCTGATCGATCAGCGCCCGTTTGCTGTAAGTGTAGGCACGAGGACCATCAGTGACGATCTGGGTGATCCGGGATAGGAAATCGGCTGCCAGCGGATCGACCAGATTGCTATCCATCGAGTCATCGGCCATTTCGCCGGTGATCGATGCCACGTTCACTATGGCGGCATCCGGCGCAAGTGTCGCTCTGACCGCGTCAAGGATCAGGAGCGGAGCTAGCAGGTTGATCCGGAAGATCAATTCCGGCGAGATGGCGTCCGGACCGACGCCGGCGACATTAGCGACCCCGTCGACGGCCAGGCCGCGGAGGTTAGCCTGGATGGCCATGGCATCGGCCAGGTCGATGCTGATCGTCTCCGCGCAGTTCCCGGCATCGATCATCCGGGTAAGGCCGGGCTGGTCCCGGTCAACGCCGATTACCTGGGCCCCGCGGTCGGTCAGCAGTCGGCACGTTGCGGCCCCGATGCCGGACGCAGCACCGGTGACGAGGTAGGTTTTTGCGGTCATCTCTCGTTACCGAGGCAGTCGTACATCTAGGCCTGCGGCATGCGCACGACGTCATCGGTCACCGGCAACGCCCGGAGTTCCTTGAGATCGACTTTCCCGGTGGGCGTCATCGGCAGTGCGTCTACAAAGTCCACGATGCGAGGCTTGCGGTAGGAACCGAGTTCCGACTCCACCGCTGAGATCACTGCGTCTCTCTTGATGCTCGCGCCAGGGCTGCACACGACGATCGCGCGCACTATTTCTCCCCACTCCGGATCCGGCGCTCCGACGACTGCGGCCTCGGCCACTCCTGGCATGTTGGCGAGCAGCTTCTCGATCTCGGCTGGGAAGATGTTCTCGCCGCCGGAGATGATCATGTTCTTGAGCCGGTCGACAATGTAGACGTTGCCCTCCGCATCCCAGGTAGCGCCATCGCCACTGTGCACCCACCCATCGCGCACGAGGTCGGAGGTCTCCTGCTCCTTATGCCAGTAGCCCAGCATGGTGTTGGGCCCGTAATGGCAGAGTTCGCCGATGGTGCGGCCATCCTGAGGTACTGGCCGCCCGCGCTCGTCCCGGACGATGATCGTGCTCAGCACGGCCGCCCGGCCGCACGAGCCGAGCAATTCCACGTGCTCGTTCCTGATAGCGCGGTTGTGGGCCGCGGGCCCGAGCACGGTGCCGGTGCCGAACTCGGACATGCCCCAGATCTGCATGAGATCGGTTTTCAGGAGCTCGGCCGCGTTCCGGATGACCGTCTCCCCCATCGGCGCGCCGCCATATCCGGCCAGCCGAACCGACGGCGTCCGCAGGCCACTCGACATCAGCGAGGCCACCAGCCGCGGCAGCATTGTCGCGATGCAGAAAAAGCCGGTGACGTTCTCCTGGCGGATCACGTCGACAGTCACGTCCGCATCGAAATTGGTGATCACGACCGGTCGGCCCATGCCCAGGTGCGCGATCGGCATGTACCCGGTCACGTGGAAGAACTGCCCGAGCATCATAAAAACGTCATTCTCGTCAATGCGCTGAGCGGCCATATAATTGATCATCGTGGCGCCGTAGCTGAACTGACTGTGCACCGCGCACTTAGGGATGCCGGTCGTCCCGCCCGTCGAGACGGCCAGGTAGGGGTCGTAGAGCAGCGAGCTAGGCGGCGGCAACGGCGCGAAGGCACCGCGCGTCGCGGCCATGCGGCGCAGCAGGTCTTCGAACTCCGAGTCCGCGCCCGGCTTCCACTCGATCCAGATCGCCTGCTCGACTGCGGACCGGAGCGCACCTGCCTCGGCGGCGAACTCGGCGTCGTAAAAGACCACCGACGGGTCTGCGTCCTGGAGGGCCAGCGAGTTCTGGGAGGTCGACTGCCGCCAGTTCATCGGGAAGAGCAGCGTCCCGGTCAGCGCGCAGGCGAGATAAAGCTCCATGCACTCTAGCGAATTCTTGGTAAAGGCCGCGATCCGGGCGCCGTGGCCGGCCCCGAGGTGGTCTTGCAGCAAGTGCGCGAGCAGCTCGACCCGCTCGGAGAGCTCGCCGAATGTCCGCCGGATGCCCAGGTGAGGTTCGATAAGCGCGGGTGCGCCGGGATCGCGGATCGCAGTTTTGATGGCTAGCTCGCCGAGATTCATCATCGTCGCGCGAGTCCTCCCGTCAAGAAGGCTTCTCTGGCCGATCCGGCGTCCGCCATCTCGCCCAGATTGATCGAGCGATGGGCCCGGCGGGCAGCTATGCCCGATACGGTCCACGATCAGCGATTCCTGGTTGTTCAGCGCAACTCATGCTGGCACACTGCGCCGAAGCTCGTCAACCCTCACGTTGATCGACCTTCGTTGCGGCGCTTTGACACGCAGCGCCTGGCCCGGCCGTGAGCGCCGCGGCCCGGTCACGAACGGGCGGCCCGGTCGTGCCGAGCTGGCAGCGCCTTAAGCCCTACGCTCGGCGGCCAGATTCGTCAATTGGGCTGCTGTATCATCGGGGGCGACGACGACCGGACGAACCTCAGAAAGTGCCACATGGCTAACGGAAGTAACATGGCCCAGCGCCGCACGGCCGCTCGCAAGGAAGGCAGTCCGGCGTACCTGGAAAAGCTTTCTCAGGTCGTGGCGGCCGCGGCCGTCGTGTTCAAGGAGAAAGGCTACGAGACGGCGACGCTCAACGACGTCGCCGAGATGATCGGAACTGATCGCGCGTCCTTGTACTACTACGTTGGCAGCAAAGAAGAACTGCTACGGGACGCCGTCCGGGACATCGCTACCGTCAATACAGAGGCGGCAAGGCAGATCATGATGACGGAAGTCCCTCCGCGTGAGAAGATTAATCAGTTTATCACGAAGATTCTGCTTTCCTATGATGCTAACTATCCTCAGGTATTCGTGTTCCTCGAGCAAGATCTTGGCAAGCTGACGCTGGAGGACAACGCGTGGGCGCGGTCGATGATCCTGCAGGTCAGAAAGATCGAGGGCATCATCATGGAAATGCTTCAGGAGGGCGTTGCAGACGGTAGCTTCCGGGCGGACCTCAATGTGGAGTACGTCGCCAAGGCGTTGTGGGGGATGCTCAACTGGACGCACCGCTGGTATAAGCCGACACCGGCCGACCAGGCCCGGGAGATCGCGGACACTTTCTCCGGCCTGTTCCTGGACGGGCTCGCGACGTCGCTGCCCTGATGATACGGCCTTCGGCGGACCGCCTGCCCGTCGCTTGACAGTTACAGCCGTGGGATGTCTAGCGCGGGCGAATGCCCGTACCCGGTGTGATCGATGTACGGCCGCCGTCCACGGTGAGTACCGCTCCGGTGATGTAAGCGGACTCCGCGGATGCCAGGAAGAGGGCTAGGTCGGCAATGTCGTCCGGAGTAGCAGTACGCCCGAGTGGTGTCGCGCGGATTGCCTCGTCGCGATCCCACATAGGCTGGCCCGTGGGAGGCGCCGATGGATCGGCTGGTGATATTGCTGCCCCGGCGATGTAATTGACCCGGATGCCCTGCGGGCCGTATTCGTGCGCGGCGATATGGGTGAACGGGATCAGTCCGCCCCTGGCCGCGGAATAAGCCGGCAACCGGGGATTGCCGTATATGCCGTCGACCGAGCCATAGTAAATGATCGAACCGCCACCGCTGCGAGCCAGGGCAGGTTGAAGCGCTTTGGTGTAAAAGACGGGAGCCAGCAGGTTCACGCGGATGGCCTGCTCCCAATCCCGCATAGTGTCCTTGCCCGCAGGCCACCAATCCAGGAGGGCGGCACAGATCAGCAAGATGCTGACCGACTCCCAGGCCTGGCCGCAAACCTCGGCCACCTGCATGATCTCCTGCTCATCGTCCGGCCGAGCGCGCTGGACCAGGCACCGGCGACCACTAGCGGTGACGGCGCGGGCAAAATTCTGGAGGGTCTCAGCCGAAGGATCCACGGCCATAATCGCAGCGCCCTCGGCCGCGAAACGCAGCGCGCAGGCGCGGGCCATCGCGGATCCCACGTGAACGATCACCGCGGTACGGTTCTCAAGTCGTCCCATAATACATCAGCCCTCGGCCGCTGATCGGTACGAAAACGATGATGCGGATTCCTACTGACGCCCGCCAGCTACTTCAAGAACGGTGCCCGACACATAGCTGGACATGTCGCTGGCAAGGAATAGCGCAACATTGGCCACTTCATCCGGCGAGCCTTCCCGTCTGAGGGCGACGTTCGCGATCTTGGAGGCCCAGGCATCGGGGGCGATCTTGGCCGTCCGGTCAGTGCGGATCGTGCCGGGAGCGATCGCGTTGACCCTGACGCCGTGCGGTCCGACCTCACGCGCGGCCGCCTTCGTCAGGCCGATGATTCCGGCCTTCGCGGCGCTGTAGTTAGTCTGCCCGGTAAATCCGAGCAGCCCACTCATCGACGACATGTTGATGATCGACCCGCGGCCCCGCGGGCACATCACGGCGGCAGCCGCCCGTACGCCGAGCCACACACCGCGCAGATGCACGTCGACGACCGACTGCCAGACGTCAAGCGTCATTTCGGTAAGCGGCGCGTCCTTCGGAACGCCCGCATTGTTGACGATCACATCGACAGATCCGAAGGCACTCACCGCCGAGCGAACGCACCGCTCCACGTCGGCCTCCGCGCGCACGTCGGCCTGGACGGCGACCGCGGACCCTCCGCCCGCGGCAATACTGGCGGCGACCTCCTCGGCCTTGTCGATGTCAATGTCGGCGACTACAATAGCTCCCCCATGAGACGCGAACTTCGTTGCGATCGCGCGGCCAATTCCATTAGCCGCGCCGGTTACCACAGCACTCTGGCCGGCGAGTAGCATGAAACTTATTCCTCATTTCTGAATTGCCAGCTGGCGTCATACGACAAGGCCACGCAGCGTTTAAGGGCCACGCGAAGGAGCCTACAGCGTCGTCAACGATACAGTTGACGCGAGTGGGGCGCAAGGCGCAAAATCGACTCTGACGTCATCCGCTTCGCGCCCGATGGCCAGGTGGCTGACTCAGTTGCCTCGTATCTCTGGCGTGGTTTAGCGACTCGGAGGAGCTAGTGAAACTACAGGCACGCAGGGTGATCGTGACAGGTGGTGCCGCCGGCATCGGGCACGGTATCGTCCTGGCGCTGCTTGAGGCGGGCGCCCAGGTGATCGTGCACGACGTTAACGCAGCGGCTCTCGAAGAGCTCGAAGCTGAGGCACGGTCGGCGAATCAGAGCGTTGTTACGGCCTGCGTGGATGTCGCTGACGCGCAAGGCGTACGGGACGAGGTCGACAAGGAATGGTCTATCGGCCCGATCGACATCCTCGTTAACAACGCCGGAATTAACATAGTGAAAGACCCATTCGACTTCAGCGACAGCGACTGGAATAGGATTCTGTCGGTTAATGTCGGCGGCGTCTGGAATTACAGCCAGTCAGTCGGGAGGCACATGGCCGAGCGTGGCGGCGGAGTAATCATCAACATCGCATCACTCGCCTCCACTCTCGCCTCGTACCGGCGCGCTCCCTACGTTGCGAGCAAAGGCGCCATCGGCATGCTGACTCGTGCGCTGGCGTTGGACCTGGCTGAGCGGAATATTCGCGTCAACGCCGTCGGGCCTGGCGCGGTGAGCAGCACCGGCATGGCGGCGAATCCTGGCGGGCTGCAAGATGACGCTGCGGTCGCGTACACGCCGATGCGGCGCCGCGCCACGCCGAGGGACATTGGAAACGCAGTTGTCTTCCTGGCCTCTGACGACGCCGCGATGATAACGGGCCAGCTGCTCATGGTCGACGGCGGAATCTCGGCCGGGACTCAGATTGGCTCAACCTGGTCGTCGGTCCTATGACGCGCACAGCAACTTCGTCGCCCCGATCCTTTGCCGCGCAGTTTCCCACGCATCGGTAGCTGCAGCCGCCACGGCGGGGGTTACCCGCCTGGCCGCAGCCTCGTCGAGGCGCGCCGACTCGATCTGGATCCGTGATCGCCTCAGGCTGGCGGCGTCCCTGACAACCCGGCGCACTCGTCGGCATCACCGTGGTCGCTGATACGACGCCCGGCGATCTGGCTGCAGGTAGACCACGACCGAGGCGGGTTTGGCCGCGTGACTTGACCCTTGCCTTCGTCGCCGAACAGCGCCCTGCCCGGCAGCATCGTTCATTCGCCGCACCCGCTGCGGCAAGCCCGGCTGCGCCTGCAACGCCGACCCGCCATCCCCGCACGGCCCCTACATCCAGTGGACCCGCACCGTCAACGGCAAGACTGTCACCCGGACGAATTATGTGACACGATTCGAGCTGGCTGGCATCGAAATATCTCCCGGGCGCGCGTCAGCGAGGACCGCCGAGCACGTCGGTTTCTTCCTCATCGGGCTCGGGGCCGCCGNNCAGTCCCCTGCTCATCGGGCTCCGGGCCGCCGAACGTGTCGGTAATGCGCGCCATCCTGGCCTCCAGCCGTACGTTTTGAATGCCCGTCCCAGCAGTTACCCGCTGGCATACCATCGTCCTCTCCGGTGCCGGACAGTTCAACCGGAATGGGGACGCTGGATTAGCCGGTGTCCTGGGCGCTGAGCCCGCCGGAGCGGCAGCTCGCGGAAAACTACCAGACCGGGATCGGCCCGTACTGGGCGAACGGTACCAACGGGCCTACCTCCTCGGCATCCACGGACACGGCTGCGGGGGCCTGCTGCCTGATCAGCCTTGCGAGGCCGTTTGCATCATCCTCATCGTTGGCCCCGAGGACCAGGAACTTCCAGCGGCGGATCACCGGCCGGCCCTCTGCTTGCAGCCGCCCGGCCAGCGCTACCGCGTCATGATGCGATGGCAGCTCAACGCGCACCTCCCACAGGGGGTGCGCGGTCGCCAGCGACTCCCGGGTCTCCTCGTCCTCAAGGCGCTGATGTTCCGCCTGGCGCTGCTCGTCGGTCTGCGGCATCGAGACGTCCGCATCCTGCCAGTCCTGCTCGCCAGGATGCCATCGGTCGACAGCGAAATCGGCGCCGATATTGCGCTGAGCCATAATCTCGCGCACGACACGGTCCGCCTCCCTGGCAGCAATCTCGGTGCCCGCGTAGAGAAAAACGCAGGAGCCGTCCGCGCTGACCGCGACGCGGTGACCGAGCCGCCGGCGCACATCGTCCTTCACCTCATGCTCGCGCAGCGACTGCAGCGCCCGCCCGGCATGGGCCTGATCGTGAAGCGTGACCGTCACTCGCCAGTCGTTGTCTGCCACGGCCGCGACTCTACCCTTCAGGGGGCTGAGACGACGTGGCCGTCATAATCGAGCGAGCGGCAGGGTTGCCAGGACGAACAAGGAGCATAAATGTCATCGACGCCGGAGCACGAGCACCTGAGCAACCATCACCGCAATACTCTCCGCCAGCTCTTCCAGCATCCCGTGAGCCACAACATCGAGTGGGATGCCGTCATGTCGTTGCTGGAGGCAGTCGGCTCGACTGCAGAGCAGCACGGCGGCAAGGTTGCCGTGACCATCGGGTCGGAGACCGAATTCTTCGACCCTCCCGCCGACAAGGACATCGACACCCAGGCAGTTGTCGACCTGCGCCGAATGCTCAGCAAAGCCGGCTACGGAGTCGACATCCAGAGCTGAACATCTCCTACGCCGGGTGCCGTGGGCAGGTGAGTGTCCGATGATGCCGCAGCCGCTACCGGCAATGTAGCCACAAAATTGTGATACTTTTATCCTATGACGGCTAACGATGCGCACGCCGTAGGGCTACGGGACCTACGGCACCACACCAGCGAGGTGCTGGCGCGGGTGCGACATGGCGAGACGGTCGATGTTACTGAGCATGGGCGGCTCATCGCCCGTATCGTCCCGGTCGGGGAACGCACGCCGACACCCATCTTGGAGCGCCTTGTTGCCTCCGGACGCGCGACGCTTGCCCGCCGCCCGGGCTATCGCCCGCGCATGCGCCCAAGTGATGGCACCGACGGCCTGTCCCAGACCCTAGCGGCGATGCGGGCCGAGGAACGCTGGTGAGTCTCTACTATGCCGACACGTCCGCAGTGATCAAGCTCCTTGCCGAGGAGAGCCACTCGAAAGCGTTCGCGGCGTTCTATGACAGCCACGCAGACGCCGAGTGGGTAAGCTCCGCCCTGCTGCGGATCGAGGTCATCAGGGCGGTTGCGCGCGCTGCGCCTACCTTGCTTCCTGACGCCCGGGACCTGTTGTCTGCCTTCTCCTGCATTGCCATTGATGACGAGATTGTGGAAGCGGCGATGGACGAGCCCGATCGTGCTCTTCGCTCTCTCGACGCCATCCATCTCGCGACCGCGCGCATCGTCGGGCCGGACCTCGATGGCCTTGTCACCTACGACGCACGCCTCTCGACCGCTGCAGGTGATGCTGGGCTGGTCGTCGTGTCGCCCCAGGACTAACCGCGCGGGTTTTCTGACAGGCGGTCGCTGCTGCAGCGGGCCGACCTGCAAATCCCGATCCACTACCTCCTCTGGATGCTCGGCCGGCTGGCGGCCGCCGACGCTCAGGCCGCGCTGGACCGAGCCCAACGAGCCCTTGCCGCCATCACCTGACGCAGTCAGGCGGAGTCCTCTTCTGCTCTATGCCAGCTCTGCTCTAGCCAGCGGATGGTCCGGCGGCGTGATGGCCGTGATGCAGAACGGGTGTCCAGCGGGGTCGAGCAGCACCCGCCACCGTGGATCCGGCTGGTCCGCCGCCTGGACCCCGCCGGCATCGACAGCCCGGGCGACGGCGCGCTCGGCATCCTCGCCCGCTGTCAGATCCAGATGCACCACGGAGGAGCCAGGCCAAGACGGCGGGCGATACCCCGCCACGCGCTGCATTGCCAGCACCACCCCCGGGACGCGCACCCCGACGCTGTCCGCCGAGCGCCACAGCACCTCGCCGCCGAGCAACGTCAGGTAGAAGTCCGCTAGGACCTCCGGGTCGGCGCAGTCCAGCGACACGCCGGCGAACCGCGTCACGGGCCCGGGCGCGTCGCCGGCCATCAGTTCAGGTGCCGCTGCCAGTTGCGCGGCACGCGGCCGGCCGGGCCGGGCGTGGGCTGGTCCAGGGGATGGTGCTCGGGAGAGGCCAGCTCTGGCCCGTCGATGAACTGCTCTGTCCGGTAATCCCAGAACCACGACTCGCCAGGCTCGAAACTTCGCACTACTGGGTGCTCTGTCGCCGCTGCGTGCCCGCTTGCGTGCTGAGCAGGTGAGGTGTCACAGCAGCCGATGCGGCCGCACTGCGCGCACCGGCGCAGGTGCAACCACCATCCGCCGCTCGCATCGCAGTCGGCGCAGCCGGCGCCGCTGGGCGGAACCGAAGGGTCGATACCGGAGGTGTCAGCCATCTGTCCTCCTTCAACAGCGATGTCCCGGGCAGTCAGCTTCGATCTCTGTGCCCGGGAGAATGTCCCGGCCATCCAGACGCCGCGCAACATTGTAGGCACGACCACGACGACCGGCGCGTCGTGATGGCAGACGAGCCGGCGGCCGAGGGAGCCGGCCAGATGATGCCGCATCTTCGCGGACTTGCCGACCACCACCAGATCGGCGCCCGCCGAGCGCGCGACGCTGGTCAGCACGTGCGCGGCATCGCCGGGTTCCCGGACGAAACTCAGCGGCACGCCGAGCTCGCGGGCCCGCTGGGCGGCCTCCCCTGCCAGCTCCGCGGCTATTTCCTGCCTGGCCTGCTCGACGGCGGCATAGTCGAAATACACGCTGACCGCGGCGGCGCATTCCACGATCGGCGTGACGTACACCGCGATGAGGCTGCCACCGGAGCGCACCGCCTCCCCCGCCGCCCAGGAGAACGCATCCCAGCTGGCCGGCGAGCCGTCCAGGCCGACCACGATCACCGTCGCGGTGGCATCAGCGGCCCGGCCCGGGGTGCCCGGCGAGCGCATCGTATCTCTGGCCTCAGTCATACGATCACCTCCACGTCAGCACGTGAGGAGCAGCGTCCTGCTGCAGCGCCATGATCAGGAAAGGCCCTGACCTGCCCGGGAATCGCCGCTGCCCGCCGTTCATCGGCTTTCTCCCTCCGGCCCCCACTCCGGCCCCCACTCCGAAGAGCGGGTCGCGGTGTCCCGCCGCTCCTCGTCGAGGTCGCGGAGGTGCTCCAGGGCCGTGATGGCCGCGGCCAGCGCCCCGGACTCGCCGGCCGGCAAGTCGTCGATCAGCTGCGCGAACTCGTCGGCGCCTCTTCGCCGCCGGGCCCGCAGATAGTCCGACCCGCTGGCGGTGAGCGCGACCAGGGCAACCCGCTTGTCCGCCGGGTCCGCGCGCCGCTCGACCAGGCCGGACCGTTCAAGCCCGGTCACCAGCACGGTCATCGACGGCTGCGTCACGCCTTCGACGGCAGCCAGGTCGGTGACCCGGCGGGGCCCCGTCCGGTCCAGCGTGGACAGCGTCGACAGCGCGGTCAGGCTCATATCGCGAGGCACGCGCTGTACCGCGACGGTAACCAGCCCGAAGAGGGCCTGACCGATCGCCGTCCGGATCTCGGTGCTCTCGGTTCCGCGAAGGGCAGAGCGCAGCTGGCTCATGCCAGAAATATAACATCGCCTATATTGATGTGTCTATGCACTTGCCTGGTAACAGCCGCCCCGCGTGGCCGCCGCCGGAGAGGGCTGCGAAGCTGGGCGGGATGTTGCGGAGAGCTGGGCGGGATACTCAGGAGGTGGCGCAATGGGCGCACAGGTGACGGCGGCGGCGGCAGGCACGGTTGATGTCGGCGGCGATCTGACGGTGAACCGGATGGGCTTCGGCGCGATGAGGATTACCGGCCCTGGCATCTGGGGAGACCCGCCGGACAAGGAGCAGGCGAAGGCAGCTTTGCGCCGGGCGGTGGACCTGGGAGTCACCTTCATCGACACCGCCGACGCCTACGGGCCCGACGTCAGCGAGTTGCTGATTGCCGAGACGCTCCATCCCTACCCCGCCGAGCTTGTCATCGCCACCAAGGGCGGCCTGGTCCGGCCCGGCCCGGGGCGCTGGGACGCGGACGGCCGCCCGGAGCACCTCCGGCAGGTCTGTGAGGGCAGCCTGAAGCGGCTGAAGCTGGACCAGATTCCTCTTTACCAGTTCCACCGGCCGGATCCGAGGGTGCCGGTCGCCGACTCGATCGGCGCGCTCGCCGACCTGAAGGCCGAGGGAAAGATCCGTCACATCGGGGTCTCGAACATGTCGGAGGCACAACTGCGTGAGGCGCAGCAGGTGACACCCATCGTGTCGATACAAAATCGCTACAACGCCGGCGACCGGGCCTCGGAAACGATCGTTGACCTCTGCGAGCAGGAGCAGATCCTGTTCCTGCCGTGGGCGCCGATCCAGGACGCCGACGGCAACCAGGCGGTCGGCGAGGCGGCTGCCAGGCACGGTGTCAGTTCCCGCCAGGTCGTGCTCGCCTGGATGCTGGCCAGGTCCCCGCAGATCCTTCCCATTCCCGGCTCGGGGTCCGCCGATCATGTCCAGGCGAACATCGCAGCCGCGGGAATCCAGCTCAGCCCGGACGAGATCGCCGCGATCACCCAGGCGGGCTAACGGACAGCCGGGAGCGGAATTGGCCACATTCTCCGCGACGGCCTGGCCATTGGCCGCGACGTCCCGCAGGCAGGCGCAGCCGGAACTGAGGCCTCATTGAGGGTGGTCGGGTGCTGACACGCTGGCAAGGCGGGCTCGCGGCGGTGGTCGTCACGCTGGTGACCCTTGGGCTGGTGATCGGTGATCTCACCGACGTCGGGTTCCGGCGCTGGTGGGCAGGTCATGCGCTTACCACCGACACGGTGGGCGGGCTGCTCGTGCTGCTGGTTACGGTCCTGATCGTTGACCAGGTGGTGAGCCGCCGGCAGTTCAAGGACCGGTCCCTTGCCGTCGCGGCGCAGACGGCCATCATGCTGGGCCAGGCCACCCGTTCGTCCAAGGCAGTGTCCGCGGCGCTCGACGGCTCGGGCGACCGCGGCACAGCCTCCGATGAGGTCCGGACCTACATGATCATGTTGCTGGTCGGCGCGCCCGTCCTGATTGACGCCAGGGTTTCGCGGAATTTCCTGGAACAAGCCCAGCACCTGGCCGGCGAGATGGCGCACGCGCTCACGACGATGGCCAAGACGCCTGACAACAACGTCCGTTCGAGTGCCCGGCTCGGCGACGCGATCGGGCGACTCCGGGCAGCGTCGGCCCCGCTGCTTCAGCTGCTCAGTCCCGAGGAGCGGGCCGCGGCCGGCGGAGACGAATCTCAGTGATCCTCGCGCAATACCGGATGTAGCAATACCGGATGTAACCGCCTGCGGCAGGTTCGGTGGCGATGGCTTGCTACGTTCTCCGGTGTGAAGCATCTGCCGGACTTCGCCACCTGGGCACGCGGCAGCGGCCTGGAGATCGTGCTGTTCGCGACGGGGGCACTGCTGCTGACGCGTGTGGTGGCCTGGGTGGGCGCGAGGATCACCGATCGGATCGACGCCAACGCGCAGGAGACGGACGCGCTGGTCCGCTCGGAGGCGTCCAAGCACCGGCACGCGCTGGCCCAGGTGATCACCTGGACCACCCTGGTGGTCATCTACTGCGCGGCCGCGGCGGAAATCGCGGCCCGCCTCGGCGTTCCGGTGGGGAACCTGCTCGCCCCTGCCGCCGTGGTGGCGGTAGCGCTGGCCTTCGGGGCGCAGCGCATCGTCCAGGACATCCTGGCCGGCTTCTTCATCATCGCCGAGCGCCAGTACGGCTTCGGTGACCTCATCAGCCTTTCGGTGCCGAACACGAGTATCCCTGCGACCGGGACCGTCGAGGACGTCACGCTGCGGATAACCACGGTGCGGACCGCCAGCGGCGAGGTAGTCATTGTTCCCAACGGCCAGATCACCCAGGTGACCAATCTCTCGCGCGACTGGGCGCGCGCCGTGGTGGACGTGCCCGTGCCCACTGCCGTGGAGGTCAACCGGGTGAGCGACCTGCTGCGGCAGATCGCGGAGGAGGCGTACGGGGAGCAGGGCCTGCGCCGGCTGCTGCTGGACCCGCCGGCGGTCATGGGCGTGCAGAGCATCGACGTCGACCACTTCCAGGTCCGCCTGGTCGCCAGGACGCTGCCCGGCAGGCAGTTCGAGGTCGAGCGGATCCTGCGAGCACGGATCGCGACCGGGTTCCGCCGCGAGGGCATCCTGCTGCCGGCCGGCCCGGTGATCGCAGAGCCGGACGGGACCGACTGATGCGACGGCTACGGCAGGTGCGGATCTCGACCTGGGTCCTGACGGCAGTCTTCCTGATCACCCTGGTGACCTACTGGGGGGTTAAGCCCCCAACCTCCGGAACCACCGGCGGCACCTCCACGGTGCGGTCCTCAGCCTCGCCAACGCCGGCGCCCACCACGTCACGGCCGGCCACGACACCAACCCCGAAGGCCACGCCAACGCCCACGCCTACCCCGACGGCCACGCCATCCAGCTCGGCGTCCCCGACGCCGACCAGCTCGGCGTCCCCCACCGGGACGCCGCGCCCGACCGGCATTCCGACGCCATCGCCCTCATAGGCGGTTGTCAGCAGGCCGAGCGGGGATGCCAAAGGCGCCCGGCCGGACCCCGCTCAGGCCCGGTCCTGGGAGGTGCCGGGCACCGCAGGGCGCGGGCGCTGCGGACTGCCGTTCCTGGTGTCCGCGGGCTGCGGCGCGGCCTGCGGCGCGCGATGCGCGAGGGCAACGATTCCCGCGATCATCACCACGAGCGCGGCCACCTCCATCGTGACGTTCACCGGCCCGCCAGCGATCGACTCGCGTAGCCATTGATGCGCGATCCCGATCGAGACGAGCGGATCGGCGGCGGTGATCACGGAGAGCACGGGCGCGATAGAGGTACCGGCCTGGAAGGCACTCTGGTTGAGCAGGAACCCGAGCGGGCCCACGACGACGACCGCCCACAGCGGCCATTGGCGCAGCAGCCCGGCGGCGCCCCCGGCCGAGCCGTCAGAAAGCAGCTTGAACAGGAACGCCGTGACGCCGTAAGCCACCCCGCAGGCGAGCGCCAGCATGATCGGCCGGATCGTGCGGGGGCCTGCCCAGGCCAGTGCGAGACACACCGCCAGCACCGCCGCCAAGCCTATGCCCAGCGGAATCGCGTCGGCCAGCGCCACGGTCGCGCGGCCACCATGCGGCCGCGCCGCGGCGAGGAACCAGGCCAGCCCCGCGGCGCAGCAGAACGCTCCGGCCAGGATCACGCGGTCGGGCCGGCGGTGCCGCACGGCTGCCGCGATGAGCACGGCGAAGATCAGGTCGCAGACCAGTATCGGCTGGACCAGCGCGAGCGCCCCGAAGTGCAGCGCGACGATTTGAAAGACGACCCCGAGCACGTCCAGGACGATGGCTATGAGCCACATCGGCCGGTGCAGCAAGTCGAAGATGAGCCGCACCGAGAGCGCGTTCCGGTGCGCGGGCACCTGCTTGGTGCTGCGCTGCTCGAGGACGGACGTCGCACCGTCCGTCACCGAGGCGCTCACGGCGGCACCGACCGCGGTTACCGGGAACATGCCACTGATTCTTCAGGTTCTTCCGCCCTGCTCTGGTAGCGGGCGCGCCTGCGGCGCATCAGCGGGTGCGGCCTGGCCAGTCCGGACAGCCGATTAGGCTCCGGACTCATGCCCGACCTGAGCGAGCTAGCCGACCGGTGGAAGACGGACCTCGCTGCCTGGGCAATCCCCGGGCACATCACCGCGGCGGTCAGCGAGTCGCCGTGGGTGCTCCCACGGCAGGTCTTCGCCCGCCGGGCGGACCGGCTCGCGGGCGCCCCGTGCGGCCCCTCCTACGATCGAGAATGGGCGGCCCTCGATCCGCCGGGAAGCATCCTGGATGTCGGCGCCGGGGCCGGCGCCGCCTGCCTGCCGCTGCTCCGGCGGGCCACCTCGCTGACGGCCGTCGATACCGATCCGGGGATGCTGGAGCTGCTCGCGCAGCGCGCCGGGTCGATGGGAACGGCGGCGAGCCAGGTGCCCGGCAGGTGGCCCGAGGTCGCCGCCGGGACGCCGCCGGCCGATCTGGTGACGTGCCACCACGTTGTGTACAACGTGCCGGAACTCGTGTCTTTCCTTTCGGAGCTCACCTCGCACGCCCGGCGCCGGGTCGTCGTGGAGACTACGGTGAGGCACCCATTAACCACATTGAATCCGTTCTGGCTCAAATTTCACGGCCTGCATCGGCCGGTGACCCCGACCGCCGCGGACCTGCTGGAGATCCTGACCGCCATGGGCCTGCGGCCGCGATCGCAGACATGGACCCGGGGCGGCGCGCCTGACTACGCCAGCTTTGATGAGCTTGTTGACGTCACCAGGCGGCGGCTCTGCCTCCCGCCGCAGCGCGCCGCCGATGTGGGCGCCGCGCTTGCCGAGGCCGGAATCGACCCCGTGCGCCCGGTGGACCTCGGCTCATCCGGCCGGGAAGTGGTCACGATCTGGTGGGACGGCAATTCTCCAGAAATCTGAGAACGCCAAAGACGGCCACCCGAGCGTCTTGGAAGTAAGGACGATGGTGACGGCGAGGACAGGGATGGAGCGGCAAGCATGAGCGAGTGGCCGGAGGACTGGTTCAGGGCGGGTTCCGGCACGGGCGGAGCGTCAGCCGGGCCGGGCGGGGCACCAGCCACCGCGGGCGCCGGAGATCCCACGGTGAAGCTGCCGGCCGGCGCCGGCCGGCCCGGCACTGCACAGCCTGGCGGGACGGCGCGGGCCGGTGGCGACGGGCCGGCCTGGCCTTCGCAGCCGCCGTCGCGGTCCGCGCCAGGAGCCGGCGCCCCGGCCGGCCCGGCCGGAACTGGTCATCGCTGGCTGCGCCCGCGGCGGATCGTGGCAATCCTCTGCGCCCTGCTGGCGCTGGTCATCGTCGCGGTCGCGGGCATGTACTTCTACCTGAGTTCCCAGCTGATCAGGAGGAACGTGCTGGTGAACTACTCCGGCAGGCCCGCGGTGTCGGCCGGCCAGAACTGGCTGATCGCCGGCTCGGACAGCCGCCAGGGCCTGACCCGCAAGCAGGAACGCCAGCTGGCCACCGGCCACGACATCGGCGGCCACCGCTCCGACACAGTGATGATCTTGCATATCCCTTCGAACGGCGGCCCGTCGGTGCTGGTCAGCCTGCCCCGTGACTCCTACGTCCCGATTCCCGGCTACGGAGATAACAAGCTCAATGCCGCGTACTCGTTCGGCGGCCCCAAGCTCCTCGCCGAGACCGTGCAGAACGTCACCGGCCTGCGCATCGATCACTATATGGAGATCGGCTTCGGCGGCTTCGTCAGCGTGGTCAACGCCGTCGGCGGCGTGCGCATGTGCCTCAAGGCACCGCTGTACGACCGGGCGTCCGGAGCCCGCCTGAAGAAGGGCTGCCAGACCCTCAACGGCGCGCAGGCGCTTGCCTACGTGCGGACCCGGCACAATTTCGCCGATCAGGACCTGCAGCGCGTTCAGGACCAGCGGCTGTTCATGCGGGCGCTGCTCACCAAGATGACGAGCGCCGGCGTCATGCTCAACCCCTTCGCCGCCATCCCGGCCGCCCTCGGGGCAGCCGGCACGCTCACCGTCGATCAGGGCACGAGCCTGTATCAGCTGGTCCAGGTGGCGTTCGCGCTGCGGCACCCGGAAACCACGACAGTCCCGATCGCCAACGCGAATTTCTACACCACGAACGCCGGGGACGCGGTGCAGTGGAACAGCGTTGAGGCGACGCAGCTGTTCAATGACCTGAAGAACGATCAGCCCGTGCCGAAGAGCCTGCTAACCGGTTCGAGGCAGGCCGCCTAGCCCCGGCCGGCCAGCAGCCGCACGCCAGCTGCACGCACGCCCGCCGCAAGCGGGCCGCACGCAGGCCGGCAGCCGCGTACCGACAGATAGCCGCACGCCGGCGCGTCGGGCTTGCATCCGGCGCCCGCGCCGTACACCATGCGAACACGCGCACGCTGTGAGAATGTATGACTATTGCGTTCACCCAGGCCCTATCCGTTACCATGCGCAACTCCCGCTGCGGATGGCCGCAACAGCCGGAGGTCTCACATGAGGACCGGCACCCTCGTCGGCACGACACGCCCCGCAGGTCTGTCCGCACGCGAAGCACAAATCATGACACTGATCGCGGCAGGGCACTCTAACGGCCAAATCGCAGCGAGCCTGGTCCTCGCGGAGAAGACAGTAAAGAATCACGTCAACCGTATCTACGCAAAACTCGGCGTCGGGTCGCGATCGGCGGCGATCTCCCAGTGGGCACTGTCGGCAGGCGCACCAGCGGAGGCCACGCACAACTAAGCGGGACGGCCCGCCGGGCCCGCGCCGCCGGGCACTAATTCTTTACCCAGGGCTGTTGCAGTGCGCCTTCAGGTAACTTTCAGGAAGAAGGCGCAGCATGGGTACCATGACCAGGCCGGCGGACGACGTGAGCAAGCGGGTGGATGCCAGGCTGCTCGTGGTCGAGGATGAGCCGAACATCCTTGAGCTGCTGTCCGCCAGCCTGCGCTATGCCGGGTTCGAGGTCATTACCGCGGCGGCCGGCGGCGAGGCCGTGCAGGCAGCGCAGCGCCACCGGCCTGACCTCATCGTCCTCGACGTCATGCTCCCCGACATGGACGGCTTCGACGTGATCAGGCGGCTCCGCGGCGGCGGGGCCAGGATCCCGGTGGTGTTCCTGACGGCGCGGGACTCGACCGAGGACAAGATCCACGGCTTGACGCTCGGCGGCGATGACTACGTGACGAAGCCCTTCTCGCTGGAGGAGGTCATCGCGCGGATACGAGCCGTGCTGCGCCGGACCAGGGGTGATGGCACCGAGCCCCCGCCGCGGCTGAAGTTCGCCGACCTGGAACTCGACGAGGACAGCCACGAGGTCTGGCGGGCGGGTGCCCAGATCCAGCTCTCGCCAACCGAATTCAAGCTGCTCAGGTACTTCATGGGCAACGCGAACCGGGTGCTGTCCAAGATGCAGATCCTCGACCATGTCTGGGACTACGACTTCCGCGGTGATACTGGCATCGTGGAGTCCTACGTCTCCGTGCTGCGGCGCAAGGTCGATTCCGCCGAGCCGCATTTGCTGCACACCCTCCGCGGGGTCGGCTACGTGCTCAGGCTCCCGTCCTCCTAACCGGACCATCATGGCCGCGACCTCAGGACCCGCTCGCCTCTGGAAGGCCACCAGTGGGCTGCCCGGCCGCACCCCGCTGCGCGTCAAGCTGATCACCGCTGTCCTCACGCTGGTCGCCATCGCGCTCGCGGTCATCAGCCTGGCGGGTATCTCGTTCCTGCGGAGCTACCTGCTCGGCCAAGCCGACGAAAAGCTGCAGCAGCTGGCGCACCAATTGCAGTATCAGAGCTTCCAGACCAGCGTGCCCCAGCCGTACCAGCTCGGCGAGGCGGTTATCTGGGTCCCCGACGGCGGCAGCGCACAGCAGATCGTGACCCCTATCAGCGTCTCGGAGATCGGGTCGCGCAGCCGCCAGCATGTCATCGCCGGGCCTGCCTATCCGGCCAGCCCCGACCAGCTCCCGTCGTCGGCAAAGAACGCGATCACCGTCGCGGCTACCGGCGGCGGCGGGCGCTGGCGGGTCGTCGGGCTGCCGGCTAGCGCCCCGAATTCGGACGGATCGCCGACAGACGGCACAGTGGTCCTGGGCATCGACGTGTCGAGCGCCTACAACACGATCGGCAGGCTCACGGCAATCGACCTGGTCGTGAGCGCGATCGTGATCCTCGCGCTTGCCGTCGTCGGGATCGCCGTCGTCCGGGCAAGCCTGCGGCCGCTCACCGAGATCGAGCGAACCGCGGAGGGGATCGCGGCCGGCGACCTGACTCGCCGCGTTCCCGACCGGGACCCGCGAACCGAAGTCGGCAGGCTCGGCCGCTCGCTCAACGCCATGCTCAGCCAGATCGAGTTCGCCTTCCGGGCGCGTGC
Organism: Actinomycetota bacterium; assembly: GCA_003168215.1. GTDB lineage: Bacteria > Actinomycetota > Actinomycetes > Streptosporangiales > Streptosporangiaceae > Palsa-506. The sequence continues at coordinate 69,320 of PMSW01000101.1, forward strand.
CGACTCGGAGACCGCCGCGCGCAGGTCCGAGCAGCGAATGCGGCAGTTCGTCGCCGATGCGAGCCACGAGCTGCGCACACCGCTGACGACCATCAGGGGCTTCGCGGAGTACTACCGGCAGCGCGGCGGGCTCGAGAACGGCAAGCCGGCGCAACGCGAGCTCGATGCCGCCAGCACGGTGAACGCAGACAGCACGGTGAACGCAGACAGCACGGTGAACGCAGAAATCCGGGGTGGCCCGGCAGCCGGGCTCCCGGCCCCCCCGGAGCATGCGGCCAGCCAGCTCACCCAGCTCGACCTGGACCGGATCATGCGACGGGTCGAGCAGGAGTCCTCCAGGATGGGGGTGCTGGTCGAGGACATGCTGCTGCTGGCCAGGCTCGATCAGCAGCGGCCGCTGGAGACCCGCCCCGTCGACCTGCTCACGCTCGCCGCCGACGCGGTGCTCGACGCGCGGGTCATGGCTCCGCGGCGCCGCATCGACCTGACGGTCGGAGCAGGCACCGCCCTGATCGTGCTGGGCGACGAGGTCCGGCTCCGTCAGGTGATCGGGAACCTGATGAGCAACGCGCTCCTGCACACCCCGGACGGAACTCCCGTCGAGGTACGGATCCGGCCGGGCACCCTGGACGCAGGGAGCACCCCTCCAGGCGAGGTGCCAGGAGCTGGCATTTCACCGTCAGCCGTCGTTCTCGAGGTTGCTGATCAGGGCCCGGGGCTGACCCCCGAACAGGCAGAACGCGCCTTCGAGCGGTTCTACCGTGCCGACCAGGCCAGGGCCAGGCAGGCGGGCGGGACCGGCCTCGGCCTCGCCATCGTGGCCGGCCTGGTAGCGGCGCATGGCGGCACGGTGTCTGTCCAGCCCACGCCGGGCAGCGGCGCCACGTTCCGCATCGCGCTGCCGCTGGCGCCCGACGTGCTGGGCCCCGGGCCGGGCGGGGAATCCGGGCCGGCCGCCGGGTCGCACGCCGAGCCGGGCGGCGAGTCGCACGCCGAGCCGGGCAGTGAGCCGGCCGCGGGACCGAGCCAAGCGGCGAGCTGAGACCGGGCCGCCCGGCTGCGGGTTTCGCGGTGCTGGGCAACGTGAAATACATCGGTATCCCATGTTCAGGTCATCCCGCTGTGATCCGAAATGGTCTACTATGCGTCATCTTAGAACGGGCTCTATCCCCCTCGTCCATCCCCCAGGACAGCCGCCGGTCGCCGCGGCAGGGCCCTTACGAGAGGACTCGCCATGCACACTGCACGACTCCTGCGGCCGCTCGCGGTCGCGGCCAGCATCACGGCGCTGGCCATGTTCGCTGTCGGGCCGGCGGGCGCCACCGCTGCGTCCTCACCTCATTCCAGCAAGGTCGTGCAAGTGCTCCCCATGATCCGGCTGCCCGGCGCCAGCACGACAGGGAAGACCCTCCACAGCGGCAACTGGGCCGGTTACATCTCTCTCCCCCAGCACGCCAGCGGCAAGTTCCGCTACGTCGCGGCCACCTTTACCGTGCCCTCTGTCAACTGCACGACCACGCCAGACAGCTACTCCGTGCACTGGGTCGGGCTGGACGGATTCAACAGCGGCACCGTCGAGCAGGACGGCGTCGAGTCCGACTGCGATGGCTCAACCCCGGCGTACTCGGCCTGGTGGGAGACCTACCCTGGCAACACGATCCAGACGGTCTTCGACGTGAACGCCGGTGACGCCGTGACCGCGTCGGTGTACTTCGACACCGGCTCTGGCACCCATCACAATAAGTACAACCTCGTGCTCACCGACGTCACCAGCGGCCAGCACTTCAACCTCTGGGAATCCTGCGCCTCGGGCTCCACCTGCGAGAACAACTCGGCTGAGGTCATCTCGGAGGCCCCGTCGTCCAGCGGCACGATCCTGCCCCTGGCCGACTACGGCATCGAGAGCTTCGTCAACGTCAAGGTGCACGACAAGAGCGACCAGAAGGGCGGGATCAGCTCGTCCAACTGGGACCACGCCAAGATCATTCAGACCAGCACTACCACTCATGACAGGCTGGCGGCGCCTGGAGTGCTCTTCGGCAGCAATGCGTTCAGCAACGCCTGGAACGACGAGAGCTGACCGGCCGGGCATGCGGTCCGTCCGGTAACCAGGCCCCGGCCGACGGACGGACCGCATGCCCGCCAGGCACGAGTGCCGCCGGGGCCGTTCGAGCATTGCCCCGGCGGGCCTTGCGTTCCCGGCCCCTGGCAGCCGGCGTTCCTTACCCTTCGGCGTTCGTTACCCTCCGGCGGCGAGTGCCGACCGTGCCGCACCAAGCGCCGCGTCCCGGTAGGCGGCGCCGAACAAGCAGACGTGCACCAGCAGCGGATGCAGCTGGTGCAGCGGCACGCGGGCCCGCCAGCCGGCCGCGAGCGGAGCGATCTCCTGGTAGGCGGCCACGATCCGGTCCAGGTACGGCGCGCCGAACAAGGCCAGCATGGCCAGGTCGGACTCCCGGTGGCCGCCGTGCGCGGCCGGGTCGATGAGCCAGCCGCGGCCCCCGGACCAGAGCAGATTCCCCGACCAGCAGTCACCGTGAATGCGGCTCGGTGGCTCAGCCGGTCCGGCCAGCGCACCGGCCCGGCTGGCGACCGTCTCCAGCAGCCCCATGTCGGCCGCGGTCAGCGTGCCCGCCTCGAAGGCACGGCGCGCATAAGGCAGTAGCCGCTCGCGGGCATACCATTCCGGCCACGAGTCCCCCGCGTCGCTGCCAGCATCGATCCCTGTCCGGCTCCCGGCACTGCTCCCGGCCCGGCTACCCGCACCGCTCTCGGCCCGGCTCCCGAGCGGCAGGCTGGCGATGAACCCCGGCCAGGGCGCGCCGAAACGGGCGGAGCCGGCCAGGTGCAGGCGGGCGAGATCACGGCCGAAACGCCCGGCGGCCGCCTCCCCCGGTGCCTCGCCAGGCACCCATGACACGGCGATCGCGCTGGCGTCCCAGCCCAGCACCTCGGGGACAGGCACCGCCCCGGCATCCGCCAGCCAGCGCAGTCCGCGCGCCTCGGCCTCGAAGACCCCATCCAGGCCCGCGCCCAGGTCCGCCCTGTCGGCCACCTTGGCGAACACCAGCCGCCCGTCGGCCAGCAGGACACGGTAATGCCCCCACTCGTGCTGCCCGCCGAGGCGGCGTATCTCGCGTATTCCGGCGCCCGTGAGCCGGCCGAGGCGCGCCGCGAGGTCCGGGGCCGCTGGCGCCGGCCCGATCACCGATCGCCCGTGCCGCTGCCGCCGGCGCTGTCCCCGTCGCCGTCCCCGATGAGCGCCGCCAGCTGGGCAGCCAGCCCGCTGGCCGCAGCCCGCACGAGGTCGAATGCCAGCGCATACTGAGCCGCGCTGCCGTGGTACGGGTCAGGGACCTCGCCGTCATACGGATCGCCGCCCGNNGTCGCCGGGTCGAATGACCTAAGCAGCCGTATCCGGTCCCTGGCGGTCGCCCGGTCCGGTGCCATCCGGCGCAGGTCAGCCAGATTCTGCCGGTCCATCGCGACCACAAGGTCGTAGCTGCTGAACCAGGACCGGTCGAACTGCCGCGCACGGTGCCCCGACCCGTCGTACCCGCGGGCCGCCAGCTCCGCTCTCGCACCTGGATCCATCGGCCCGCCCAGGTGCCAGTTCCCGGTACCCGAACTGTCCACCTCGACCTTGCCGGACAGGCCGGCCGACGCGAGCTCCTGGCGCAGCACTACCTCAGCCGTCGGTGACCGGCAGATATTGCCCAGGCAGACCAGGGAAACCCGATAGGAGCCGAACGGATTGCGAGGCGCTGGTGGCGGCTCCGAGGCAAGCGCATGACCGGGCATGCCACCAGGATGCCCGACGGCCGGCCTGCCCGCCGACCCGGAGCCCCGGAGAGCCGGCGCTACGGGGCATGGCGGGCGCTGCGGCGGCATGGCAGGCCGGCGCCCGCCGCGGACCCCCGCGATGCGGACTGCCACGATGGAGCGCATGTCCCCGAGCGCTGACTACAGGAAGCTCTCCTTCTGGCTCGACACGGTGCCCGGCACGCTCGCCGCCGCCAATCCGCTCACCGGGGACGTCGATGTCGACGTGGCCATCGCCGGGGCCGGATACACCGGGCTGTGGACGGCCTATTACCTGTCCCGCGCCGAGCCTGGCCTGCGGATCGCGGTCTGCGAGCGTGAGATCGCCGGCTTCGGCGCGTCGGGGCGGAACGGCGGCTGGTGCTCGGCGCTGTTTCCCGCGTCCCTCGGCAAGCTGGAGCGGATGGCCGGACGGGACGCGGCGATCGCCATGCAGCGGGCGATGCAGGAGACAGTGGACGAGGTCGCGGCGGCCATTTCGGCAGAGGCCATCGACTGCCACTGGGCCAAGGGCGGGACCGTGCAGCTTGCCCGTTCGGCCACGCAGCTCGACCGGGCGGCGGCGGAGGTGGCCGAGGCCAGGAAGTTCGGGTTCGGCTCCGGCGACCTGAAGCTGCTGACCGCGGCCGAGGCACGCGATCTCGTGGGCGCCGCCGGCGTGCTCGGCGGCACGTACACCCCGCACTGCGCCGCCATCCACCCGGCCAGGCTGGTGCGCGGCCTGGCCGCGGCGGTGCGTCGCCGCGGGGTCAAGGTGTTCGAGCGCACCCCGGTGACGCGAATCGAGCCCGGCCGCCTGGTCACGCCGTCGGGCATGGTCCGCGCGAGGTACGTGATCCGCGCGACGGAGGGCTACACGCCGCAGCTGCCCGGCCAGCGGCGCGCGATCGTGCCCGTGTACTCGCTGATGATCGCGACGGCACCGCTGCCGGACTCGGCCTGGGATCAGATCGGCCTTGCTGGCAGGCCCACGTTCGGGGATCTCCGTCACCTGATCATCTATGGGCAGCGCACTGACGACGGGCGCTTCGCATTCGGCGGCAGGGGCGCTCCTTATCATCTCGGCTCGGCGATCCGGCCCTCGTTTGACCGTGCGCCCGCCGTGTTCGCGGCGCTTCGCCGCACGCTCGCGGAACTCTTCCCGGCGCTGGCAGACGTGCAGGTGACGCATGCCTGGGGCGGCCCGATCGGCGTGCCGCGGGACTGGTGCGCGTCAGTCGGCCTGGACCGCTCGACCGGAGTCGGCTGGGCCGGCGGCTACGTGGGCGACGGCGTGGCGACGACCAACCTGGCCGGGCGTACCCTGGCTGACCTGGTCCTTGGAAACGACTCCAGCATCACCAGGCTGCCCTGGGTCGGGCACCGCTCGCCGCGCTGGGAGGCCGAGCCACTGCGGTGGCTCGGGGTCAACGCGGGCCTGCAGGTGATGAGCTGGGCGGACCGGCAGGAGGCCAGGACGGGCAGGCCAGCACGGACAGCGGACTTCGTCGGCCGCTATCTGGGGGACTAGTAATCGGTGCCTGTTGTGCACGCAGAGGAGCGTTTCGCGCCCTCTCCGCGATCCTGCTAGGATCACGGAGTCCCATGCGCCGCTAGCTCAATTGGCAGAGCAGCGGACTCTTAATCCGCGGGTTCGGGGTTCAAGTCCCTGGCGGCGCACCCGTCCTGACCTGGTCTTTCCCCGTTTCCAGTGCCTGCATGCCGGCGCTGGTATGGCCGGTGGTTTGACCGAGGTATGGCCAAGCGTCTCGTTGCGCGCGACGGCTTGGCAAGTTGTCTCATCGTGTGGCTCCTGGCGCTGCCGCTTGGGCGCGGGCCGACGTCGGCGCGTTCCAGGCACGAGGCAGCCGGCCTAAATTATGCGCCCGGTAGCTGCGCAGCGTCGTGTCGCGCAACCGCACCGCAGCCTCGGCTCCATGCGGAGCCCCCGGCAGGTCTGTCATGAACGCCCGTGGTGCCACTGCGGTCACGAGGCAATCGCGAGACCTGCCCAGTCGAAGTCGCCGTGGTAGCGGAGCACCGGAGCCGACACCGAGCAGTTCTTGCAACAGCAGTCCGGCCGCGACGCTTGGCCTGCCGTCGGCGCAGATCAGCGGGCCGGACCTGGGTCCGAGAGTGTCCGCCGCGGTCTCCGCGACGCTGGGGTTCCGCAAACGTACACGCCAGAGAGCGGACGGGCGCCCGGAAACCAGCTCAGCGTCAAGGTAGTTGCTGACCTGGCCGAGTGTGAGCCTTGCTGGCTGGCCTGCCTCGGCGTTTGGCTGCGCGCGCGGTGACCGCTGGCCGTCGGCCGGGAAGGATGAGACTGAGCACCAGGACGGTCGATGAGACAGTGTCGGGTGCGACTCCCGCGCTTCCCATAGCTTGCGCCTGTGCGCTGCGCCGGACGCGCCGGGCTTCATGCCAGCGAGCCCGCTCAGGGCGCGCAGGACGGCTGCCTGCACTGTGCCCTCATCGAGGGCATGCGCGTCTCCCAGCACGCGGCTGGCGAGCCGCGCCAGCCCGGTGCCCGGATCAGGCAGGACAGCGAGGACTGACAGTGCGTCGGTGATGATCTGCCGGCGAACCCTGCGTCGGCTGGCAGCCGGCCAGCACGCCATTCGTCAGCGAGCCATTCCTGAAGTGGCGGATGCCGCCGGATGGCTGGATGGGCTACCGCTTCAGCCCAGGTGCGATCGCTCGCGGCGCGCCGCGCCGTGCTGCCGTGTCGGCTCGGCGCTGGCCCGCTTCGTCGCAGAGCGGCCCACCCGACGCGGTCAAGGCAGGCCGCGAGCCCGCTGGCCCGCAGCATGCAGCGAGCGCGGCATGGACGTCCTCTGGGGATAGTCGGCTGCGATAACCGGCTACGGCGTCAGTGAAGACCTCCATGATCTCGGCGGCCTGCAGGCAACTCGCTCTGCACACGTCCGGGGTCGGTCCCAGCTGCTAGCGCATTCTGGAACCGGACGATCAGCACAAGTATGTTCAGCATTGCGCGCGGCTTCGACGGCGAGGATCGCAACATCGCGATCCTGTCACTACGACTGTGGCGTTATCCCCCACCCGGCAGCCCAGGCACGATACGAGGAACAAGACCTCCGCTCCTCCTGCAAGGCCTCCGCGCTCCCAGCGCCTCCCGGCCGTGATCCGCTCGTATGTGTCGTGAGTAAAATCATACACAGATATCTATGATGTGAGTATAGTTTCCTTCCATGATGGCAGCTGTCCGTGATCTTCGGAGAATCCTCGGGGACACGTTCACTTACGGGGACGCCAGCGCAGCTGGAGTCGGCGACAAGCGGCTTTACCGGCTCCGTGACTCAGGGGAAATCATCGCGCTCGGCGGCGGAGTGTACCGGTGGGCTGACGCGCCGCCGGCGGATGATGACCTTGTCGAGATCGCCGAGCGCGTCTCGAGAGGGACGCTGTGCCTGGAGACAGCGCTGGCGCGCCATGGGCTCATCGATGCGATCCCTGCGGCGATCGATATCGCGGTTCCCCGCGGCAGCACGCGGCCCGCGCTCAGGGCGCCGGTCAGGCTGCACCAGTTCGACCGTGCCACGTTCGGGCTGGGCCGGAACCTGCTGGACGTCGGTGCCCGCCGGCCACTGGGTATCTATTCGGCGGAGCGGTCCATCGTGGATGTCGTCCGGCTGCGTCATCGCGAGGGCAGCGACATGGCGTGGGAGGCGCTGCGGAGATGGCTCGCCCGGCCGGGACGGAGCCCGGCGCAGCTGATCGACCTCGCGCGGCAGCTGCCGCGCGCCGAGCCAGCTCTGCGCCAGGCACTTGAGGTCCTGCTGTGACCGCACCGACGCGCGCGACCCTCGCGGGACGCGCATACCTCGACCTGCGCAAGAAGGCACGCGCGGACCGCCGCCCGGTCGATGAGCTGATGCAGCTCTACGTGCTGGAGGCATTCCTGGCCCGCCTCGCCGCAACCAGGTTCGCTGCCCGGCTCGTGCTCAAGGGCGGCGTGCTGCGAGCTGTCTTCGGGGAACGGCGCCCGACCCGCGACATCGACTTTCAGGCGCAGGACTTCGACAACGATCCTGCCGTGATCCTGGCGGCGATCACTGAGATTGCCGCTGTCGGCCTGGACGACGGAGTCGTCTTCGATACTGAGACGGCGATGGCTGAGGTGATCCGTGACGAGGACCCCTATCAGGGCGTGCGGGTGAGCATGAGTGCGAGTCTGGCAACCGCGCGGCCCAGCTTCCACGTCGATGTCAGCGTCGGCGACCCGATCACGCCCGCACCCCGGGCCGTGCGTCTCCCCCGCATCCTGGGAGGCGGGATCGCCGTGCGCGGATACCCACTGGCGATGGTCCATGCCGAGAAGATCGTGACAGCCATCGGCCGGGGTACTACCAGCACCCGGTGGCGGGACTTCGCCGACATCTACATGCTCGCCAGGCATCACGCGATCGACGGCGCCGAGCTCAATACGTCCATCCGCGAGGTAGCCCGTCACCGCGAGACGCAACTCGTACCGCTCGGCCGGGCGCTCGCTGATTACGGCGGCATCGGCCAGCAACGCTGGGAAGCATGGCGGCGCAAGCAACGCCTCGACGACCGGCTTCCCGGCCAGTTCAGCGATGTCGTAACGGCTGTCGTGACGTTCGCCGACCCCGCAATCACCGGCATGGCCACAGAGCACTCCTGGGATCCGGCAACCGGCACATGGTCGTAATCACGGCAATGTTTGCTCGTTGTTTGCTTGGATACGCGGTACGGGGCGGCACAGCCCGGCATCAGGCGGCAGCCAGACCGGCGGAGGCGCGTACTGTATGGCACTAACCGAAATGGAGAGCCCTAATCTGATATAAGAGCAGCGGACTCTTAATCCGCGGGTTCGGGTTCAAGTCCCTGGCGGCGCACCCGTTAATATGCCCCTGACCTGCAGTTTTCCCGAGTGCGGCGCACATCATGATCGTTTTTGGTTTGCAGTTGTAGTTGCAGTTGGGTCCGCCGGGTTAGCCCCACAAGGCTTCGGACATGCGGTCGGCGGCGTGCTGGCTGAGCGCGGACGTGACGTGCGTGTAGCGCTCGGTCTGGCTCAGCTGAGAGTGGCCGAGGATCTGCTGGACGACGCGGATGCTGATGCCCTACTCGAGCAGGAGGGTCGCAGCCGTGTGGCGGGCGTCATGTACGCCGACGTCCCGGATTCCGGCCTCCTGGATAAGTGACCGCCAGTCTGCCCAGTCATCGCGAGAGTCGACCGGCGCGCCGTCTGGGGTGCAGAAAGACCAGATCCCAGTCCTTGCCAGGCCGCGCCCCAGCCGTGAGGCGCTCCGCGGCCTGCTGGCGGCGGTGGGCGCGGAGCTAGGCGATGAGCGGGGCCGATAAGGCCAGGGCGAGCTTGGCTTGCGCTCCACCAGGCAGGCGCACGCGTTGGCCATGACAAGAACGAGTTGCTTCTCGCCCTCACGATGCGACCTGCTGATCGCAGGCATCCTGCGAGGGTCCGAAGACTATGCAGAGATGCCCCCCACTGACGAGGACGCGGCGGGCGAGGCTGCCCGCAGCCTGCTCCGCTGGGCGCTGACCGGCCAGGTCCCGGACAAGTACAACCCATACGTGCCCACGGCCGGCTCTTGACTGGGCCGGACGTGTCTCTCTTCGCCGTTGTCGCGCGGGCCCTCCAGGCAGGCTCCCACGAAGATGACCTAGCCAGCTACAGCACCGCACTCGCCACTCTCACCATGGTGCGACTACTTGGCGCTGCGCAGGGCGACGCCAGCGCTGACAGGTGAATCCGCCCTATCCCAGCGATCAAGGCAAGCCCAAGGGGCTTAAGCCCAGCCTGGCGGAGCCTCGGCCCGATCGCCGAGAGGTGTACCGAAGCTCACCGTCCGACTGCAGCACGGTCTTGCCGGTTTCCCGCTTGATCTTGTTGCAGGGACAGCGATACGCGTGCATGCACGCGGGCTCGGCGTTCTCAGTATCCGGTGGGACGGCCCTCGAGGATCACGGACTTGATCTCGAGGAAGGGAAGCAGGCCCTCTCGGCCGCCCTCCCGCCCGATGCCAGATTGCTTGAACCCGCCAAAGGCCAGGCTAAAGTCGGAGCGGAAGGCGTTGTGGCCGACGGTACCTGACCGCAGTTGCCCGGCGACCGCACGAGCTCGGTCGACGTCGTTAGTGAATACCGACGCGTTGAGACCAAAGATGGTGTCATTGGCGATCGCTATGGAGTGCCGCTCATCATCAGCCGGGATAACGCTCAGGACAGGTCCGAAGATCTCCTCCTGCGCGATAGTCGAGGAGTTGTCCACATCTCCGAATACGGTCGGCTCGATATACCAGCCTCGATCAAGGTCCTTGGGGCGGCCGCCGCCGGCGGCCAGGGTCGCCCCTTCCTCGATGCCTTTGGCGATGTAGCCCTCGACGCGGTCCCGTTGGCGACTGACCGCGAGCGGGCCCATCTGCGTTTGCGCATCGAACGGGTCGCCTACACGAATCTGGGAGAAGGCGCCGGCCAGAGCGTCAACGAGCTCGTCATGACGGCGCCGGGTGACCACGACCCTGGTCAGGGAAGAGCAGACCTGTCCGGAGAGACGGCACTCGGCCATGGCTAGCGTCCTAGCAGCGGTCGCGATGTCCATGTCGTCAAGGATCACCGCGGCCGACTTGCCGCCTAGCTCAAGCGTGCAGCGCGCGATCCGCTCCCCGCACAGCGATGCGATCCGCCGCCCGGCCGCAGTCGACCCAGTAAAGGTGATCTTGTCGACGCGTGGATCACGGGCGAGTAGTTCCGAGACCTCGCGATCGGCCGTCACTACGTTCAGCACGCCCGGCGGCAGCCCGGCCGCCTCAGCGACCTCGGCCACCAGGTAACCCTCGCCTGGCGCTTCTGGCGAGGACTTCAGTACGACCGTGCATCCCGCCAGCAGGGCAGGGGCGATCTTGTAGCTGATGAGGCTCATGGGACCGTTCCACAGAATGATCGCCCCGACGACACCGACCGGTTCCCGGACGATAAGCCCGAACGTGGCGCCGCCGGCCGGTGTGGCTGGCTCCTCGAAGGGGAAAGTGCCGGCCAGCGCGGCGTAGTACTCGAAGGTGTCGGCCGAGCCAGCTCCTGAGCGCCGGGCAATAGAGTGCAGAACGCCCGACTCGCGTGGCCAGATCTGACCGAGATCCTCGGCACGCTCCCGGATTCCGGCCGCCATCGCGCGGAGGTACTCCGCTCGCTGGCCATGGCTCATGCGCGGCCAGGGACCCTCATCGAACGCCTTCCGCGCGGCGGAGACAGCACGCGCCATGTCGGCATCCTTTGCCTCGGCGACGCTGAAAAAGAGCTGTTCGGTAGCCGAGTCGATAACGTCGATCATCGCTTCGGATGACGGCTGCACCCATTCACCATCGATGAAGAACCGGCGCGCGTGACGCAATGGCACCCTGATCTCGTTCACCAAGCTCATCCTGCAGCCAGGAGCCGAGACAATGGCAGCTCTGCCACCAGCAAGATTGCTGGCGGCGCGAACATGCCGGCCATAAGTCCCACCCGTTCACAAATAGAGCGACGTGATATCGTCCATACGTTCGAGGAGATCAGAACTAGCCCCGCTTACTTCGATACGACCGCGCCGCATAACGTACGCCCGATCAGCCCACTTCAACGCAGTACGGGGATGCTGCTCGACGATAATAACGCCAGCCCCGTCGGCAGCAGCCGCCGACAGCACCCCAAACAATCTGCTCACGATACGCGGAGCCAAACCCAGCGAGAGCTCATCGGCAAGGATAGCCCGCGGGCGGGCAGCGAGAGTGCGCGCAAGCGCGAGCATCTGTTGCTCGCCACCGGAGATTAGGCCGGCACGCAGGGCCAATTTACCCTCAAGTTCGGGGAAAAGCGCTAGCGAGTAGTCAATGCCGCCATGTCCCATAATTAGATTCTCCCGAACAGTCAGGCCCATGAAAACCGCCCTCTGTTCCGGAAGGAGCGCCAGGCCGTCCCGTGCCCTGCGACTCACAGACCTCGTCTCACGCCTACCAAACATGGTCACGACGCCCTCGGTCTGACGTATTACGCCGGCTATCGTGTTAAGGGTCGTTGTCTTTCCTGCACCATTGGCGCCTAGCAGCGCCACCATTTCACCTGAATCAAGCTCAAGATCAATGTCCACAATCGCCGATACGCTGCCATACCCGGCGCACAGACCCCTTACCTCGATAAGCCGGCCCGTCATGAGGCGTCCTCAGGGAGAGCAAGGGCCGTCCCCAGGTCGTTGGGTCGAATCGGCACGGCCGAGGAGATTGCCGGAGTGGTGGAGTTCCTCCTGAGTGATCGGGCGAGTTATATAACAGGCCAGGAACTAGTGGTGGATGGCGGACTCGGTGACGCACTCTTCTCGCTGGCACATCGCCAGCAATCGGCTGCTGGCGCTGCGGTGAGTGTCGGCTCCCGTGAGGGTCCGTAGATCGGCCAGTTCGCGGGGGCTGAGGTCGGCGGCCTGGCCGGGCACCCCATCCTCCCCTCAGGCAGGGTGGCAGCCGCTGAAAACGCGGATAAGGCCCTTCAGGCCGGCAGGCGGTGCTTCCTGGCGAGGTCAACAGGCTCTCTCAGAGGCCCGCCGGCGCTGCTGGTCTGCCATTCGGCCCCGGTGCGAATGTGCTATAGCCGCAGCCCGGGCGGTCCAGCAGAGGCGTCGGCAGCGGCCAGCACCACCCTGCCGGACAGGATAGGTCAGGTGATCGATGGTGACCATCTGCAGGAAGCGATCGCTGAGCTGTACTCGTGCGACCCGGGCGAGTTCGTCGCGCCGTGGCGTTCTGGTGGCCCGGGCACGCGCGGCGAGACAGGCCGCCGTGGTGAGAGGATCGCCGGGTTGCGGAAGCCGATCCGCTCAGCGTGGGCTCAACCAGCTGGTCCGCTCCGCGCCCGCCGCCCGCCCAGCTGGACGCGCTCGGCGAGGAGCTTCGCGCCGCGCAGCGATCCCTGGACAGCGTGGCGATCCAGGAGCTGTCGCTGCGGCGGCGGCAGCTGATCGACGCGCTGGCCCGTCAGGCGTTCACAGTGTCCGGTCAGCATCCGCCGTCTCCTGCGCTGCGGGATGAGGTGACCGCTATGCTGGCCGACCCGCAGGTCGCTGAGCAGCTGCGGGCAGGAGCCCTGGAGCGGGCGGTACACCGGGACGGCTTGGGCCCGGCGGCGCCGCCGGCGCTGGCGCCGCTGCCGTGGTCCCGGGCAGGGCACGGACGCGGGCCGCGAAGAGCGCGGCTGCTGTCCCGGCGCGGCCCGCGGCGACGGTGACCGCGCTGGCCTCCGCCCGGACCGGGCCCAGCGGGAGCGCCGCCGCCGGGTCATCGCGGCGGCTGAGCAGGCGGTGGCCCAGGCCGACCAGGCTGCCGATGCCGCGGCCCGGGCCGAGCGGGGGTAGGAAAGCGCCGGCCGCCTGATCGAAGAGCAGCTCACCCAGGCATGTCAGCGCCTCGCCCACGCCACGGCTCAGACACTCCGGGCCAGAGCCGGGCAGCGCCGAGCGCGCCAGGCGCTCGACCGGCTATGGGAACATCCGCCGTAAGACTCCGCTCGCCCAGTCAAGCATTAAGGCCGGCTGATTCCTGCAGCTCGATTTCCCGTGCTCATGGCATCCCCGAGTACCACGCCGACTTCATCCAGAGGTCGACCAGGTACTCCGAGCGGGGCCGGAGCCTTCGGAGGAGGTAGTGGCCTCGGCGATGATTTCCTCTGGCTGAGGTCAAAGTCCAGACCTGGGTGCTGGAGACGCCATCGGCACGGCCGCCGCATAGGCACTGCGGCCGTGGTGGTCGCCGGGTGGGGTGGTGGTTTCGCCGCGTAGCCGGCGGATGGTTCCTGGATAGCCTCGCCGTATTGCGGCGGTGGGTAGGTGCCCGGGGTTCACGGCGATGCCGTCTGGGCACCCTTGCTGGATTACGTCGTCGGCGGCGTTGTCCTCGTAGGTGACCCTCATCATCCGCGCCTACCCCTGCGGCAAGCCCGGCTGCCGCTGCCACGGCGACCCGCCGCAGCTGCACGGGCCCTACGCCGAATGGACCCGCAAGATAGACGGCAAGACCATCACCCCCGGCTCACCCCGGCCCAGCTCGCCTGGCAGCCGCTGTTCGACAACGCGAAGAAAATAGGCGTCCTGCTCGCCGAGTTCCAGGAACTCACCCTCGCGATCGTCGAAGCCAGCACCGCGCGCCAACAGCCATAATCCGGAAACAGGGCAAAACGATGTGAGCACAGCCCGCATAACCTGTGGACGGCACCCCGTTCGCCCCGCGAACGCCCAGCTCACGCCCAAACGTGAAGACCTGACCCGTCCTGGCCTAGCGTTTCGTCCCACCCCGCAGCCCAGCCAGATAGAGAAGGGCCGTGCAGCCAGTGGTCCTGTATGCCATGCAGGACCTGGGCGGTCTGCGGCGGGGGCCGCACTGCAGCAGAGTTCAGCACCCTCCTGAGTGCTGCGTCGCCGTTGGGCCGGATCCGGCAGATTCGATGGCACGAGATGGAAGCCCTCGGCTGCCGCCGCGGTGCGCACGGAGCGGTCGAAGGCCGCGAAAGCCGTGCAGTTTTCGTCGACCTGCACACAGCGAGAGCACTGGACAACGTCATAGGCACGCAGGCCGTGCGATGCGCATAGCCTGGCAGCCTCGTTAAGGAGCTTCCCAGTGGCTACCACAGCAGCGAACCGCGGATGCTCCGAGTCGGTCCGAAGTAATCGGCCTCGAAATCGGTGGTGAGCAATCTCGCGTAGCTGGCGGATAGCTCGCCCATGCGCTGCTTCCGCCATAGTGCCGCCGGCACCTCCGCCCTCGCCAACTGGGTGACAGCAACGCTTACCAGCCCGCGAATGTGCTTGTGGCCAGATTCATCCGCATAGAGCTTCACGAGCGCCGAGGAGTCAGCGAACGTACTCAACGGTCTTCGCTGACAAGCTCTGACAGCGTCGCCCCGCGGCCTGCGCGCCTACGAGCGCTAGCAGCCTCCTCGCGGAGGACGACTGCGACGTTCACCAGGCTCGGCAAGCAGCCCAGCCTGGTCCAGGCGTTCCCGCAGGCGCTCGGCCTCGCCACCGGCCAGGCCCGGGTTCGTCGCGGCGTCGAGCACGGCTGTCACATAATCATTCATGCTGCGGCGCTGCCGCTGAGCAGCATGGCGAACTCACTCGATTAGGTCGGTCGGTGCTCGGTTCCCTGCTTGCCGGGCAGCTCATCCTGTCCGGCCACGGCTTCACCCCAGCGCATGGCTACCCGCCGCTGTCGCTAGGCGACGGGCTGGTACTGCGCGCCGCCGTCGGCTCGGTCCTCTACCTGGCCCTGATCGCGCTGCTCAGCCTCGGCGTCGCCACCATCATCCGCGACCCCGGGCCCGCCATCGGCATCGTTGTCGGCCTGCTCTACCTCGCCCCGATCATCGCCGCCGTCGTGAACAGCCCGCACTGGCGTAACGACATCGAGCGGTACGCACCGATGACCGCCGGGCTGGCAATCCAGGCCACCACCGGCCTGCGGGGCCAGCCGATCAGCCCGTGGGCCGGCCTCGGCGTACCGGCTGCCTGGGCCACCGCAGCGCTTCTCACCGGCGGACTGCTCCTGCGGCTACGCGACGCATGAGCGGCAGGAACGCGTATCGCGGGATACAAGGTTGCTGCTGACTGGCTTGACCGCAAAGAACGCTACTTCCCTGGCTTGGAACTCAGGTCTGCGGCGCCGGCTATTCCGCTTGTTCTGTGAGCGCGGCCTTGAGCAGGAGCGAGCCTGCCTTGGCTGCGCGGGCAAGGTTGTCGAGGTCAGCGGGATCCGTGGCGGCCAGGAATGAGCCGCCGGGGAACGGGATAGTGACCTGCGGGTTGCCGTCTAAGTCCTTCTCAAGGTTTGGCTGGGTGTCCGGGTCGGCCGTGGCGGGGACGCTGCGGGGGAAGAAGCGGGCGGTCATGCGGGCCTCCTTCCCGGATCGCACCGGCCGCAGCCGGTCGCGTTGCTGTCATAAGGGCTCATCTGCGATCTCCCTAGCTGGTGCCCCGGTACGGCCGGCCCGGATACGGATAGTGGCACGGCGGCGGTCACGGCGCAGCAGCTAGGCGAATAGCGCGATTCCGCCCGCGATGAGCACGGATCAGGTGATAGCCCATCGCCGGCGATGTCCGCCATGCCGGCGATATCGACGCGGCAACCCAGGGCGCGGACGGGCCGGCACTGGGACGGCGCCCGTCGTTAGCATGGCGGCAGGAATGGGAATTACTGGCGGCATGCAGCGGACGGGCCGGTGTGCCCGGCTGGCACGGTGGTGGCCGGTGCGGGCGCGCTGATCCTGGTCGGAGCGGTCGCGGGCTGGCGCCGCATCCCGCACCGCACCACTATCGGGCTGCTCGCCGCCGCGTTAGTCGTGGCCGAGGCCATCAACCTGGGCGCCATCATGATCACCGCATACTCGGCGCCGGCCTTGCTGCGCCAGGTGCGCTCCCTCAACGAGCTCGTCGGCACGGAGACCCACCTGCCGCGGATCCGCCCGACCGGCCCGCCGCTGCGCGGGGTTCAGGTTGTGGTCATCGGAGACTCCACGGCAGCGGGAGCCGGGCTCGCGCCACTCCCCGGCGCGTCCGGTCCCGCCAGACCCTGATATCCCGGCTGGCAACGCTGAACGAGGTGCTGGCCAAGGGCGCGGCCCAGTTCAGGTTCTCCTCGCCGCAGCCTGACTTCGCCGGGCACCAGCTGTGTACGCCGCAGCCCTACGTGCAGGGGCTGGACGCAGCGGCTCCGTTCCACCCAACCGTCCTCGGCCAGCTCGCCATTGCGCTCGCCGACCAGGCAGCGGTGCACCAGCCAGGCGCGTAGCTTCTCGCTCGCCATTGCGCTCGCGGACCAGGCAGCCGTGCACCAGCCAGGCGCCTAGCTTCTCGCTCGGGGGTCAGCAAGAAGCCACGGCGGCTGCGGCGGCGGATCGGCGACGCTGGGCGGCTAGCGCGGTCAGGCCGAGAGCGATGACGCCCAGGCTGTAGGCCACGGCGGTGGCGTGCAGGCCGATGGACGTGCTGGCGAAGCCGGCCAGGACGGCGGGCAGGCTGAAGGCCAGGTAGGCGATGACGTAGGCGACGGCGAAGAGCTCGCCGCGTTCCGCTGGCGCGGCCAGCCTCGCCAGTCTCCCGAAGCAGGCAAGGACGGATGCGCCGAAGCCGACGCCGGCGATGACCGTTCCGACGCCAGCCAGTGCCACGGTGTGGGCCTGGACGCCAGCCAGCGTCAGCGCCGTCCCGGCAGCGAGCAGAGCGCCTGCGGTGCTCAGTACCCGGTCAGCTGGCCAGCCCCGCAGGACGAACGCGGTGACTGCCGCGGTCCCGCACAGCAGCGTGACGACGAGGCCGCCGATGAGGTGGCTACCCAGGCCGAAGATGCTGGCGGCGACCGAGGGGCCGAGGGAGAGGTAGAGCCCGCCGAGCGCCCAGCTGGCGACGAGGATCGGGACCAGGGCGTAGACGTCAGGGCGAAGGCGAGCCGGGACGCCAAGCCGGGGCATGAGCGACGCCAGGCCGCCCGGACGGCGAGCAGAGGTCTCGGGCATAACGGCGACGACCAGGCCGGCCAGGACCATCCCGCCGAGCAGCAGCACATAGACGAGACGCGTCGGTGCGGGCGCGAACTGCACGAGCGCGCCGCAGCCAAGCGCCCCCAGCGCCAGCCCGGTGGCAGGCGCGACGCCATTAACGACCCCGGCCCGGCCAGGCGAGTGCGGCGGATTCAGGTCGGCCAGGGTGGCCGCGAGCGTCGTTAGCGCCGCGCCGGTAGCGACGCCCTGCACGAGGCGGGCAAGGAGAAGAACCGTGAGGTCACCTGCGGTGATGAAGAGCACGAGCGCCACCGCTTCCAGCGCGATCGCCGCGGCGAGAACCGGGCGGCGGCCGACGTGATCGGACAGCGCCCCCAGCACAAGCAGCGAGGCGATCAGGCCGAGGACATACACGGCGAAGACGACAGTGAGCGTCGTGGCAGAGAAACCCCACTGCTGCTGGTAGACGACGTACAGCGGCGACGGTGCGCTCGAGGCTGCCGCGAACAGCACGAAGATCGCGGTGACCGCCGCAAAGGCAGCGGTGTGCGGCAGGCGCCTGGACCGGGCGCCCGGGACCAGACTGCCGTTAGCGCCGGGAACCTGAACGCCGTTAGCGCCAGGGACCTGAACGCCATTAGCGCCGGGAACCTGAACGCCGTTAGGGCCAGGGACCTGAACGCCGTTAGCTGAAGACCCGGGCAACATGCTCAGCGCTACCTGGCTGCCAGGCCTGGCAGCGTTAGCCGGGGCCGGGTGAGCCGCAGGGACAGCGGGCGGGGATGTCATCGGAAACTTCTTTCGCTGAGGAGCCAACGGTGCTCGGGGGCCAANNGTGCTCGGGGGCCAACGGTGCTGAGAGGCCAACGGTGCGGAGGGGCCAACGGTGCGGAGGGGCTAACGGTGCGGAGGGGCTAACGGTGCTCGGGGGCCAAGGTGAATCTGGTGTGAGGTCCGCCGGGGCTAGATGGCCGTACGCCCGCCGTCGGCGGCAACGACCGCGCCGGTGACGTAGCTTGCGCGCGGCGAGGCGAGGAATCCCACGACTTCCGCGATCTCCTCAGGGCTCGCGGCGCGATTGAGCAGCGTGGTGGTCCCGAGTGCCTCGGTGCGCTGGGGCGCCGCGCCCCCGGTATACACCGGGCCGGGCGCAATGGCGTTCACCCGCACGCCGCTGGGGCTGAACTCCGCGGACCAGGCGCGCGTCATCGACTCGATCGCGCCCTTCGTCGCCCCGTAGGCAGCGGCGCCCGCGAGGCCGATCTGGCCCACCATGCTGCTCACGTTGATGATGCTGCCGGTGCCCCTTGCCGCCATTCCAGGCGCGAACGCTGCCACGAGGAAAAACGGCGCGCGGACATTGCTGGCGAACATGGCGTCGAACGCGCCGACCTGGAGGTCCGCGGTCGCGCCGAACACGGCGAACCCGGCATTGTTGACCAGCACGTCAATGTCGCCGACGTTTCCGGCCAGGCGGCTGATGTCGGCTGGATCGCTGAGGTCGGCCGATACGAAGCGAGCCCGGCCGCCGGCGGCGGTGATCGCTTCGACAGTCTCGTCGCCGCGGGCCGCGTCGCGGCCGTGCACGACGACATCGGCTCCTTCACCGGCCAGCTGCATGGCGATCGCGCGGCCGATGCCTGACGTGGCGCCGGTCACGAGCGCTTTGCGGTCCTGCAAGTCGCCGTGCTGAGTGGAGGGCATTCTTACTCCGGATCCGGGTGATCGTGAACAGACGGGTCTGTATGTTTTCTCGACAGTAGACAGACAGGTCTGTTATTGTCAAGCCATGTCCACCAAGACCATGGATCGACGGTCAGCGCGCGAGCGGCTGCTGGCCGCGGCCGACGAGCTGTTCTATGCAGACGGCGTGCACTCCGTCGGCATCGACCGCGTGATCGAACGGGCCGGCGTGGCCAAGGCCACCCTCTACAGTGCCTTCGGCAGCAAGGACGAGCTCATCCGCTGCTACCTCACGGCCCGTCAGGCGGCGCGGCGCGAGGGGATGACGCGGAAGCTCGCGCGCTACGACACGCCACGGGAGCGCCTCCTGGGAGTGTTCGACGTGCTGGCCGAGCAGGTCGCGGAGCCGGGGTTCCGCGGGTGCGCGTTCCTCAACGCCAGCGCGGAATCGCGCCCCGGAAGCACGGTCGAGGAAGTGTCCAGTGAGTCCCGCGCCTGGCTACGGTCGCTGTTCGCCGAACTCGGGCAGGCAGCGGGGGCACTCGATGCCGAGCGTCTCGCCCAGCAGCTCGTGCTGCTCTACGACGGAGCGGTGGTCGCCGCGCAGATGGACCGGGACCTCACCGCGGTCACCGTGGCGCGCGGCGTCGCCGCGGTACTGGCCGACGCGGCGCTGGCCGACGCGGCAACCGGCTCCTGACGAGGTACCCCCGCACACCTCTGATGCGGTACGCGGCGCCTGGGCTGATGCGAGACTTGCGGCGTGGCCGCCGATGAACCAGCGGGCAGCGATGCCGCCCCCGCAGAGCCGATGTCCGTCCTCGCGGAACTCGTCGCGCAGCACCGGCCCGACAGCAGGCGCCTCCGCCGCCTCGTGGCGCTGCTGACCGAGGAGCCGCTGGACCTGGCGTCGCTGGTAGAGCGCAGCGCACTGCCCCGGCAGACCGTGCAGGAGGTCCTGTCCGCCACTGCCGGTGATCTATGCCAAGACGGCGACAAGGCGGCGATCCAGCCCGGCAAGGTGCCCGCCTACCGTCAGCGGTTTGGCTATGACCAGCTGACGCGCACCGAACTCGCGGACCCGCTGGCGGGCCGGCTCGCCGAGGCGACCGCGATCGCGGCGGTCATGACCGCGCTGGCCGCCGAGGCACCCCGGGCGCGGACCGACCTCGATCACGTACCGGCCACGCCGGAAACCGCGCTGCGGCGGGCACTGTGGATGGACAGCACCTATGACCTGGCTGGCGCCGTCGTGCTGTTCGTGGGCGATCATGACCTGACGTCGCTGGCCGTCGGCCAGGTCAGCCCGGACGCGAACCTGGTCGTGGTGGACATCGACGAGGCGACCCTCGAGTTCATCGACTCCCGGGCCGGCCGGCTGGGGATCGGCGTGCGGTGCCTCGCCGGCGACCTGCGGTTCGGCCTGCCGGAGAGCGCCCGCGGCTGCGCGGACCTGGTTTTCACCGATCCGCCCTACACCCCGGAGGGCGTGGAGCTCTTCGCCACCAGGGGGCTGCAAGGGCTGGGCAATCGCGACAATGGCCGCGTTATCGTCGCTTTTGGTTTTAGTGACCGCCAGCCGAGCCTGGGATTCGGCGCGCAGTCCGCGGCGCACCGCCTTGGCCTGGCCTACGAGACGGTCCTGCCGCGATTCAGCCGCTATCACGGGGCGCAGGCGGTGGGCAGCTCCAGCTCGCTCTATGTATGGCGGCCGACAGCGCGAACCTGGCGGGCTCTCGATCGCCCCGGCGCTGACGCCGCGCCGGGTATCTACACCCGTGGCCCGCAAGCCGTGGAAAAGGACACGGTCGCCTTTGACGCGATCCCCGCTGCGGTGCAGAAGGTGACGTCCGAGGCGGGGTTTCCGGTGCGGATCCTGGTCGGCAGCGGGTGGGCAGGCGCCGGGGAGAAGATCGCCAGGCTCCGGCTCGGGACCCTGCTGGCGGGAGGCATCCCGCCCGGCATCACCGTCGGGAGCGAATCCGCGCTGGTCGCGGACCTCTCGGGCGACCCTGGCCCCTGGCTGCTGCGGGCCCTGCTGGCCGCCAACGCCGCACGCGTGGTGGCCCTGGTGCCCAACAGCCATCCCGACCTGGCCAGCGAGGCCGCCCAGGGCTCGCTGACCGCGCTGCTCCGGCCGAAATACCGGCTGCGGTTCCTGCGCAGCCAGCCCGACGCCAGGCACGCGATGGTGCTGGCCGAGGCGGCCGCCGCGGAAACACTCGATCCGCCGGGCCGGCTTGCCGGGCGGATGCTGCGCCGGGCACACGGCAAGGTCGGGAACGTGTGGCGTGAGGGACTGATCGATGCCAGCCGTGAGCTAGCCGGCGGACCGCTCACCAAGCGGGCCGCGCGGGCGGTGGTCGAGGCCGGGGTGCGCCAGGGGGCCGGGGCACGCCAGGGGGACGTGCTCGGCGCGCGCCTCATCGACCTGCCGCGCCACCAGATCGTCCGCGTGCTCGAGGATGCGGCAGCGTCGGCGGGCCAGCCAAGGACGCCGTGATCCACTGTCAGACCCTGGCCGTACTGTGCGTCAGGACGGCCCCTTCTCAGGAGGCGAACTGCGTGACTACCACCGAGACCGGGAAAGCCACCGCTGGCGAGCGCGCCGACCTGCAGGAGACGCTGGCCACGCACCGGTCGTTCCTGCGATACACCGTGCGTGACCTCACCGACGAGCAAGCCGGCCAGCGCACCACCGTGAGCCAGCTATGCCTGGGCGGCCTGATCAAGCACGTGGCGGCCACCGAGAAGGGCTGGGCCAGCTTCATCCTCGAGGGCCCGGCGGCCATGAGCACCGGGGAGGCAGCAGCGGATGAGTGGCTGGCGAGGTTCCGCATGCTGCCCGGGGACACGCTGGCCGGGGTACTGCAGGAGTACGAGGAAGTGGCGCGCCAGACCGATGAGATCGTGGCGGCGCTGCCGGATCTGGACATCTCCCAGCCGCTGCCGGAAGCTCCCTGGTTCGAGCGCGGAGCGCGCTGGTCGGCGCGGCGGGTGCTGCTGCACGTGATCGCGGAGACAGCGCAGCACGCCGGTCACGCCGACATCATCCGCGAGTCCCTGGACGGCGCCAAGTCCATGGGGTAGGGACCGCGGCCGGTCCCTGACCGTTGCAGCTATCTTGCCCGGCTGGCCGGCTGGCCGGCGCGGCTGGCCGGCGCGGGTGGTCAGCGCTTCCGCAGCAGCCGGCTCAGCCCGGACAGCGACTCGTTGACCTCGCCGGGATCGAAATGCGCCGGATCAAGCTCAGCTGCCGCGCCAAGGCCCAGCCACTCCAGCAGGGCAGCATGCCCGGCATGACGCGGGTCCGCGAGGATTTCCAGCAGGTCCTGGTATCCCCAGATACCACCGCAGTCCTCGGGCGGGCAGGCCCTGCGGCCGGCCGTGCATCGCGGGTAGGCCACGCCTGGCTCGGCTGGCAGCACGTCCTCGACGGTGATGTCATGCTCCCAGTCATCGCCGAAGTCGTAGATGTACCGGATCCGGTCGCCTGGCAGCGCGGCGACGCCAGACAGTTTCGCCCCCGCCGCGCTGCGGTGCCCGAGGTCGCGGCCGGCCTTGCCGTAGTCACCAGCCGGGGTCTCGAAAACCCACAGATGATCGTCTTCCCAGCCGAACGCAGCCTGGATGGCCTGGTGCAGACGGAGCAGGGTAATGCCGGACGGCACCTCCAGGCGGCGCCAGATCGGCGGCCTGGCACCGCGCAAGCTGATCTTCACCCGGTGCACCGCCGGGACGCCGCCGCCGCGTGCCGGGCGCAGGCCCGCCGCGCCGCGCGGCGCGGCGGGTCTGCCGCCACCGCCGCCGCGGATGGGGCTGGCCTCGCCGCCCGCGAGGAGAAGTTCCACCCTTGCCCGCAGCAAGTCGAGGTGGTCCCTGACATCCTCGATCTGATCGGGCTCTACCGGGCAGGGCTGCATGCTCAGCGCGCGGTCCAGGATCGCGCCGGCCTCGCCCGGCTGGTAATCGCAGAACTCGAGGCCGAACCCCCGGGCGGCCTGCTGATACTTAGCGCGGATCCGGTCGGGACGGTCGGACAGGAAGCAGTCCTTGATGCCGCCGCCGAGGTCGTGGTCGATCAGCACCACCACCGCGTGCGACTTGCGGCCATAGCTGAAGGTCACTGCCATCGACTCCTGTGCGCCGAAGGCGTCCGCATAGCCGAAGCAACGGCCGATCCGCGGTGAGCCCAGGCCCTTGACCCACGCGCAGTCGGTGAGCCCGGCAGCGACAAGCGCGTCAGCGGCGCGGGCCGCCGCCGGCCGCGCTTCCGGCGGCCCGATGACGGCCAGTACCCGCAGCATTGCCAGCGCCTCCGCTCCGCCGTATTCCCTGACCTGGCCAATCAGCTCGATGAGCAGGTCCGGCAGTCTGACATCATCAGGAGCCGCGCTGCGGACCATGCCGAGGAACTCGGTACCGCAAAGCTCGGCGTTCAGCGCGTCGCAGGCTGGCTCGAGAAGAGGCTGCCAGCCCTCCAGCAGCCCTGCCACCGAGTCCTCAGGACCCGGCAGCAAGCCGGCCTCCGCCAGGCGCAGCATGGCCTCATCCACGTCGCTGGCGGTGTCCAGCATCTCCAGCACCTCGGCCGGCGCCCCGGCGGTGGCGAGGTGCTCGCGGAACTCGGCCAGCTCCGCCATGCCTGCCCGCTGACCGCCGGGGACGAGCGTGAGGTGCGGTTGCCTGCTGCCCTGCTTCGGACGCCGGGTGTCTGACACGCAGGTCATCCTCTCAGGCAGCGACCTGCTTTTGCCCCTGATTCGTCGCCGAGAAGCACGGCAACGCTGGCGCCTGTCCCCGCGGCTGGCCGCCGGCTACCTCCGGCCGCCGCCCCGCCTGGCCATCTGGTAGCGCCGGGAAAAATGTGGGTTAGTTAGGCTATTGATGCTTAATCGCGGAATTGCCAGCCATCACGGAATAGTCTGCTTATATGCCACCGGGTCGGCTGTCTCGTCATTTGATAATGCCGAGATTTCTCTGCCACCGCCGCCTGATCGGCGCCCGGACACGCTAGTTTCTCACCCATGAAAGCCTTAGTGCTGGCAGGAGGGTCCGGCAGTCGGCTGCGGCCCATTACCCATACGTCCGCGAAACAGTTGCTCCCGGTGGCCAATAAGCCCGTGCTGTTCTACGGCCTTGAGGCCATCAGGGATGCCGGCATCTCGGACGTCGGGATCGTGGTGGGAGACACCGCGGCGGCAATCGAGGCGGCGGTGGGGGACGGCAGGGCATTCGGGCTGGATGTCACCTACATCCGGCAGGATGCCCCGCGCGGGCTGGCGCACGCGGTGCTGATCACCCGTGACTTCCTCGGCGACGACGACTTCGTGATGTATCTCGGGGACAACTTCATCGTCGGCGGCATCAGCCCGCTGGTCGATGAGTTCAGGTCAGGCCGGCCTGATGCGCAGATCATGCTGACCACCGTGCCGGATCCGCGCCAGTTCGGCGTCGCCGAACTCGACGACGCGGGCGAGGTGGTCGGGCTGGAGGAGAAGCCGCCGCACCCGAAGAGCGATCTCGCACTGGTGGGCGTCTACATCTTCACCCCCGACGTGCACGAGGCTGTGCGGCACCTGGCGCCGTCGGGCCGCGGAGAACTCGAGATCACCGAGGCCCTGCAGTGGCTTATCGACAACGGCCACAAGGTGCGGTCCACGACCATCTCGGGGTACTGGAAGGACACCGGCAACGTCGCCGACATGCTCGAGGTCAATCGCATAGTGCTAGAAGGGGTGGAAGCACGGCAGCAGGGCGTCGTCGACGATGCGAGCGAGTTCATCGGCCGGGTGGTGATCGAGAGCGGCGCCTGGGTCAGCCGTTCCCGCATCGTGGGTCCCGCCATCATCGGCGCGGGAACGAGGGTGGAACGCTCCTATATCGGCCCGTTCACCTCCGTGGCGCAGGACTGCGTCATTGTCGACAGCGAGATCGAGTACTCCATCATCATGCGCGGGGCTTCCGTCCGCGGGGTCAGGCGCATCGAGGCATCACTCATCGGTCACGACGTGGAGGTAACCCCGGCACCACGGGTGCCCAAGGCACACCGCCTGGTACTCGGCGATCACAGTAAGGTGCAGATCAGCTCATGAGAATCCTCGTGACGGGCGGAGCCGGGTTCATCGGCTCGCATTACGTGCGCACGCTGCTGGCCGGCGGGTATCCCGGGTTCACCGATGCCCGGGTGACCGTCCTTGACAAGCTCACTTACGCGGGCAACCTGGCCAACCTGGAACCGGTGCAGGGCAGTCCGCGACTCACCTTCACCCGCGGTGACATCTGTGATCCGGTGCTGCTCGCGGCGGTCGTCCCCGGCCATGACATCGTGATCAACTTCGCCGCCGAGACCCATGTCGATCGGTCCATCGCTGGCGCGTCCGATTTCGTGGCCGCCAATGTCAGCGGCGTCCAGCTCCTGCTGCAGGCGTGCCTGGACGCGGGAGTCCGGCGGGTGGTCCAGGTGTCCACCGATGAGGTCTACGGCAGCGTGGCACACGGCTCGTGGTCGGAGGATGCCCCGCTCGCGCCGAATTCGCCGTACGCCGCCGCGAAGGCCGGCGGCGACCTGATGGCACGGGCCTACGCCCGGACCCACGGGCTCGATGTGCGCGTCACCCGCTGCTGCAACAACTACGGCCCCTACCAGTTTCCCGAAAAGGTGATCCCGCTGTTCGTCACCAACCTTCTCGACGGGCGGCAGGTCCCGCTCTACGGCGATGGCGGCAACGCGCGCGGCTGGATCCACGTGGACGACCACTGCCGTGGCATCCAGCTGGTCCTTGAGCGCGGCGAGCGCGGGAAGGTGTACCACATCAACGGCGACGCCGAACTGACGAACATCCAGCTGACCGGCGCCCTGCTCGAATGCTGCGGCGCGGACTGGGGCATGGTCGCGCGCGTCGAGGACAGGAAGGGGCACGACCGCCGCTACTGCATCGACGACTCTGCATTGCGGGCACTGGGCTACGCGCCCCGCACGCCCTTCCGGGACGGGCTTAGCGCGACAGTGCGGTGGTACCGGGAGAACCGCGGCTGGTGGCAGCCGCTCCGCCGGCCTGGCCCGGTTCCCGTCGCATGAGTGAGTGGCTCGTCGCGGGCGCCGGGGGGATGCTCGGCCGGGATCTCGTCACCGTCCTGCGCAAGCGGGGTGCGGACGTCACCAGCCTGGCCCGCGGCGAGCTCGACGTGACCGACGAGGCCGCGGTCCGCGGGGCGCTGCGGCGTCACCGGCCAGCCGTCGTGGTCAATTGCGCGGCCTGGACGGCGGTGGACGATGCCGAGGCGCACGAGGACGATGCGCTGCTGGTGAACGGGCGGGGCGCGGAGAACATCGCCGCCGCCTGCGCGGCCAGCGGTGCCGTCCTGGTGCAGGTGTCCACTGATTACGTGTTCGGCGGGGACGGCCAGCGGCCCTACACCGAACATGACCGCCCCGGGCCGCGTACCGCTTACGGGCGGACCAAGCTGGCCGGGGAGCGAGCGGTGCTCGGGCTCCTTCCCGGAACCGGCCATGTGGTGCGGACAGCCTGGCTTTACGGAGCGCACGGGCCTAATTTCGTCGCCGCGATGATCAGGCTGGCCAGTGAGCGGCCGACCGTCGATGTGGTTGCTGACCAGTGCGGGCAGCCCACCTGGACGGTCGATGTCGCTGACCGGATCATCGCGCTGGCAGGGTCGGGAGCGGGGGCAGGCATCTACCACGCGACGAGCTCGGGCCAGACGACATGGTTCGGGCTTGCCCAGGAGGTCTTCCGGCTGCTTGGCGCCGACCCGGCACGGGTGCGGCCCACCACCAGCGGTGCTTACCCGCGGCCCGCGCCGCGGCCTGCCTACAGCGTGCTCGGCCACGACCGCTGGGCTTCCGGCGCCATCAAGCCGATCGGCGACTGGCGTGCCGCGCTAAAGCGGGCGTTCCCCGAGCTTATCGGCTGAAAACGCAGATCGGGTTAATTAGCTAATAAATTAGGCTGTCGTAAAGCGAACTGCCAGCTTCACATGCATCTTTTCCCGGCGCTGCCTGTAACATGTCACAGAACCGCAATCGGCGAAGTGCGCTGCAAGGCACGCTGGCATCAGCTGGGTAGGCCGCCGGCCAGTTTCGCCGCCATCCCAATAGGCACCTGAATTTACCATGGTCTCGTGCTGAGTTTCCCATGGTCTCGTCATGCAGTCGGAAGGAACCAGACGTGCGAATGGTCGCTGCGACTGACCACCGCTGGGACGACATGGTGGTGCTCTGCGCAGCCAACAGCTATGACGGTATAAAGCTGGCCGACCAGCACGTGGCTGAGCATCTCGCTAGATTGGTTCCAGTGCTCTACGTGGATCCGCCGGTATCGCGCCTTACCCCCTTACTCAATCGCAAAGCGGTCAGTTGCGTGAAATACCCAGGCCTCCGGCTGCAGGCACCCGGCTTGGCGCGGCTGACGCCAATCGTGGCGCCGCTGGCGTCCAAGCGCGGCATGACCGCCATTACTGCCGCGCTAACCCGGCGCCATTTGCGCAAGGCCGCGGCCCAGCTGGGCGGTCAGGTTCGCGCGGTCATTTCCGCCTGGCCGCAGTATCAGGTCTTCGGTAGCTGCGGCGAAGCGGTGCGGATTTACTGGGCACAGGATGACTATGTCGGCGGCGCCGCCTTGTTCGGCCTGAATGCGACGCGCCTCGATACGCAGGAGCGCGTGGTGGCGGCGGCAGCCAATCTGATTGTTGCCGCCAGCCCGGTCGTGGCCGGCACCTGGCGGACCCGGGGTCATGAGACAGTGCTGATCCCTTACGGCACAGACGTGGACGCGTACACCGGCGTTGACCGCGCTCCGCTCCCGGCCGATGTGGAACTCCACGGGCCTGTCGTAGGTTTCGTCGGCCATATCAACGAGCGCATCGATCTTCGCATGCTGGAAGCGGTTGCCGACCGGGGCCGGTCACTCCTGCTGGTCGGGCCGAAGAACGCCGCCTTCCAGCCCAGGCGGCTGAACGCCCTGCTCGGCCGGCCCAACGTTCGCTGGGTAGGGCCGAAGGAATTCAGCGTGCTGCCAAGTTACCTGCGGCTCATCGACGTCGGAGTGGTGCCTTACTGCGACAGCCAGTTCAATCGCGGCAGCTTCCCGCTGAAGACGCTGGAGTACCTGGCCGCCGGACGTGCTGTCGTCGCCACGGACCTGCCGGCAGTTCGCTGGCTCGATACCGATCTGGTGGCGGTCGCGGCTGAGCCGGGCGTCTTTGCCGATCATGTTGAACGGCTGCTGCGCGAGGTCAGGTCACCGGCCCTGATATCGCTGCGCAGAGCGTTCGCATCCCGGCATAGCTGGGCCCATCGCGCCGCCGAGATTCATGAAGCTATCCTTTAGGCCGCCTGGCGGCATGCCGCCAGGCGGCCGGCGGGCGCGGCGGGCGTCCCGCAATGCCAGGCAGGGCAACGGCCGGCGACGGTTCGCCAGATTCCGAAACGCGGCGTCGCGGCACCCCCGGCCGACCCGCGTCGCGCAGCACCGGGCGGGCGGCAAAGCAACCCTGGCAGGCCGGGCGAGCCGGGCACTGGGGTGGAGCTTCACCAACAGCGCCCTAGGCAAGCTCGGTACCATCGGAATCGGCATCATGCTCGCGCGGCTGCTCGGCCCGCACGCATTCGGAGTTTACGCAGTTGCCTACGTGGCGCAGCGGATCCTGGTGAACCTTAACGACCTCGGCGTGGGCCTCGCCATCGTGCGCTGGCCCGGCGAGCCGGGCGAGATCGCACCGACCATCGCCACCATTGCCATTGCCAACAGCCTCGCCATGTACGCAGGCTGCTATTTCGGCGCCCCCGCCTATGCCTCGGCGATGGGCGACCCGGCCGCGACGAGCGTGGTCAGGGTGCTCTGCATCGTGGTGATAGTGGACGGCATTGTGGCCACGCCGATCGGGCTGCTCACGCGGAACTTCCGCCAGGACCTGAGAATGATCGTGGACCAGGTCAATATCTGGCTCGGCACCGCGGTGACCGTGGTCCTGGCGCTGTCAGGCTTCGGGGCGATGAGCCTGGCTATCGGCCGGCTGGCCGGCTGCGCCGCTGCCCTCGTGCCGCTCCTGTGGTTCTCCCCGCAGCCCTTCCGCCTCGGCTTTGACCGGGCTAAGGCCCGTGCGCTGCTCAGATTCGGCCTCCCGCTGGCCGGATCGAACGTCATCCTCTTCATCGTCGAAAACGTGGACCAGCTCGTCGTCGGCCGCGTACTCGGCGTCACGGCGCTGGGCTTCTTCGCGCTGGCCTCGAATCTCTCGAACTGGCCGCTCACGATCTTCTCGCAGCCGGTCCGCAACGTGGCACCGGCGGCATTCTCCCGCCTCCGGCATGACCCGGCGGCGATGCGCTCCGGATTCATGTCCGTGGCGGAACTGCTCGGCGCGGTAACCCTGCCGGTGTGCCTGGCTATCAGCGCCGCGGCCATTCCGCTGGTCGGGCTGATCTACGGCACTCAGTGGCTGCCCGCGGCCCAGGCGCTGATCTGGTTGTCCGCGCTCTCGGCCCTGCAGATCTTCTTCGAGCTCACCTATGACTTCTTCGTGGTGCTTGCCAAATCCCGCGTGGTCTTCACCCTTCAGCTGGCGTGGATAGTCGTGCTGATCCCTGCGCTCGTCGCAGGAGCCAAGGCCGGCGGCATCGCCGGACTCTCCATGGCCGAGGCCGCCGTCGCGGCCGGCCTCGTGCTCCCCTGGTACATCGTCGAGCTGCATAAGACGGGCGTCCGGCTGCGCGGTCTCGCCGCCCGGCTATGGATTCCGCTGGCGGGGGGCGCGCTGGCGGGCGCGCTGGCCGGCGCGGCGGCACGGGTGGCACCCAACGACCTGACGGCACTGATCGCCGGCGGGCTGGCGGGGGTCGCAGTGATCGGGCTGCTGCTGTATTACCTGCGGCCGGTCATTGCATCGCTGCGGCGACTCTCCGGCGAGCAGGAGCGGCAGCCCGCGGCGGACCCCGTGCCGGAAACGGCCGCGGCCGACGCTGCGCCGGGGAACGTGACCGCGGGCATGGACATCAAGGGCGAGACGGCCAGCATGTCTCCCCCGCCGGACGCATGGCTCGCCCGTCCCACCGCGTTCGACAGCACCGGGCCCTTATCGCTCCGCCGAGACGTCCGGGTGAGCCTCCCGCCGCGCCGGAGCACCGGTGGTGCGCAGATGCCGCTGTACCGGGCGACCGTCGCGTCCTTGCAGTGGGATCCGGCCGCGACTCCGCACCGCGGACTCGGCCACTGGCCAAGCCGCCACCGTACCGGGAACCTGCCCGGCTCTGGTAGCGCAGCATCCGGCAATGGCACCGCGGCCGCGCACCGGATGGACCCTGGGTAGGCGCATCGGGACTTCGACGGCGCTCACCGGCGGCCGCAGCCGGGCGCACGCCGTCAGGCGCACGCCGTCAGGCGCCGCGCAGGCGCGCGGCGTGAGCCAGGCAGGCAGCGTAATCCGGGAGCAGCCCGGCGGAGCGTGCCTGCGCGAGGGAGGGCGCCGCCGCGTCCTTGTCCGACAAGATCGGCGCCGCGCCCTCGGGCCAGGCGATGCCGATGTCGGGGTCGAGCGGGTGCACGCCGCGCTCGCGGGCGGGCGCATAGGGAGTGGAGCACAGGTAAAGCACGGTGGCCTGGTCGCTCAGCGTGATAAATGCGTGCCCCAGTCCTTCGGCGGCGAACACGGCGCACCGGGTCTCCTCATTGAGCGGGACCGCCGCCCAGCGCCCGTATCCGGGGGACCCGATTCGGATGTCCACGACGACATCGAGAATCGCTCCGCTCACGCAGGTAATGTATTTTGCCTGGCCAGGAGGTACATCACTAAAATGGATGCCGCGGATGGCCCCGCGTAAGGATACCGAGCAGTTGGCCTGAGCAACATCGAGCTTATGCCCCAGATCGGCCTGGAATTCTGCGTTAAGGAACCATTCGAGGAAGCTTCCCCGCCTGTCACTGTGGATACGCGGAGTGAAGACCCAGGCGCCATCGACATCGAGTGCGTCCATCCGGAAACCGTAGCGGCACCGACTCAGGCCCGCTACCATCTCACTTGATGTAGTCGATTGATTACTTGATGTTGCCGAATGAGACGGCGTCCGCTGATTGCGCATGGCCAGCATGGCTGGTCCCGGATGCCCCGCCGGCAATCGCCAGGAGTCAGGCCATACAAGACCGGGAGGGGTGTAGCCACGTGGGGAGCGAGGCTCTCGACGCCGATGAGTCGTGGTGCTGCGCAGCGAGGAGGCAGCTTCCGTGGACGGCGCTGCGATGACAACGGACACTTCCCGGCTCGGCCTGATCGCCGGGCACGACCCGTCAAGTGCCGCCCTGGTACGGCGCCTGCTGCGGCTGTCTGTCCGCGTCTTGCCGCAGTCCCTGGTCGACGGCGAGTTCGCGTTCACGCTGTCCGGGACGAGCCTGCCGCACGGCGGCGGCTGGCAGCTGAACCCGTCAGGCACCAGCTCGCGCTACGGCGCCATCGCCGCGCTCGGCCTGCTGCGCCTGCCCGATCAGGTCCAGCGCGAGGTGCTGGCCGGCGAGGACGGGCACGGGCTGGTAGGACGCCTGGCCGCGAAGCTGGATGCCATGACCAGCCGCGGCGACGTGGCGCTGCTGTGCTGGGCGGCGGCCGAGGCCAAGCACAGCGAGCTGCCGCACGCGCTTGAGCGGCTTGCGGAGCTTGACCTGGGCACCGACCCGCTGGACGTGGTGGATGCGGCCTGGATAGTGACAGGGCTGGTGGCGGCGCGCGCGCAGGCTGACGTGGAGCGGCACCTGGCGGCCGCGCGGCACCGCCTGCTGGCCGCTCGCGGCGCCGTCTATCCGCACGTGATCGGCGGGACGTCGTCCTGGTACCGCTCGCACGTCGGCAGTTTCGCCGATCAGGTGTACCCGGTCCAGGCGCTCGCGCGGCTGCACAGCAGCGCCGACGATCCCGAGGCGCTGGCTGCCGCGGACTCCGTGGCAGCCGCGATCTGCCGCGCGCAGGGCAAGGCCGGGCAGTGGTGGTGGCACTACGACTCACGCACCGGAGGCGTCGTCGAGGGCTACCCGGTGTACAGCGTGCACCAGCATGCGATGGCGCCGATGGCGCTGCTCGACCTCGCCGACGCCGGCGGCCAGTGTCACCTCGAGGCCATCGGCCGTGGCCTGCGGTGGCTGGCAAGGCCACCCGAGACCGCGGAGAGCCTGCTGCTCGATGAGCCGCCGGTCACCTGGCGCAAGGTGGCGCGCGGTGACCGCCGGAAGGTGGTGCGCGGAGTCCGCGCGGCATCCACCCGGCTCCATCCCAGGATGCGCCTGAAGGCGCTGGACCAGGTGTTCCGTCCCGGAGCCGTCGATCACGAGTGCCGGCCTTACGAGCTGGGGTGGCTCTTGTATGCATGGCTGCCGGCGATGGCGGCGGTCCCGGTGGCGGCGGAGGCGGCACCGTGATGGATCACGAGGCTGTCGGGATGGCGCCGCGCGACCTGTTCGGCGTCGGCGTCGATGCGCTGACGATGGCACAGGCCGTCACCCGGTGCACCGATGCCGTGGAGCACGGGGGCCACCTGTCCGTCGGGATGGTCAATGCGGCGAAGGTCGTGGCGATGCGCCGGAACGAGGGGCTGCGGAACGCAGTGGCCGGCTCCAGCATGGTGCTGGCCGATGGCCAGTCGGTGGTGTGGGCAAGCCGGATGCTGGGCTCGCCGGTACCGGAACGGGTAGCCGGCATCGACCTGTTCCTCGAACTGCTCGATGAAGCCGCCCGCCGCGCCTACCGCGTCTACTTCCTCGGGGCGCGGCGGGACGTACTCGACCGGATGCTGGCCGAGATCGCCCGCCGGTACCCGGGCCTGGCCGTGGCGGGCGCCCGGGATGGCTACTTCCGGGCGGAGCAGGAGCCCGACGTCGCGGCGGAGATCCGCCGGTCCGGCGCCCATCTGCTGTTCATCGGCATGTCATCGCCGAAAAAGGAGCTGTTCGTGAGCCAGTGGGGCAAGAGCACGCGGGCGGGCGTCGTGCACGGGGTGGGCGGATCCTTCGACGTGCTAGCGGGACTCACCCGGCGGGCTCCGGCCTGGTACCAGGATCACGGCCTGGAGTGGCTCTACCGGGCGTGGCAGGAACCTGCCCGGCTCGGCCGCCGCTACCTGACCACCAACATCTGGTTCATCGGCCTGGTCGCGCGCGAGTTGCTGCGCCGCCCGGCACGCCGGCGGGCCCGTCGCAGGGATGCGCTGCGGGGAGATGCCCAGCTCGGGCAGGCACGGCCGCCGGGCGGCACCTCCCAGCAGGCACGGCCGCCGGGCGGCACCTCCCAGGCGGCTGGTCCCGGGCTGGCGACTACGCGAGGAGAACGCGCATGAAGACCGTGGTTGTGGCTGGCCTGGGGTATGTGGGCCTGCCGCTGGCGATGCGGGCGGCGGGGGCGGGTCACCTGGTGATCGGTTATGACGTGGACGGCGGGCGGGTGAAGCTGCTGGAGGCCGGGGAGTCCTATATCGAGGACGTGCCCAGTGCCGAGCTCGCGGCGGCGGTGGCGGCCGGGACGTTCCGGCCCAGCTGCGAGGCCCGGGCGTGCGCGGGATTCGACACCGCGGTGATCACCGTCCCCACGCCGCTGCGCGACGGGCTGCCCGACCTGGCCTACCTTGAGGCGGCCAGCCGCACGCTGGCCCGCTACCTGCGGCCCGGCGCGACCGTGATCGTCGAATCCACCTCCTACCCCGGCACCACCCAGGAACAGGTGCTGCCCTGGCTCGAGGACGGCTCCGGGCTGGTCGCCGGCACCGACTTCCACCTCGGCTACAGCCCCGAGCGGATCGACCCCGGCAACACCACCTGGACCCTGGCTACCACCCCCAAGGTCATCTCCGGCATCAACGCCGCCTCCCTGCAAGCAGTCCAGGAGTTCTACCACGGCATCGTCGAGCACACCGTCGCCGTCTCCTCCCCTCGCGAGGCCGAACTCGCCAAGATCATCGAGAACACCTTCCGGCACGTCAACATCGCCCTGGTCAACGAACTCGCCATGTTCGCCCACGACCTCGGCATCAACATCTGGGAAGCCATCAGCGCCGCCTCCACCAAGCCCTTCGGCTACATGCCGTTCACCCCCGGGCCCGGCGTCGGCGGCCACTGCCTGCCCATCGACCCCTCCTACCTGTCCTGGCGCGTCCAGCGCACCCTCGGCCAGAACTTCCGCTTCGTCGAGCTCGCCAACGACATCAACAACCACATGCCCGACTACGTCGCCCGCCGCCTCACCCTCGCGCTCAACACCCGCGGCCGCCCGGTCCGCGGATCCCGCATCCTGCTGCTCGGCCTGGCCTACAAGAAAAACACCGGCGACGCCCGCGAGTCACCCGCCCTCCGCGTCGCCCAACTGCTGCACGCCATGGGCGCCAACGTCCGCGCGGCCGACCCGCACACCAGCCAGGCCACCAGCACCCCCGCCATCACCCGGGTCGAACCCACCCCCGAAGAACTCGCCGCCGCCGACGCCGTCATCCTGCTCACCGACCACGACGCCTTCAACACCACCGAGATCACCGCCCACGCCACCTATATCCTCGACTGCCGCCACACCCTCACCGGCGACAACGTCGAAACCCTCTAGGCGCAGAACGGATGCGCGTCATCTGCGTCGCGGGAGCACGCCCCAACTACATGAAGATCAAGCCCGTCATGGATGCGCTGGAGGAACGCGGCGCGGAGGTCATCCTCGTCCACACCGGTCAGCACTACGACCCGGCCATGAACGACGTCTTCTTCACCGACCTGGCCATCCGGCAGCCCGACTACTTCCTCGGCGCCGGCCCGGGCAGCCACGCCGCCCAGACCGGCCGCGTCATGACCGCATTCGAGCCGCTGGCTGGCCAGGTGCGGCCAGACACCGTCGTGGTCGTCGGCGACGTGAACTCCACCATGGCATGCGCGCTGGTTACCGCTAAGTCCGGCGCGCTGCTGGCCCACGTCGAAGCCGGCCTGCGCAGCCGGGACTGGTCGATGCCCGAGGAAATCAACCGCGTCGTCACCGACCGGGTCAGCGACTACCTCTTCGCTCCCTCAGCCGACGCCGTCGGCAACCTGCAGGCAGAGGGATACCGGGACGACCAGATCCACCTCGCAGGCAACGTCATGGCCGACACCCTGCTGGCGAACATCGACCGGGCAACCAGCGGCGGCACCCTGTCCCGGCTCGGCCTCAAGCCCGGAGGATACGGCCTGGCCACCCTGCACCGGCCGGCGAACGTGGACGACCCCGCCGTCCTGGTCCCCATGATCCGGGCTCTCGGCGAAGTCGCGCGGCTGTGCCCGCTCGTGCTGCCAGCCCACCCCAGGGCGGCGGACCGGCTGCACAGCGCCGGCGTCAGCAGCCAGATCCGCGTCATACCCCCGGCCGGGTACCTCGACTTCATCGCGCTGCAGGCATCAGCGCGCCTCGTTCTCACCGACTCAGGCGGCGTCCAGGAGGAAACCACCATCCTCGGCGTCCCCTGCCTCACCCTGCGAGACAACACCGAACGCCCCATCACGCTCACCGAAGGCACCAACCAGCTGGTAGGACGCGACCCCGCCAGCATCATCGCAGCAGCACGCGGCGTACTCACCGACCCGCCCGCTCCCCGCCGGCCAGCCCTGTGGGACGGCCACGCAGCACAACGCATCGCCGCGGCGCTGCTAGCCGGTACCCAGGCCGGGGGGAGACTCCGCCCCACCGCGATACCGGTGGCCGCGGGCGCGCACCCTGGCTAGCGTGTCAGCTGTCAGCCGGTGATCGGGCATTACCGATAACGGGCCCCCGGGCGTTTATCCGCCTGCCGAGGAAACCCCACACCAGGGACGCCGCCACCAACGTCAGCAGCGCGAGGCCGCCATACACCCGCTTTGCCGAGCCTGCCTGCACGACAGGCCCGGTATCCCCGACGATCTGGGCAGTAATGCGGTAGCGCCGCGATACGCCAGCCTTTACCTGCCGGGCCCGGAGCAGGTGCTTGAGCAGTCGCTTCGCGACCCAGAAGGTACGGCGGGTAACTGCCGGGCTCGGCGAGGCCGTCTTGAGCCTGATTACCGGGTCACTGTAATTCGGGTAATCTTCATTGTAGAAGTTGATAAGGGCCAGGTCGTAGTCGGCGGTTCCGCCCCTTGCCTGGATCCGGCGCTGAGACTGCGGGCTCATCATGATCTGGGCCATCGCGGCACCGCTTGATATAAGGGACGGGGCGAGCGATTCATATGCATCGGGGATAGTTCGCGACTCTGGTATGGAAAATATGACAGTTGCGGTCTGCAGGTACGTCGGCGGGGTGTTCTTGAAGTCATAGCCCAGGCCGGCCGCCAGGATCAGCACCACGGCTATCGCTGCCATGCGCAGGAACTTTCCCGCGGCACCCGGAGCAACGCTCATCTGTCACTCCCCCAGATCCCGCGGCTGCTCTGCGGCGCCCGTTAAGACTGCAGACATGATAGGAACGATACCGGACCTACGCGATACGGTAGTCACAATCAGCTAAGGCGCGACACGGCCTATCTACAGCGCTGTAGGCTCAGCCCGAAGAAGGCTGAAGGCCCTTGTTTCAGTGCTAGGAGTTTAGCGCTGCGGCGATCCGGCCCTTGCGGTTTCCGGAAGAGCATGTGCCCCTGGATTCGACCATTTGGACGGTCTCAATGAATTTGAGCGAATCATCTTATATCTGGCTAAAGCGCTGGAAGCTGACTGTCCTGCTGCTCGTCCTGGTCTCGGCCGGCACGGGCTATGCAGTGGCCACTCTGCCGCGGAGCTACCAGTCGGATTCCTCGGTGGTCCTGCTGGCGTCACAGTCTGCCGCCAAGCAGAACGGCGGCAATCCGTATCTCAGCTTCAGCCCTTCGCTGACCCTTACCGCCGACGCGCTCAGCCAGCAGGTCATGGCGCCGGGCACCATCCAGGGCCTCGCCGCCGAGGGCTTCGCCGACCCGTACACCGTCGCGCTGGCACCGTACTCGTCGACCACCACGGGCTCGGTTCTCGTGATCACGGTGACTGGGAGTAACCCGGCTGCCGCGCAAAGTACGATGCATGCCGTAACCGGCGAGCTCAGCCTGAAGCTGTCGCAGCTGCAGTCGCAATTCGGCATCAAGCCACGCGACCAGGTCCGGACCGCGACGCTATTCTGGTCCCCGCGGGCGACGCTCAGCGTCAGTCAGACGCTGCGGCCGCTCGTCATCGTGACGGCGCTGGGACTGCTGCTCGTGTTCGGGATTCCGATTGTCGTCGACGGGCGGATCACCCGGCGGCGGAGCCGGCCTGCGCGGCGGTTTTCTGAGCGAGCCCCGGGGCATGCCGCCGCGGGGCCATCCGGCGCTACCGCGTTCGCTGAGCCGGACCACTGGCCGTTGGCGGAGCCAGACCACTGGCCCGCGGAACCTAATGACGGCAGATCTCGGCGGGCCGCCAATGCGGGCGAGCCAGCGAGGGCGGGCAAGTCAGCCGGCTGAGTACGAGTGATCGCGCCGGCCCCGCCCGCCTGCAAGCCGCCATGCCGCCCCTACGCAGCCGAGCAGCAGGAAGCACAGGCCGGGCGCAATCGAGAATTCCAGCCCGTCAAAGGTCCCGAACGATACTGCGGCAGCGGCCACCGATGCGGCCAGGCACTGCGCGAGATCGCGGGTCTGGGCATCGACTGCCGCAAGGCGCGCGCTCCGCGCCGTCAGCCAGCCCGTCACGAAGAGCGTCAGTAAAGCCAGGGCTCCGACCACGCCGGTTTCTATCAGCGAGGTGAGGTACTGGTTGTCGACGAAGAAGTATGTCTGCGGGAAGAACGTCTGGAACCCCTGGCCGAACCACGGATGGTGGGCGATGAAGGGCACGGAAGCCGAGTACGCGCCGGTCCTCGACGTGCTACTCGAGTCGGTGCCGATCTGGCTGAACAGTCCCCCGAAGTCGCCCAGCAGGCCTGGCGCGAACAGCCACACCAGCAATGGCGACGCGAGCAGCGCGAGGTACGCCCGGCGCCGGTCGCGCTTGGGCCAGGTGGGAAGGAGCACGATCGCAATGACGGCGAGCCCGAAGATGGCGGACCGGGACACGCTCATCGGCATGGCGACCGCGATAAGGGCGACCTGCAGCCAGCGCCGGAGCCGGAGGGCACGGGGCGCGTTGCGGGCCTGATGGATCGCGAGTGGCAGGCTCATCGCCAGCACCGCCGAGTACTCAAGCGGCTGCGCCGTCGTTGCCGTTACCCTGGACAGGCCGTCACGGTTCATCAGGTCCGTGAACTGCGCGTGCACCGTCAGGCCGGGAATGACGACGTACTTGTTAAGATCGGATCCCGTAACGAACTCCACCATCCCCATCACGGATATCGCCGTGGCGCCCGCGACGATCCGGCGGAGCAGAGTCCTCAGCCGGTCAGCGGTCCTGATCCCGTCGGCTGCCAGCAACAGCACGGCGACCCATCCGGCCACCACGATGAGACCGCGGTCGGCGGCGTTTTGCTGCAAGAGGGACATCGCGCTGCGGTTCGCCGACACGTACGTGGCGACGATGGAACAGCCAAAGAGGATCGCGGCAAGCCGCATCGGCTGCTTCCCTCTGTCCAGCTGAAAGGCAGAATTCTGCCGCAGGACGAGGTACCAGCACAGCAGAGCCCCGGCAAACAGCGCGGATGGTGCGCCAGCGGCGCCGAAGGACCCGACGACAAGAGACGAGGGGACGATCATCAGTAGGAACACGTAACAGCTCAGCAGCGTCACCGCGTCAGATCCGCCGAGTGTCTTAGTTACCCTGCTGCGCGGGCTGGTCAGCACCGTCACGGCTTTTCCCCCTTTCCCGTGACATCACTGCTTCCCGTGACATCACTGCGGCTTCCCGCGACATCACTGCGGCATGAGTTGGCCGGAGCAGCCGAGCTCAGCGGGACGCCGTGCGGGCCTGAGCAGGGCCGCCGCGGCGGACCAGGACTCCGGGTGCCCGCGCGGCACCCGGGAAAGCTCGCTCGCGACCGCGAGCCAGTAGTAGCACCAGGAGGCGAACGCGTTATGGCGCCGCCGGTAGAGCCGCACCCGGTTGACGATCTGCATAGCGTGCGTCGTGTGGCTGCGGCCGGACTGCCCGCCGATATGGACCGCAACCGCGCGTGGCTCGTACCAGGTGAGCAGGCCCGCATCTCGCGCCCGCAGCGAGAGGTCAGTCTCCTCGGAGTACAGGAAGTACGTCTCATCCCAGCCGCCCAGCGTGTCGTAGCATTTCCGTGACATGGCCAGGACAGCCCCCAGTGCCCAGTCCGCCGTCCGCGGGCTGGCGTAGTCCGATCGCCGGTGAACGTGCTCAGAGAAGACTGCCAGCCTTGTCTTGGTGAGTCCGAGTGCTCGCGGCAGGGTGGGCTCACGCCGCAGCGACAGTTCAAGCGCCCCCTGCGCAGACCGGACCTGCGGGGCGACAATGCCAACAGCCGGTTCCTGCAATGCCGCCACGAGCGGGGGCACCGACTTCTCGTAGAGACGAACGTCGGGGTTCAGGATAAGGATTGCCTCCGCCGTCATCGCCTCGCGCACCCCGAGGTTAATTCCCCCGGCGTATCCGATATTGGCCGAGCGAACGACACGGCACCCGCCCCGGGCTGCCAGCAGATCGGCCGTTCCGTCAACTGATGCGTTGTCGACGACGACTACATCAGCGGTAAGGCCGTCAAGGGCGGCGGGCAATGAGTCCAGCAGATCACCTACTACATGAACGCTGTTATGCGTGACAATAACGATCGCGAGGTCGGGCAGCATATTTGGCAGCTTAGCGTGCACCGGGCGGCAGTGAGTGACCATTGCCGGAATGGGCAATTATCGCATATAACGCCTTCCATGCTGTTGCTGGCCTATCCGGGCAAAGAGGCGAAAATTGCTGATACCGCGTGGCGAAGATTGCTGATACCGCGTGGCGAAGTCAGCGTGCCAATAGAGTTTGTCAGCCTAACTAGGGAGGTCGCACGATGCTCAATGGCGTTGCCAGTGCAGCCCGGAAGAGGCGCAGAATCGTCTGGGGGACACGCCAAGTCGGCGTCGCCCGTACCACGGCCGGGCTGGCGCGGCTGTCCGTTCTTGCCGTTCGCCGCCCCGATTACGCGCAAATACGGACCAGCCGTGATCAGCTGAGCATCTCTTTCCGCTACCCGTCTCAGCTGATACCCACGCTGGTGTTGTTCCGGGACCTCATCGAGCCAGAGCTAGCACTTCTGGCCGCAACGCTCGGGCCGGGCAGAGTGGCGGTGGACGTGGGCGCGTCGATTGGCACGTGGACGATGTCAGCAGCCCGCACCGGGGCGACCGTGCATGCCTGCGAGCCCGATCCGGTCAACCTGGAGATGCTCGAAATGAATATCCGTGCCAACGGCCTCCTCAGCCGGGTCGGAACGCATGCCCTGGCACTCGGCGAGCAGGCGGGCAACGGCAGGATCGTCGCCGCGGAGCGGCGTTACCTCAACCGGGTTACGGCGGCCGCGGACAATACCGGCCACGACTTTCCTGTCACCACCCTGGACCAGTTCGTTGCGGACCTGGACCTTGCCCAGGTGGACGTTCTCAAAGTTAATACTGCCGGCGGCGAACGCGCGGTCCTGCTCGGTGCATTTGGCCTGTTCCGGGCCAGGCGCATCAGCTGGGCGATGATCCTGGATGGGCTGGAAGTCCGGCCGGTCCTCGACGAGCTGCGTGCCTTCTCCTATGACATCGGATTCTACGACGGCGGCCTCGGCCGGTTTGTCTCCGTGGCGCATTCCCGCGAACTCGACGCGGCACGGCCCAGCCCCATGAATCGCTACGTCGTCGTCCGCCGCGATGATGCGATCCTGACGTGACATGACGCGCGGATTGCGGCGGCTTTCGTGCCAGATCAAAGCGATGGGAGCTATTCATGCAGGAGGTAACACCGCTCGTGCCTTCATCAGGCCGGCCGGTCGTGATACTCGGGATGCACCGCAGCGGGACGTCGGTAATGACCCGGGTGATCAACCTGCTTGGCTTGCCACTCTGCCGCGAGGATGACATCTACGCTGCACCGGACAACCCAACCGGCCACTGGGAGAGCACGTCTCTGGTCGCATTCAATGACCGGCTGCTTGACCTCTTCGGCGGAAGATTCATCGCGCCGGCGGCAATGCACGATGGCTGGGAAAGCGACCCGGCTGCGGTGGTTATGCGCGATGAGGCCGATGCGGTCTTCAGGCATGCTCATCCCACGACTGCATGGGTCTGGAAAGATCCGCGGACATGCCTGACGCTGCCCTTCTGGCGGTCGGTATGGCCGCACGCCCCCGTCGCTGTCTATGTCCACCGTGAACCACTGGAGGTCGCTCTTTCCCTTCGCCGTCGTGACGGCCTCGGTAAAGCTCACTGCGTCGCGCTGTGGGAGCGCTATGCCCGTTCCGGCTTGCAGGGCGCTGAGGGCATGCCGCTGGTGAGCGTTCAGTTCGGCGAGTTGATGGCGGACCCCGTTGCCGCGGTGACGGAACTCGGCGAACGCCTCGCTCGCCTCGGCGTGCCGGTCGACGGTGACATCGGCCAGGCAGCGCGATTCGTGGCGGCCGGGCAGGCGGCCAGCGGGCGGATGAGCCTTGCGGATGACCCGGACGCAACCTCCGCGCAAGGGTCCTTGCTGGCCGCGATCAGCGCGCTGCCCCGGACAGCTGATCCGTTCGCCGCCCCCGAACTCGGCACGGAAAGCGCCTCGACGACGGAACTTCTCGCCGCGATACGCGAGCGTCGCGACTGCGAGCCGGCGTTCCGGGCGGCCGCGCGTGAGGTCTGGCCCGCATTCCGGCGGGCTGCGCGCAGTAGGCTGCACCCTCGGCGCAGCTATCCTGACCCTCAGCGCAGCTATCCTGGCCAGCCCCGGGCACTGCTGAAGTAGCCGGCGGCCTCCCGTGCCTGCCGCGGCGGGCGCTGGTAACTGGCCGATCACGCCACGGAGCCGGCTGCTCCGGCGCGGGCTCCGTTGCCCGGCAGGTCCGCGCCCGTAGCGGCCGCTCGCAAGACCGCGGCATGCTGCGCGAGACAGCGGCGCGCGCTGAAGCGTGCCGCGGACTCGGCTGCCAGCCGACTGCGATCACGCAGATAATCTTCCCGCCCGGCGACCAGGCGTTCCATCGCCGTCGTGAACTCGTCCTGGTTGGCCTGCGGCCGGTAGCGAATGGCGGCGATCGATTCCCAGTCCGCGCTCAGCGGATCGCCCAGCGGGTTGGTCACCAGGTACCCGCGCGCAGGGTCATGGCCGATCTGCTCGCGCGCTCCGCCGACGTCGCTGAGCACCACCGGAATGCCCGCGAAGAGCGCCTCCATCGACGCCAGTGCCCAGCCCTCGAAGAAGGAGTCGAGGACGAAGCCATCGGCGGCGGCGAGCAGCGCGGCGGGCGCTGCCAGGTGACCGCGCAGGTGAACACGCTCACGGCAGGGCAAGCTCTCGCGCAGCCGCAGCACCTGCCGGTAGTAGCGGACGTCATCGACGCGGCCGGCGATCACCAGGTGCGCCTCCGGGCGGCGGCGTGCCAGCTCGCCGAATGCTGCTACCAGACCGTAGGTGTTCTTCTGCAGGCAATTGCGCGCGAGTGACACGAAGAGGTACTCGTCGGTGAGGCCGAGCCAGTCGCGGGCGGCCGCCCGGTCGCCACCCGATCGCCGCTCGTCGTCCACCCCGTTGGGGATCGTGACGATCCGGTCAGGCGGGAAATGGCGGTTACCGGCCAGGTACTGATCGCGCACGAGCTCGCTGACGGACA
The DNA here is from genome assembly GCA_003168215.1 of Actinomycetota bacterium. Taxonomy (GTDB): domain Bacteria; phylum Actinomycetota; class Actinomycetes; order Streptosporangiales; family Streptosporangiaceae; genus Palsa-506. The sequence goes on from PMSW01000101.1 coordinate 112,038, forward strand.
CGATCACGGACAGTTTCGAGCTGCGCGCAGCCTCCGCCTGCCAGTCCGCCCGGAACAGGTCATGCATGCCGTGCAGGGTGTCCACGTAGGGCACGCGGGCCCGGTGGGCGGTGGCCAGTACGCATTTCGGCAGCGCGCCGTGGCCGCTGATCACGTCCGGACGCCACCGCTCGATCCAGCCCGGGGCGCTGCCCTCGTCAGTTTCGTGCACCTCGATGCCGTTCGACAGGAGCATCCGACCAAGCTGCCCGGTCGGCCGCCCGCTGGCGGACGGCTGGGGCGTCACGTCTAGCACCGCTGTGGTCAGTCCATAGGCAGGCAGCCGGCGGGCCAGGAAGGCGGCCACTTCCGGCAGCCCGCCCGTGTCCAGCCTGCTGGTCACTACCAGGCACCGCAGAACGGTCCGGTCATGGCCGCCAGCAGCGGCCGCGTTATCCGGCCCTGGCGGTCCGGTCACCTGGGGCCCGGTCACTGCACCGAACGGCTGGAATGGCCCTGCAGCACCGGAGGCCGTCGCGATGAGCGGCCTGGACCAGTCCTCGATCGCCGGCGCCTGCCGGTGCCTGCCGAGCCAGGTAACGCCGTCACGCAGCCATCCGTGCACCGACGGGGGAAGCAGGCGCGCCATCCGGCGGACTACCTCCGCGGAGCGGCCAGCGACCTGGCGCATTGCCTGCAACGCGGCCGATCCCAGATCGGCCCGATGGTCTGACAAGCGATTCAGCGCCTTTCCCCAGCTATGTAATTGCTCATCCGCCCCGGTTGACTTGGCCTGTGCGTACCTCGCCGCCCAGGGCAGCGAGTAAGACCTTGTCGGCCCGGCCGGTGCCGTCCCGGATACTAGCGGACCGGACACTGCGGGACTGGGCGCTCCCGCACCAGATGTTGCCCGCCCAGACATTTCCCTGGCCGTTAGCGTCAAAGTAGGCAACCGGGCCGTACTTGCCGCCTTGGTGATAGTAGAGCCGGCTAAAGCTATTGTCTTTGATGACGATGTGCGAGGTGGAGTTATTCTTGGTGCCGCCGCCGTAGATGGCGTAACCGCCGCCGGCGAGCAGGTTGTACTCGATGGTCTTGTTCGCCACGGCGCGGCCGGGCCTGGATGGCTCGAGGGTGATGGCGTCAGTCTGGCTCATGCTGTTGAAGATGGTGTTGCCGCTGATGGTGAGGGGCTGGGCGGAGCCGGTGTCGTAGATGCCGTTGACGTGGTCCCCGGCCCTATACCCGGGATCGTGGATGTAGTTGCCGGTCACCAGGCCGCTGGAGACCTGCACCGCGGTCCGCCAGTCCGCGATGTTGTTGTCCTTGATCACCATTCCGCGAGAATTGCCGTAGATATCGTCGATGGCGTTGGCTACCCGGCCGTTGGTGGCGTTCACGCCGCTGATGGTGGAATTCTCGATCGTGACGCCCGTGGTGCGCCGAAGGCTGATCCCGAACGACGAGGGCCCGCTGGTGACGACCCGGACATCCTTGATGGTGACGTAGGACGCGGCGATGTTCAGGTTGCAATGGATGTACAGCCCGGACAGCACGGCGCCGTTGCCGTCGACCTCGACCCAGCCGCGGGAGTCATAATGCCAGCCCCGGCCGCTGGAGACCTGACCCGGCACATTCTTCAGCGTCATCCCGGCCGGCACCCCCGTGGTCGCCGCATCCGGGAAGCCGGCCGGATGGGCTGCAGCGGTGTATCCATGCGAGATCGGCGCGGGTCCAGCTGCGGATGGCGGGGCACGGTGGGGGCGGAGGACCAGAACCGCGGCGACGGCGGCCACGACAACTGCGAGCATGAGGGCGAGAATGCGTGCTTTCAGTGGGAACCTCGCTTATGCCTGGGGGGCCACCTCTGCCTGGGCGATTACTTCCTCAATTCCGTCCGGCCAACCGGCGAGCCCAGGCGGTGCTGGCTGCTTTGAGTGACGAGGAAACTACCATGCGTATATCGTCTGCGCCACCACTATGTCACCATCAGGTATTACAGCCGGCCCGGGCAGCACTGGCCTGGGCGGCGGCCGCAGGTCGGCGGGCCGCGGGCCGTCGGGCCGCGGCGGTCGTGGCGTCACCCGGTCCGCTGGCGTGCTGTGGCCGGGGCGGCGAAATGCCAGCGTCACCTGCCC
>PMSW01000124.1 GCA_003168215.1 Actinomycetota bacterium
CGCGCGCCCCCGGGCGGTCCCCAGGTGCCGCCGTGGTTGCCCCACCAGCTCCGGCGCTGCAGCAGCACGCACGTACCGGCAGCGCCCGGGACGTACGCGAGCAACCCGGCGGCGCCGAACCGGCCCCAGTGCCGGTGACCCTGGGCGCACCTGATCCAGCCGTTACCGTCCCTGTCGGCCATGGCGGCTGACGATAGCCGATGGCAAGCCCTTGCCGCATAGGCTGACCCCATGGTCGAGTCGATGATTGCGGATCAGGTCATGAAACTGCGCCAGCGCCGGACGGCGCAGCTGATCCTGGAACTCGATCTCACCGACGGGCTCGCCGAGGACCGCCCGGCCGACCCGGTGTCGGCCGTGCTCGCCCGCCGCAGGCCGCTGCTGGCTGACGTGCTTGACGGCCTGCGCCGCGCCCGCGGCGACCACCGGGTCAAGGCGCTCATCGCCAAGCTCGGCGGGCGGAACATCGGCCTCGCCACGGTCCAGGAACTGCGCGCCGCGATCGAGGAGTTCCGCGAGGCCGGCAAGCTGACGGTCGCCTGGGCGGAGACCTTCGGCGAGTTCTCGGCCGGCAACGTGCCCTACTACCTGGCCACCGCCTTCGACACCATCTACCTGCAGCCATCCGGCGACCTCGGGCTCACCGGAATAGCGGTCGAGCGCAGGTTCTACCGCGGCACGCTGGACCGCCTCGGCGTGGAGTTCCAGGTCGGCAAGCGGCACGAGTACAAGAACGCAGCCGACCAGTTCACCGAACGCGGATTTACCGGGCCGGCCAGGGAAGCCACCGAGCGGATGATGGCGTCCGTCATCGAGCAGCTCACCGACGCCATCGCCGGCCGCCGCGGAATCGACCCAGCGCAGGCGCGCGCGCTGATCGACCGTGGCCCGTTCCTCAGCGGCCAGGCGCTGGAGGCGGGCCTGGTGGACGCGCTCGGCTACCGGGACGAGGCGTTCGCCAGCGTCAGGAAACAGGCCGGGCCAGGCGCCATCGTGCAGTACGTCGGCCGCTATCAGCGCTCGCACGCACTCGCCGAGCGGGCGCGCAAGCTGCCGGAGCGGGCGGGCAAGCTGTCGGCGGCGCGGCAGGGGTCCGTCGCGCTCGTCTACGCGACCGGCCCGATCAGGCGCGGCCGCAGCGGGCACGGGCCGCTTTCCGGCGGTGCCATGGGCTCGGACACGATCTCCGCGGCGCTGCGGGCGGCGATCACCGATGACCGGGCCCGCGCGATCGTGCTGCGGGTCAACAGCCCGGGCGGCTCGTACGTCGCGTCCGACACGATCTGGCGCGAGGTCGTGCGTGCCCGGGCGGCCGGCAAGCCGGTCGTGGTGTCCATGGGCGACGTGGCGGCTTCCGGCGGCTACTTCATCTCGATGGCAGCGGACGCGATCGTCGCGCAGCCGGGCACGATCACCGGCTCGATCGGCGTGCTGTCCGGCAAGCCAGTGCTCGGCGATCTGCTCGGCCGGGCGGGCGTCAGCACCGACTCGGTTACCGAGGGCACCCATTCGGCGATGTTCAGCACTACCCACCCGTTCAGCGAGGACGAGTGGGAGCTGGTCAACTCCTGGCTCGATCACATCTACGCCGACTTCACCGGCAAGGTCGCGGCCGGCCGCGGGATGTCCGCCGACCGGGTGCACGAGCTCGCCAGGGGCCGGGTCTGGACCGGCGCGGATGCGCTGGCGAACGGCCTTGTCGACGAACTCGGCGGCCTGGACAAGGCAGCCGCGCTCGCCCGCACCAAGGCAGGACTGCCGCCCACCGCGCCGCTGCGCGGCTACCCGCGGGTGCGGCCGCTTGACCGGCTCCGCCCGCCCGGCTCGAGCGAGGGCCGGTCCGCCGCGACCGCGGGGCTGGCCAGCGGCCTGCTGGCGGAGAGCTGGGGGCCGGTGTGGCGGCTCGCGGCACAGGCGGGGTTCTCGCCGCACGGACCGCTCACGCTGCCCGGAGGCTGGACTTTCGAGTGACAGAACGGATAGTTGCCGGTTACTCAGCCGGCGGCATCGGTGATGTGCTCGCGGGGTTCGCGTCGGGCGTCACCCTGGTCACTGTGGCCGACGGGCGGGATGACATCGGGACCACCGTCAGCGCGTTCTGCCCGGTGTCGGTGGATCCGCCGCTCGTGCTCGTTTCCCTGCTGGCCGGTTCCTACCCGGCCGAGCTGCTCAGCCGGGTAGACCAGTTCGCCGTGACGCTGCTGGCGGCCGGCCAGCGGATGCTGGCCGGGCGGTTCGCGGTAGCCGGGCGTCCTGGTGCCCGGCTGCTGCTGGATGGCGTGCCGCACCGGCGCGGCGAGCTGTCCGGCGCGCTGATCGCCGACGACGGGCTTGCCGCGATCGAGTGCGAGGCCAGCCAGCGAGTGCCGGCCGGGGATCACCTGCTGGTTATCGCCAGGGTCGTCGCGATCCCCTACGCCGCTGCCGGGGGGCAGCCGCTGATCAGGTTCCGCAACGGCTACCCGGCGATCGGCCCGGCCGCCCAGGCCTGACCAGGGCACCCGGGCGCTGCCCCGCCATCCGGCGCTGCTTCCTTCTGGTGCGGCCTGCGCCGCCAGCGCCGGTGCCGCGCGGGCGCCGATACCTGGAATCATTCATTCAGGAAGGCGAGCACGGCGAGCACCCGGCGGTTGTCGTCGCCGGTTGGCGCCAGGCCGAGCTTGATGAAGATGCTCGTGCTGTGCTTGCTGACCGCCTTCTCGGAGACGAACAGGCGCTGCGCGATCGCGCTGTTCGATCGTCCTTCCGCCATCAGGGCGAGGACCTCGCGCTCGCGGGCCGACAGCAGAGCCATCGGCTCGTCGCCTGAGCGCCGCCCGAGCAGCTTGGAGATCACCTCGGGGTCAAGGACGGTGCCGCCGCCGGCCACGGTGCGCAACGCCTCGATGAACGCCTCGTCGCTGAACACCCTGTCCTTCAGCAGGTAGCCGACCCCGCCGGCCTGATCGGCCAGCAGCTCGCGGGCGTAGAGCTGCTCGACGTACTGGGAAAGCACCAGGACAGGCAGCCCGGGCACCTGCCGCCTGGCCTCCAGCGCGGTCCGCAGTCCCTCGTCGGTGAAGGCCGGGGGCAGCCGGACGTCCACGATCTCGACGCTGGTCTCCATCGTGGCTGGCGGACGCGCCGGCCGCAATGGGCCGGCATCCACTCGCGGGGTAGGCCTGCGCCTACTTCCTCCTCCCGCCGGACCTGTGCCGCCGCGGGACAAGGGGGATGAATCCCCGGATCGACCACGTTCGAAGGTGATCGGCCCGGGGATTCACCACCTTGCGGCCGGTGGTTTAGGCGGTGGCGAGTTTCCCGGCCTGCCAGACCGCGGCGATCTGCGGGACGCCTGGCCGGTAGGCCAGGTAGGAGTGCGAGGGCGCGTCCAGCATGATCAGGTCGGCGCGCGCGCCGACGCCGAGGTGGCCGACGTCGGTGCGGCGCAGCGCGCGGGCACCGCCGGCGGTCGCTGCCCACAGCGCTTCCTGCGTCGTCATCCGCATCTCGCGCACCGCGAGCGCGATGCATAGCGGCATGCTGGAGGTGAAGCAGGAGCCCGGGTTGCAGTCGGTGGCGATCGCCACCGTGACGCCCGCGCCGAGCAGCCGCCTGGCGTCGGGATAGGGCTGCCGGGTGGAGAACTCCACGCCGGGCAGCAAGGTAGCCACCGTCGCCGATGACGCGAGCGCGTCGACGTCGGCATCGTCGAGGTACGTGCAGTGATCGGCAGAGGCGGCGGCGCATTCCACCGCGAGCTGCACGCCCGGCCCCGGGCCGAGCTGATTGGCATGCACCCGCGGCTGCAGGCCGGCCGCGGTCCCGGCGGCGAGCACGGCAGCCGCCTCGTCCCGGCCGAACGCGCCCCGCTCGCAGAACACGTCCACCCAGCGCGCGTGCGGAGCGCACGCGTCCAGCATCGCGCCGCAGACCAGGTCCACGTAGGCGGCCAGGTCCCGGTCGAACTCCGGCGGGATCACATGCGCGCCCAGGTAGGTCACTTCCGGGGTGAACTCGGCGGCCAGGGCGACGCTACGTGCCTCGTCGGGCACGGTGAGGCCGTAGCCGGACTTGCACTCGAAAGTGGTCGTGCCCTGGAAGAGCAGTTCGCCGGAAAGGCGCCGCAGGTTCGCCCGCAGCTGGTCGTCGGTAGCGGCCCTTGTCGCGGCGACGGTCGAGCGGATGCCGCCCGCCTGATAGGGCAGGCCGGCCATCCGGGCGGCGAACTCCGCCCCGCGCTCGCCGGCGAATACCAGGTGCGCGTGCGAGTCGACGAACCCGGGCAGCACCGCGCGGCCGGCGGCGTCAACGCTCTCGTCCGCGGCCGGCGCCCGCGCGGCGGGCCCGGTCCAAGCGACCCGCCCGGCCTCGATCACCAGCGCAGCATCGGCGACCGACGCGAACGTGCCTGGACCGGGCGCCCCGCCGTACGGCGCCCCGCTGTCCGGCGCCCCGCTGTCCGGCGGCGTCGCGCTGTCCGGCGGCCCGGAGCGCGGCGCCGCAGCGTCTGGCGGCGCGTTCGTGACCAGCTCGCCGATGTTGGTGATCAGGAGGCTACTCACAGCAGGCTCACGTGCCCGCACTGCCGCACCCGGTCACGCCGGTGCGCCAGCCGGAAAGCCGAGACCGGCCGCGGCCTAAGCCAGTTCCTGATCATAAGTAATGAACTCTGCCAGCTCTGGCCGGAACGGATCGGCGCTTGCCAGATGGATCGCATCAAGGGATCCGCGCACGCCAGCGGTGAACGTGTCCCACTCGGCAGGGGTGAAGGTCAGCACGGGGCCGGTACGGTCCTTGGAGTCACGGACTGCGACCACGCCGGGCAGGTTGCGCGCGATCTCCACGCACGCGCCGCCGTTGCCGCCGCTGTAGCTGCTCTTGCGCCACTCAGCGCGCTCTATGTCGTTGCCCATCGTTCCTCAGCTACTTTTCCGATCAGGTCTCGTGCGGCTCCACGGGGAAGTGCGTCGGCTCTTAGCCGGTCGAACGCTAGCGCCGCCTTGCCGACCAGCGCGGACTTCTCGATCGTCTGACCCTCAACGGCCGTCTCCGCGTACAAGATACTTGGTGCGCCGTCGAAAGCAGCGACGATGAACGCCCCGAGCAATCCGGAGTGAGCGCCGACCGCGGCCGGCACGATCTGAACCGTGACGTTCAGGCGGCACGACGTGTCAGCAAGGTAGAGCAACTGGTCATACATGACCTTGCGCGAGCCGATGAGCCGATGCAGCACAGCCTCATCGAGGACCACCCACAGCTCAGGCGGCCGGGGATGATCAAGGATGCCCTGCCGCTCGATGCGGGCGCTGACCAGCTCATCTATCTCGTCCTCGGTGGTAGAAGCTGACTGCGACGCCCTGAACAGCGTGCGCGCGTAGTCGGCCGTCTGGAGCAAGCCCGGAATGAGCATCGGCTCCCACCAGCGCAGCGACGTTGCCCGCCGTTCGGCTTCAAGCCACTCAGTGAACCACGAGGGATAGCCGGGGCCGTCCAGGCGGCGGGCAAGCGCATAGATCCGGACGAACAGTCCGGCCGCGTCCGGCAGCGCCCGGTCGCAATTCTGCGCGAAATCCTGAGACGGCACGCGCTCGCCCGTCTCCACCTTGTCAACTTGCGCGCCCGAGTAGCCGAGCCGCTGGCCTAACTGCTCCTGGCTGAGGCCCGCCCCTGTCCGCCAGCGCCGAAGCTCAGCGCCGAAGAAGTCCAGTGGTCCCGCACTCGGGTCTAGCGCACGTATCAGCGGCACCCCAACCTCGCTTCCCGGCGGGCTTCCCCGACGGCCCCGCCACCACCGGTAACGTTCGGGCACATCCTGACCACAGTATGTGTTCGCTAGAGATCCTAAATGTGCACGGGCAGCATGGCTAGCAATGATCGGAGGTAAGGAATGCGCACTAGCTACTGGCCGTCAACTCCGCGAGGGACGGCTCAACCGACGCCAGCCCAGGACGGCGCGGATGACGGCATCCCAGCTGACCACGCCAACAAGTCAGTCCAGGACCGCGCGGATGGCGGCCGACAGTGCGGCGGGGACGTCCTTGATGAGCTGATGCCGACCCTCGCGCACTACGTCCCTGCCGCCGACCACGACGTTGCGGACGTCGGCGGCGGTCGCCGCGAAGATCACCGACTCCAGCGCGGTATCCGGCATCGTCCCGGCCAGCCGGGGGCAGTCCAGCGCGACTGTCACCAGGTCGGCGAGCGCTCCCGCCACGATCTCGCCCGCATCCGGCCAGCCGAGGCATGCGTGCCCATCCACCGTGGCGGCGGTGGCCAGCTCGGCTGCGGTGAAGTGGCCGCGCCGCTGGCTGGCCAGCCGCTCGCCGAGCTCAACCCGCCTGGCCTCCTCGAAGATGTCGATCACGGCCTGGCTGTCACTGCCGAGACTGAGCCGGCTACCCGCTAATGCCAGCGCCCGCGCTGGCCCGATTCCGTCGGCCAGATCGGCCTCCGTCGTCGGGCAGAAGCAGGCGAAGCCACGGCTCTCCCCCAGCAACTCGATGTCCCGGCCAGCCAGGTGCGTCGCATGCACCACCGTGCTGCGCGGGCCAAGCGCGCCAGTATCGAAGAGCACCTCGGCCGGCGTCGTGCCATAGGCTGCCACGCAGGCGAGGTTCTCCCCGGTCTGCTCGGACAGGTGCACGTGCAGCGGCGTGCCGTGGCGCTGCGCCCACGCGATCACCGGATGCATCTGATCCGCCGGCACCGCGCGTACGGAGTGAATCGCGGCACCAGCTCTGGCCAGCGGGCCGAGCACGCCACCGGGACCGGCGCCGAGGGCTTCGACCCTGGCCGCCCACTGGTCACCGTCGCCGTCCCCGAACCTGAGCTGCGGCCCCGCCAGCGGCACCGGCCCGCCACCGGGCTTCAGCCCGCTACCGGACTCCGGCCCGCCACCGGATTCCGGCCTGCCACCGCGTAGCGGCCCGCCACCGGGCAGGCCGCCGGACAGGTAGCAGGTATCCAGCAGGGTAATGCGGATCCCCGCCTCGCCTGCCGCGGTGATCATGGCCTTGCCCAGTTCGTTCGGATCCGCGTACGGAGTGCCGCCCGGGCCATGGTGCAGATAGTGGAACTCGCCGACGCAGGTGATGCCGGCCAGCGCCATCTCGGCGTAGGCCGCCCTGGCCAGGGCCAGGTAGCTGGCCGGATCCAGGCGGGCAGCCAGCTGGTACATCCGCTCCCGCCACGTCCAGAACGTGCCATGGCCCGCCTGGGTAATGCCGCGCAGGCCGCGGTGGAAGGCGTGCGAGTGCGAGTTCGCCAGGCCGGGCAGGGTGAGGCCGGGCAGCCGGGTCGCGCCAGGGGCATGCCCCGGTGCCGCCTCAGGGGTGACGGCGGTGAACCGGTCGCCGGCCGCCTCGATCAGCACATCCGGCATGATGCCCAGGCCGGGCAGCCAGGCCAGCTCGGCGCGCCAGCGCCTGACCGGCCCGGTCGGGCTGGCCGACCCGGTCGCCATTGACCCGGCCGGCCCGGCTGGTCCCGTCGGCTCGGTCACTGGCCGCCCAGATCCTCGAGCACGGCGGCGAGAGCCACCACCCCCGCCTCGCAGTCCGCGGGATCAGCCCGCTCGGCAGGCGAGTGGGAAACGCCGGACGGATTGCGCACGAACAGCATTGCCGTGGGCAGCCGGGCCGCCAGTACCCCGGCATCGTGACCGGCCCCGGTCGGCAGCAACGGCGCCGCGAACCCCCGCGCCCGCAGCGTTGCCGCTAGCCGGTCGCGCAGCCCGGCGTCGAACGCCACGAGCGGGCTGAATGACTCCCTGCGCACGCTGACCGCTACTCCGTGCTCACTTGCCGCATTCCGCGCGGCCGAGCTGATCTGGTCCAGCACGCGCTGCAGCGTCGCCTCATCCGGTGCGCGCGCGTCCAGCCAGGCGCGGACCGCCGAGCAGATCGCATTCGCGCCGCCGGGCTCGGCGGTGACCTTCCCGAACGTGGCCAGCGCGCCGTGCCCGGCCGCTGCCTGCCTGGCAGCGAGGACTGTCGCCGCATAAGGCAGCATCGGATCACGCCGGTCAGCGAACCTTGTCGTGCCGGCGTGGTCGGGCCTGCCGAGGAAATCAAGTCGCCAGCGGCCGTGCGGCCAGATACTCTCCCCGATCCCGACTGCCGCGCCGATGCCGTCCAGCGCGCTGCCCTGCTCGACGTGCAACTCGACGAACGCGCTGATGCTGGCGAGCAGTTCCGGGTCGGAGCCGATGCGGCCGGCGTCGAGACCGGCGGCTGTCATCGCGTTGGCCAGGCTTACCCCGCTGCCGTCGCGCAGTTCACGAGCCGCCTCCGGCTCGATCGCGCCAGTGAGCAGCCGGGTGCCCAGGCAGGCCAGGCCGAATCTGGCGCCCTCCTCCTCGCAGAACGCGGCGACTGCGATCGGACGGACGGGGACGAAGCCGCCTGCCATGAGCAGGTCGATCGCCGCGAAGGCGGACACCACGCCGAGCGGGCCGTCAAAGGCGCCGCCGTCCGGCACCGAATCCAGGTGGCTGCCGGTGACGATCGCGCCGCGGGCGGATCGCGGATGATCCCACCACGCCCAGAGATTGCCAGCGCGATCACAGGAGGCACGCAGGCCCCGTTCCTGCGCTGTTTCCGTGAACCATGCGCGGCAGGCTGCGTCCGCCTCCGTCCAGGAGTAGCGGCGGTAGCCGCCGGTCGGCGCGTGCCGGCCGACGGGCAAGAGCGAGTCCCAGAGCGCAGCGAACGACACCGGTGCCTCCCTTCATGATCGTCGCGCCGGGGCCGGATTCACGGGCGCCGGGCGACCCCGCAGTACATAATCCGCGACCCGTCGCTGTCGGCCGTCGCCGGGTCCTCCGCGCCCCACTCGCCGGTATGGCAAATCATGGGCCCGGCGCCCTGGTAGGGCTCGGCAAGCTCAAGGCCGGCGAAGAAACGCTCCACCTCAGCTAACGAACGAGGATAGAGCTGCTCGGTGGCGCGGGCGAACATCTCATGCGCAGCCCGCACCATGGCAGGCGGAAGCTTATCGGCGGTGCCGTGCGACAGGGCCAGGTAACTGCCCGGCGCGAGCGCGTCCACGTACCTCGCGACCAGCCCCCACGGATCGGACGCATCGGCGACGAAGTGCAGCACGGCGGTTATCAGCAGCCCGGCCGGCTCGGCGAAATCGATCATCGCCCGCAGGTCGCTGCTGGCCAGCAGCGCGCCGGGGTCGCGGAGGTCAGCCGTGATCAGCCTGGCGCTGTCGCGGCTGGTGAGCAGCCCATCAGCGTGCGCTGCCACCATCGGGTCGAGGTCCACATAAACCACCCGGGCATCCGGTATGACCTCCAGTAACGCCTGGTGGGTGTTGCTGGCGGTGGGCAGTCCGGAGCCGATGTCGATGAACTGGCGCACGCCGCGGCGCGCGATCCAGCGGGCCGCCCGCTGATGAAAGCCCCGGTTCGCCCACGCCATGTCCGATAGTTCGGGCATCTGTAACCGCATCTGCTCGGCCGCGATCCGGTCCACCTCGAAGTTGCTGGTGCCGCCCAGGTAGTAGTCGTATAACCGCGCCGGGGTCGGCCTGGTCACGTCCACGCCCTCCGGCACGTCCACGTCCTCGGGCACCTGGCCGGCCTCGCCCATAACGCCTCCAGCACGACATATATCCGCATACTGTCATGCCCCGTGCGCACATCGTGAACACGATCCTGGGCCCGCCACTGAACCCCTTTACAGGCCTCACGGCGACCACGACTGTCACTGCGCAGCGGCCACAGCAGTCACCGCGGAGCGGCCGCACGGTCAGCGCGGAGCGGGCCCCGCCTCGGACATCGGCACCCGGACTCCGCGGGTTGCAGCGACCCGGCTCGCGTCCTCGTACCCCGCGTCGGCGTGCCTGATGACGCCCATCCCAGGGTCGTTGGTCAGCACTCGCTCGAGCTTCTGCGCGGCCAGCGCGGTGCCGTCGGCCACGCATACCTGGCCGGCGTGGATCGACCGTCCGATACCGACCCCGCCGCCGTGGTGGATGCTCACCCAGGATGCCCCCGATGAAGTGCTGACCAGGGCGTTGAGCAGCGGCCAGTCGGCGATCGCGTCCGAGCCGTCGGCCATCGCCTCGGTCTCCCGGTAGGGCGAGGCGACCGAGCCGCAGTCCAGGTGGTCGCGGCCGATGACGATTGGCGCCTGCACCTCGCCGCGCTCGACTAGCTCGTTGAAGCGGACGCCGGCCAGATGGCGTTCGCCATAGCCGAGCCAGCAGATCCTGGCCGGCAGTCCCTGGAAGCGGACCTTCTGCTGGGCCATCCTGATCCATCGGGCCAGCGGCTCGTTGGCGGGGAAGAGGTCGAGTATCGCCTTGTCCGTGGCGGCGATGTCCGCCGCGTCGCCGGACAGCGCCGCCCAGCGGAACGGGCCCCTGCCCTCGCAGAACAGCGGCCTGATGTAGGCGGGCACGAAGCCGGGGAAGGCGAATGCCCGCTCATACCCGGCCAGCTCGGCCTCGCCCCTGATCGAGTTGCCGTAGTCGAAAACCTCGGCGCCGCGGTCCAGGAAGCCGACCATCGCCTCGACGTGCGCGGCCATCGACTCCCTGGCCCGGCGGGTGAACCCGGCCGGGTCCTCGGCGCGCAGCGCGCCCATGTCCTCGAACGTGACGCCGCGGGGCAGGTAGCTCAGCGGGTCGTGCGCCGACGTCTGGTCGGTGACGATGTCGACGGGGGCACCCATGGCCAGCAGCTCCGGCACGAGGTCGGCGGCGTTGCCGAGCAGCCCGATGGAAAGCGGCTCGGCCGCGTCCCTGGCGGCGGCGGCGCGGCGCACCGCGTCATCGATGTCGTCGGCAGCCTCGTCCAGGTAGCCGTGCTCGATCCGCCGGGCAATCCTGGAGGCATCGCAGTCGATGCAGATCGCCACCCCGCCGTTCATCGTCACGGCCAGCGGCTGCGCGCCGCCCATCCCGCCCAGGCCGGCGGTCAGCGTGACCGTCCCGGCCAGCGTGCCGCCGAACCGCTTAGCCGCGATAGCCGCGAACGTCTCGTAGGTGCCCTGCAGGATGCCCTGGGTGCCGATGTAGATCCAGGAGCCCGCCGTCATCTGGCCGAACATTGTCAGCCCGAGCGCCTCAAGCCGCCGGAACTCTTCCCAGGTCGCCCACTGCGGCACCAGGTTGGAGTTGGCGATCAGGACCCGCGGCGCCCACTCGTGAGTGCGGAAGATGCCGACCGGCTTGCCCGACTGGACCAGCAGCGTCTCGTCGGCCTCCAGGTCCTGCAGTGAGCGGACGATCCCGTCGAAGGCGTCCCAGCTGCGGGCCGCCCGGCCGGAGCCGCCGTAGACGATGAGCTGGTCGGGATGCTCGGCGACCTCGGGGTCGAGGTTGTTCATCAGCATCCGCATGGCGGCCTCCTGCGGCCAGCCCTTGCAGGACAGGCTGGTGCCGCGGGGCGCGCGTACCGGGCGCGGGCCGGATGGTGCCGCGGCGGGCGGGCCGGGCGAGGCATGCGGAGGCGAGGCGGGCGGGGGCGAGGCGGGCGGGGGCGAGGCGGTCAACGCTGGCTCCTCGTCGGGTCGGTGGCGGGACGCGCGGCGGGTCTCGCCGCCGCCATCGCCTCATCATCTCCGGTCGGGGCCCGTCCGTCAGGTAGCGGGGCGGTCGTCAGGCGGAACGGCGCGACGGGCGGAACGGCGAACCGCCACGATGGCCAGGCAAAGGAACCGAGCGGCGGGCTACTGCCGGGCGGCGAGGAGAATTGACCGGATATCAGCTGCGTCCGGCCTGCGCGGCGTGTTGGCCAGCACCTCATCATCGAGGGCGTCCGCGGTGATCTGATCGAAGTCCTCGGCGGCGATGTCGAAGTCGGTCATCTTGTGCGTCATGCCGACCCGGTCCGCCAGGCTCGCGACCGCGGCGATAGCCGCGTCCGCGTTCTGCCCGGCGGTCCTGCCTGTCTCGCCGACGCCGAGGGCGAAGGCCGCGTCGGCCAGCCGGTCCGTGCAGACGGCGGCGTTGAACTCCAGCACGTGCGGCAGCACGAGGGTGAGCGTCACGCCGTGCGCGACGCCGAACCGCCCGCCGATCGCGTGGCCGATCGCGTGGCAGATGCCCAGGCCGGTGGTGGCCATGCCGACGCCGGCCATGTGCCCGGCGAGCAGCATCTGCGACCTGGCCTCCCGGTCCGTCCCGTCGGCGTAGGCCCGCGGCAGATTCGCCGCGATCATGCGGATGACCTGCAACGCGATACCGTCGGACCAGGGATTGGCCCGAATCGACAGGTAGGACTCCAGCGCGTGGGTCAGCGCGTCCATGCCGGTGGCGGCGGTCGCGTGGGGCGGCAGGGCCGCGGTGAGATCCGGGTCGAGCACTGCGGCGGCGGGCAGGGAGCTGGCATGCCCGACATAGAACTTCCGGTGCGTCAGCGGGTCAGTCACCACCCCGAACGCATTCGTCTCCGCGCCGGTTCCCGCTGTGGTGGGCACCGCCACGACCGGCAGGGCAGGAACGCGGAAATCGCCGCGGTAGTCCAGGTCCCGGCCGCGCTGCGGATTGACGGAGGCGAGCGCGATGCCCTTGGCCGCGTCGATCGGCGACCCGCCGCCGACGGCCACCAGCGCGACGCCGCCTGAACCGCCCCGCGCCGCCCGCGCCGCTGCCACGGCGTCGGCGCCGGCCGCCACGTCGTCGGTGGTCGGGTTGGGATGGACCCCGCTGAACACGGTCACGATGATGCCGGCGGCGGACAGTGCGCCGGTGACTGCGGCGACTACCGGGGTGGCCGCCAGCCCGGCGTCGGTGACCACGACGGCCGTGTCGGCCCCGGTGCCGCGGACGATGGCAGGAAGCTTGCTGACGGCGCCCGCGCCGAAGTACGCGGCCGGCGCCGGGGTGATGGTGATCTCGGCGTCGGCGACAGCTGAGGGCATGGTCACTCCCGGGGTGCGGATATGCGGAGCCGGGTCATGGTGCGGAGATGCGGAGCTGGGTCATCGTGAGCTCTTCGAGCAGCTTGACTGGCAGCATCTCACCATCGCTGTCGCCGTTCTGAGCGCGGGCCCGCCGACGGTGAGCACCACGGCCGTCGCGGTCAGGGCGTCGAGCACGCCGAGGTGGTTCGAGGTGAGGGAGGTTCGTCCTGGTCCGGGCAAAGGTGGCCGGGATGGCCGGAGCGCTGGGGGCTAGGTCAGCGCCCAGCGGGCGACGGCGGCCTCGTCGATCTCCGCGCCCAGGCCGGGCGCCGCCGGCACGGTCAGGTACCCGTCGGCGTCGGCGAGCACCGGGCGGGCAAGGAAGAAGTCGCGCCGCTGCTCGGTCCAGCCGGGCGGATCGTAGGGGAACTCCAGGTAAGGCCCGCCGCCGACGCCGGTGACGACGTGCAGATTCGCCAGCAGGCCGAGGCCGTTCGTCCAGGTGTGCGGGGTAAACCAGCGATTGCGGAGCCGCGCGACATCGGCCACGGTCCGGGCGCGGAGCATGCCGACCGCGAGCACCGCGTCGGGCTGAACCACGTCCAGCGCGCCGGCCTCGAGCGCGTCAAGCAGCTCCGCCTGGCTGCGCGCCATCTCGCCGCCCGCGACCCGGATGCCGGTCTGCTCCCTGAGCATCCGCATGCCATCGAGGTCGGCCGCGGGCAGCGGCTCCTCCAGCCACAGGACGCCAAGCTCACGCAGCTCGATGGCGAGCGCGCGGACCGCGGCGAGGTCGAGTGGGGCGGAGATGTCACCGGCCATCCGCCACCACTGGTTGAGATCGACCATGATCTCCAGATCGTCACCGACGGCATCCCGGGTGGCCCGCACCGCCGCCAGGCCGGCCGCGGGGTCCGCCCGGCCGATGCGGATCTTCACGGCGCGGAACCCGGCGGCCCGCGCCGCGAGCGCAGCTTCCGCCCGCTCGGCCGGGCTCCTGGCCTCGCCGAACGACGCGTATGCGGGAATGCGCGTGTCTGCTCCGCCGAACAGCGCCGAGACCGGCTGCCCGGACGCCTTGCCGATGATGTCCCAGAGCGCCGCCTCCAGCGGCCAGTACCGGCCGGCGTGGAAGCTGATCGTCTCGATCACCTGGACGTGACTGGCGATCTGGTGCGGATCCCGGCCGATGAACAGGTCCTGGTAGGCGGCGAAGCCATCCATGGTGTCGCCCGAGCCGAAGCCGGTGATGCCCTCGTCGGTCTCGACGCGGACAAGGGTGGCGTCGAAGTAGTGGCGCGGCGCCGGGTCCCAGGCAGCCAGGAACGGCGGCCGCAGGGGCAGTCGCATCCGGTCGAGCCGGATGGCGGTTATCCTCACCGCGCGCCGGACGGGGTGCCGGGAGTCACCGGGGCCGCCAACGCGGCCGCGGCGATCAGCGTCACAGGCCCGCTCTCTCGCATGACCCAGGAGACTAGCCGCAGCGGCCCCGCAGCCCCAGTGCCAGGTTAGGCAGCCCTAGTGCCAGGTCAGATAGTCCGGCCGGCCGGGAACGCGGCCCGCCAGCGCCAGGTTTCGACGCGCCCGGCCTGCCGGACGCGGCCGCCGGCCCCCCGGTCCGGCAGGTCGGCCGGCGACGCAGCCCGCCAGAACGCTAGCTTTCCCGGCCTCAGCAGGGAAACACTTCTGTTGTGAATTCGCATCGTTGACCGCACAGGGCGGGGGTTCGCGGGAGACTAGGATCCTGCGGGCTGCATTTCCGATCGACATGGTCGGAAGTCGTCGAGGGAGGGACGCGTGGCGACGTACCTTCTGCGACGGCTTGGCCTGGCCGTCATCACACTCTGGCTGCTTAGCATGATCGTCTTTTTCGCTGGGCAGGTCCTGCCGGGCGATCCCGGCCGCGCGATACTCGGCCCGCTGGCCGCCCAGAGTTCCGTGCGAGTCCTCGATCAACAGCTCGGCGTGGACCGGCCTCTCGTCACCCAGTACTGGAGCTGGGTTTCCGGGCTGGTGCACGGCAACATGGGCCAGTCCTACGAATTCCGGAGCCCAGTCGAGCCGTTCATCCATGCCGCGCTCCTGAACTCCGTCAAGCTAGCCGCCCTGGCCTTCATCGTCGTCGTGCCGCTCGGCATCCTCGGCGGTGTCATCGCGGCGCTCAACGTCGGCCGGCCCATCGATCGGGTCATCTCGATTACCGGCCTGTCCGCCACGACGGTGTCCGAGGTCGTGTCGGGAGTCATTATCATCGTGATCTTCGGCGTCGAGCTGAAGTGGTTCCCTGTCTCGGCCTCGGCGGGGACCGGCGCGTCAGATCTCTCCCAGCTCGATCATCTGATCCTCCCCGCAATCCCGCTCGTGCTCGTCCTGTTCGGCTACATCGCCCGGATGGCGCGGGCCGGCACGATCGAGGCGCTCGAGTCCGACTACGCGCGCACCGCGACCCTGAAAGGCCTGAAGCGCTCGGTCGTGATCCGGCGGCATATCCTGCGAAACTCGCTGCTCCCGACGATCACCGTGATCGCGACCCAGACCGGGTACCTGTTCGGCGGGCTGGTCATCGTGGAGACGCTCTTCAATTACCAGGGGATCGGGAAGCTGATCTATACCGCCGCCTCGGGCAAGGACTTCCCGATGCTGGAGGCCGGCGTGCTGACCATCGGCATTGTCTACATGGTGGCGACGTTGATCGCGGATGTGCTGTATACACTGCTCAACCCGCGCCTGCGCCTCGGGAGCACCGGATGATCGGCACCCCGGGTGCCCCGGTCGAGGCACCGCGCGAGGTAACGGTCGCGCATGCCCCCAGACGTGCCGGATCGACGCCGTGGCGGCTGCTGCTGCGCAGGCCGACGTTCATCGCGGGTGCGGTCATCCTGCTGTTCTGGATCACCTGCGCCCTGTTCGGCACCGCGATCGCCCCGCATAGTCCCTTCGCACAGCAGTTGCTGGCCACTAACATGCGGCCGTCCGCCGCGCACTGGTTCGGAACTGACCAGCTCGGCCGGGACGTGTTCTCCCGGGTCCTGGTCGGGTCCAGGAGCATCCTGGAGATCGCCGCGCTCGCCACGGTGCTCGGTACCGTCCTCGGAACCGCGCTCGGGCTTGTCATGGGCTATCTAGGCGGCGTAGTCGACTTGCTGGTCAGCCGGATCGTCGAGGCCGTGCTGGCGGTACCGCTGATCATTCTCGCGCTCCTGTTCGTCACTGCCCTCGGCTCGTCCGTGCTGGTCATTACCCTCGTCGTCGGGTTCATCTTCACCCCGCTGATCGCCCGCACGGTCCGCTCCGCCGTGCTGGTCGAGAGTCAGCTGGACTACCTGTCCTCGGCGCGGCTGCTGGGCGAGAACTCCGCTCGCGTCATGTTCGTCGAGATCCTGCCGAATGTCATGCCAGCCATCCTGGTCGAGTTCACCGTGCGCCTCGGCTACGCCATCTTCACCGTCGTCGCGCTGTCGTTCCTCGGCCTCGGGATCCAGCCACCGACCCCCGACTGGGGGGCGGATATCACCGCTAACTACGGGGTGCTGCCAGCCGGTTACTGGTGGGAGACCATCTTCCCGGCACTCGCCATCATGTCGCTCATCATCGGGGTCAACCTGGTCACCGACTCGATCGAGCAGGTGCTCGCGTCGTGACGGCCGCCGATACGACGACTGCGGCCGGCACCGGGGGCGGGACGGGGCCGGCGGTCACGGTCGAGCAAATGGACGTCACTTACAAAGTGCGCGGGCAGGACCGGCTGGCGCTGCGAGACATCTCCTTCCAGATCGGGCGCAATGAGTCCTACGGGCTCGTGGGGGAGTCGGGATCCGGCAAGTCCACGGTGGCGCTGGCACTCACCAGGTACCTGCCGCGCAACGGCCGGGTGAGCGCGGGGTCGATCAGGATCAACGGAATCGATCCCCTCGCCCTGGGAAATACATCGCTGCGCGAGCTGCGGGCGCGCACCGTGTCGATGGTCTACCAGGAGCCCGGGCGGGCGCTGAACCCGTCGATCAAGGTCGGCCGCCAGATCGCCGAGGTCTACGAGATCGCCGGCCTGGACCGGAAATCGGCCCTGGAGCGCTCCGAGGCCATGCTCCGCAAGGTGCAGATCTCCGACCCGGGCCGGGTCATGGAGCGGTACCCGCACCAGCTTTCCGGCGGGATGGCGCAGCGGGCCGTCATCGCCATGGCGCTGGCCGCCGAGCCATCGCTGCTCATCCTCGACGAGCCGACGACCGCGCTGGACGTGACCGTCGAGGCAGAGGTGCTCGACCTGGTGGCGGCGCTGCGCGATGAATTCGACACCTCGGTGCTCTTCATCAGTCACAACCTTGCCGTGATCGCCAAGATGTGCGACCGGGTCGGAGTCCTGTACGCCGGGGAGCTCATTGAGGAGGGCGTCGCCCGCGAGGTGTTCGACCAGCCGCGCCACCCCTACACCGTCGGGCTGCTGCGCTGCATCCCGCGGCGCGGCCAGCGAAAGGACAATGGCCGGCTGGACACGATCCCGGGTTTCCTGCCGCCCCCCGGTCACTCGCTCACCGGGTGCATCTTCGCCGCGCGCTGCCCGATTGCCGAGGAACGCTGCCGGACCGCGGCACCTCCGGCCTTCGCGATCAGCCCGACCCGCAGCTCGCGCTGTTACCTGCACGAGCAGACGCCGGACCTGCCCCGGAATACCCCGGTCAACGTGGAGCTGGTCTCGCATCGCGACGCCGCCACCGCGATCGTGCGGGTGCAGGGCCTGTCGAAGACCTTCGACTCGCGCGGTGAGGCCGTCAAGGCCCTGGTCGGGGTGGACCTTAGCATCGAACGAGGCGAGACGCTCGGCCTGGTCGGCGAGTCCGGCAGCGGCAAGACGACCCTGGCTCGCGCGCTGCTCGGCCTTATCGCGCCGGACGAGGGATCCATCGTCGAGCTCGACAGCCGGCCGCTGGAGGCCGACGCGCGCCGCCGCCCGCGAGAGCAGCTGAAGGCGCTCCAGATCGTCTTCCAGAACCCGGATTCAGCGCTCAACCGCCGCCACACGGTCCGGCGCCTGATCAGCAGGCCCATTGCCAGGCTGGCCGGCCTGTCGGGCGCGCGCCTGCGCGAGCGGCTGGCCGACCTGGTCACGTCGGTGCGGCTGGAGGAGCGTCACCTGGCGCTCCGCCCGAGCCAGCTGTCCGGCGGCCTCAAGCAGCGGGTGGCGATCGCGCGCGCCTTTGCTGGCGGCCCGCGGATCGTGGTCTGCGACGAACCCACATCGGCGCTGGACGTGTCGGTGCAGGCGGCGATACTCAACCTGCTGGTCGACCTGCAGGCCAAGGAGCAGGTGACCTACCTATTCATCTCGCACGACCTCGGCCTGGTGCGGTACCTGTCCGACCGCATAGCCGTGCTCTACCTCGGCCGCGTCATGGAACTCGGCCCGGCAGAGACGGTCTTCGCCGGACCGCACCACCCGTACACCGAGGCGCTGCTGTCCGCCGTGCCCAGCCTCGACGGGCTGCATACCGAGCGGATCCGGCTTTCCGGTGAGATCCCGTCCGCGGCCGATCCGCCGTCGGGCTGTGTCTTCCATACTCGCTGCCCCCGGCGGCTGCCGACCGGCATCTGCGAGTCGACCGAGCCGCCGTTGCTCGAGGTCGCGCCCGGTCACCTGATGAGCTGCCACATACCCCTCGACGAGCTGCGAACCCTGCAGGACACCGGACAGGCGCCGTGACAAGAGCGCCCACCGGGCATAGGTTTTTTCGATCCGCGTCATGCGACGTGGTCTTTTAGGGAGGATCTCAGTGAACGTTGATAATGGTCGGCTCGACCATCTGCGCGCGGGCCAGGGAGCGGTCGAGAACCACGTCATCGACGAGTTCGTGGCCGGACGGCTGTCCCGGCGAGACTTCCTGAGGCGCGGCGCGGTCGTCGGCATCTCGATCCCGGTGCTCGGTGCGGTGCTGTCCGCGTGCGGCAGCTCTACCCCCGCGCCGTCCACCACGACCAGCAGTAGCGCGCCAGCGAGCGCCTCCGGCGCGACTATCAAGGCCGGGATCGTGGTGCCAACGGGACAGATCAACCCGCTGACGGTGGCCGACCAGGGCGGCCTGGACATGCTCGCGCAGACCGGCGAGTATCTCTGCCTGTCCGACCAGCACCTGATGCTGCAGCCGGTCCTGGCCGAGAGCTGGACGGCCAACACCGCCGCGGACGTGTGGACTTTCAAGATCCGCCAGGGCGTGAAGTTTCACAATGGCGCGCCGCTGACCGCCGACGACGTCGTGTACACCTACAAGCTGCAGACGGACCCGAAGAAGGCGTCGAACGCCCTGTCCGCCTTCGGCGGCGCGCTCGCCCCGTCCGGCGTCAAGAAAGTCGACGACTTCACGGTCGAATTCCACCTCGAGGCTGCGAACGGGAACTTCCCGTACCTAACCTCCTCGGACAACTACAACATGATCATCATTCCGAACGGCTACGACCCGGCCAGCTGGCAGGGCTCGTTCATCGGCACCGGCCCGTTCGTGATGAAGAACTACACGCCGAAAGTCGGCGCTACGTTCGCGCGTAACGAGCAGTACTGGGGCACCAAGGCGGTGCCGGCCGCGACCGAGTTCACCTTCTACGACAGCCAGACACCGACGATTCTCGCGCTGACCGGCGGGACCATCGACGTCGTCGGGCAGTTCTCCGTCTCCGGGGGGGAGCAACTGCTGGCCGCCGGCGCCCCGTACAACATCATCAGGCTGAAGTCGAGCGCGCACCGTGAGCTGTCCATGCGGTGTGACCAGGCGCCCTTCACCGACCCGCGGGTGCGCCAGGCGGTCGCGCTGACGCTGAACCGGCCGGCGATCGTCCAGGCGCTGTTCAAGGGCTTCGCCGACCTCGGCAATGACAGCCCGTTCGCCCCGGTCTTCCCTTCGACCAACACCAGCATCCCCCAGCGTACGCAGGACATAGCCAAGGCCAAGTCCCTGCTGTCGGCCGCCGGTCACCCGCACGGGTTCAGCACGCAGCTGGTGACCGAGCAGCTGCTGGAGATCCCGCAGTACGCCCAGATCGTGACGCAGGAGGCGAAGAGCATCGGCGTGAACATCAAGCTGAAGATCGAGAGCTCGGCGGCCTACTACGGCAAGGCCACGTTCGGGAACTCCGACTGGCTGGATGCCACGATGAGCCTGGTCGACTACGGGCACCGCAGCGTGCCGAACGTGTTCCTTACCGCGCCGCTGGTGACGACCAACGCCAAGACGGGAACAGGCCCGTGGAACGCGGCGCACTTCAACAACACGCAGTACGACGGCCTGGTCAAGCAGTACGTCGCCGCCGTCGACCTCACGAGCCAGCGCGCGATCGCCGGGAAGATCGAGACCCTGCTGCTGGACCAGACGCCGATCATCTTCGCGTACTTCTACAACTACCTGTCGGCCTCGGCGAAGAACGTGACCGGCGTTTACCCGACCGCGATCGGCCACCTGTTCCTGACCAAGGCGACGAAGAGCTGAGGAGTCCCCTGACGCGAGCCGTGCCAGCCGCGCAGCCGGCTGGCACGCGCGCGTGACCGCCGCGGGAGGACCGGATGGCCTGTGGATCCGGTTCCTGTCCGGCCCTGACATCGACGCGCTCGGCCTGGCCAATGCCGACATCATCGACGCCGTCGGCGCGGCGGTGCGGGCGCACGGCGAGGGCCGTGTCGTCTTCGAGCCGCGGGTGCACCTGGTCCCTGACAACGGCGGCGCCGGTCATTTCAACATCCTCCGCGGGCACCTGCCAGCGGCTGGAATGAGCGGCAGCCACGGGCAGGTGCCAGCCGCCGGCGTCAGCGGCACCCGCGGACAGTTCCCCGCGGCGGGCGTGAGCGGCATCAAGGTCGTCGGTGACTTCGTCGAGAACTACGCCCGCGGCCTGCCCAGCGAGCTCGGGCTGCTGACGCTCTACGACCCGGCCACCGGCATCCCGCTGTCGATCATGGATGCGACCATGATCACCGCTTGCCGGACCGGCGCCATGACCGCGGTCGGTGCCAGGTACCTGGCACGGCCGGACTCGCGGATCCTCGGTCATGTGGGCGCGCGCGGCACGGCGCTGTGGAACGTGGTGCTGCTGGACGAGATGTTCGAACTGCAGGAGATACGGATTACCAGTCGCCGGCCGCAGTCGCGGGAGGCATTCGCACTCGAGCTGGCATCCGTTACCGGCACGCCGGTCCGCGTCATGTCGACCGCCGACGAGACCTTCGACGGTGCCGACATCCTGGTCGAGGCATCGCGGCTGACCGAGCCGGCGCCGCTGCTGCGCACCGGCGCGGTCAAGCCGGGCGCGTTCGTCGTTCCCTACGGCACGGTCAGCGCCGTCGAGCTTGACCTGCTCGACGTGATGGACAAGGTCGTGGTCGACGATTGGCGGGAGGCGCAGTCCGGGCGCTTCGGCGCGCTGCGGGCGCATGTCGATACCGGTCGGCTCACGGCACAGTCCCTGCATGCCGAGCTCGGCCAGATCGTGACGGGCCAGCGGCCGGGCCGCGAGCGGCCGGACGAGCGAATCCTGCTCTGGCATCGCGGATTGTCCATCCTGGACATCGCCGTTGGCCAGCTGATCCTGAGCCGCGCTATGGCTGCCGATGCCGGCACGATGATCCGTTACCGGAAGTAATGGATGTACTGACGGTCACCGCTGCCGCTGACCTTGATCCCGGCCTGATCTGCGCGATCGCGGCCGGCGGCACGATGCCCGAAAGCGCACCCCCCGGCAGTGCAGCGCCCGGCAGGGCAGTGCGGATCGGATCGGCGCTGCTTGACGAGGTACAACGGCGCTGCGAGCAGGCCCGGGCGGAATTGCGCCGCGGCCATCCGGTCTATGGCGTGAACACGGGAATGGGAGCGCTCTCCGGCGTGCGCCTTACCCGGGCGCAGCAGCTTGCGCACCAGCGCAACCTGATGCTGGCCAGGGCGACCGGCGGACCGCCCTGGCTGGATGCCGCTGACGTGCGGGCGATCATCGCGGTCCGGCTGCGCACGTTCCTGTCCGGCGACGCCGGCGTCTCCGGGCAGCTCTGCCAGCGGCTGGTGGATTTCCTGGACAAGGACATCATTCCGGCTGTGCCGCGTACCGGCGTGGGCAGTGCGGGCGAGATCATGCCGCTGGCCCACGCGTTCGGGCCGCTGACCGGGATCGGACAGGTGCTCGGGCACGGCGGCGAGATCATGCCCGCTGGCCATGCGCTGCGCGACCACCGGATCGGGGAGTTCGCCCTTGGCCCGAAGGAGGGGATCGCGCTGCTCGCGGGCGTACCCGGCGCGACGGCGCTATCCGTCCGCCGGCTGGCCGAGGCGAGAGCCGTGGCGGCGATGATGGAAGCCGCGGCGGGATTGTCGATCGCCGCGGCCGGTGCGCCCCGCGATCCCTACGACGCGGCCTGCGCGCGCGGCGACGACATTCTGGCCGGCGTCCTGCGGCGGCTCAGGACGGCCACTGGTGACAATCCCGCGCCGAGGACGCTGCAGGCCCCGGTCTCGTTCCGGGTGGCGGGCCCTGTCCTGACCCAGGTGCTGCGAGCCGCGGACGCGCTCACCGCCGCGATCGAGCGCGCGCTCACCGGGGTTACCGACTCGCCAGCATTCCTCGGCGGCAGGTTCACCGGCACGGCCGGCTTTCACGGAATTGACCTTGCCGCGCACTGCGATCAGGTCACCGCGGCGCTTGCCCATGCCGCCGAGGTATCGTCCGCGCGTATCCACCGGCTGCTTGACCCGCTGGTCACCGGCCTGCCAGCGCAGCTGGCCAGGACGCCTGGCCCGGACGCCGGCCTGGTCGCCGTGCATAAGCGCGCGGCTGGCGAGATCCACGCCATGCGCCGGCTGGCAGGTGCCACGCCGGTCGGCCTGATCGAGACGTCGGGCGGCCAGGAGGACGTGCAGTCCTTCGCCTGGGAAGCGGCCGAGGCGCTGCGCGCGGCCCTGCATCATGCGCGCGTCGTCACGGCCTGTGAGCTGCTCACCGCCTGCCAGGCCATCGCGCTCGTTGACCGGCCGCCGCCGCCAGGATGCCGCGGCGTGCTCGGCTGGCTGGCGGCTACCGTCGAGCCGGTCCTCGCCGACCGGCCGTTCGGGGAGGACATCGAGCGCATCCTGCTGGCGCCCTGGCCAGAAACGCCAGCGGAAGCCGCTGCCGAGTGAACGGCCGTCCTGGCCAGCCGGCGGTGCCGGCATCGCGGCCGGAGGGCACAGCGGGCCAGGGAAACAGCGGCCGGAGGGAACAGCNNAGGGAACAGCGGCCGGAGGGAAGGGCGCCGGAGAGCTGCTGGCCAGGGAGCTGCCGCGGGGAATAATGACGAGTGACTACTCGTTGCGGAATCGTTTCCTGCGCACGGCGCGCCCCGCTCCCGACCTCGACAAACCGGGGGACCAACACGGAGATCCGAGGCACTGGGCAATGACCACAGCAGGCGGGACGCGCGGCGAGATGCCCGACAAGGCGCCAGGCCAGGCGGCGGGCCGGGCGAGTCATGCCGAGGGCCACCCGGCGA
>PMSW01000102.1 GCA_003168215.1 Actinomycetota bacterium
CCGTCGGCCAGCAGCATGTCCAGCGCGCCGGCCGCCTCCGCGGCCTCGAACGCGCCAGCGTCCGGTCCCTGGTCCGCCGGCTGCGCGGTCACGATGCGCCCGGCTCAGGCGCACGCTGCCCAGCCGGCCCATCGCGGCCTGGCCCAGCGCGGCCTGGCGGGTCCTGCTGTGGCGGGTCCTGCCCCGCCTGGTCCTGCCCCGCCTGGTCCTGCGCTGCCTGGTCCTGCCCTGGGCGCCGCACCGCGCGGCGGAGGATCTTGCCGGTCGGGCCCTTGGGCAGCTCGGCCTCCAGCCACACCTGACGCGGGTACTTGTAGGCGGCGACCCGCTCCTTCACGAACGCCCGCAGCTCGTCCGGGGTCGCGGTCGTACCCGGCTTGAGCGTGACGGCAGCGCCGACCTCCTCGCCGAGCTCGGCATGAGCGATCCCGACGACGGCGGCCTCGGCGACGGCAGGGTGCTCGTACAGGACCTCCTCGATCTCGCGCGGGTAGACGTTGTAGCCGCCGCGTATGATCAGCTCCTTCTTGCGGTCCACGATGAAGAAGTAGCCGTCCTCGTCCACCCGGGCAAGGTCGCCGGTGCGGAACCAGCCGTCCGGGATCGCCTCGGCCGTCGCCTCGGGCTTGGCCCAGTAGCCCTTCATCACGTTGTGCCCGCGGATCGCGATCTCGCCGATCTCGCCGGGCGGGCAGTCGGCGCCGTCGGGGCCGGCCAGGCGCATCTGGACGCCGGCCACCGGCGTGCCGATCGAGCCGGGCTTGCGCTCAGCGTCCGGGTGGTTGAACGAGGCGACCGGGGAGGTCTCCGACAGCCCGTAGCCCTCCAGGATCATGCAGCCGAACGTCTTCTCGAAGCCGTGCAGGATCTCCACCGGCAGCGCGGCGCCGCCCGATATGCACGTGCGCAGCGACGAGACATCGGCATCCGCGCTGCCGGGATGGTGCAATATCGCCGCGTACATGGTCGGCACCCCCTCGAACACCGTCACCCGGTCACGGGAGATGATCTCCAGGGCGTGGCCGGGGGCGAACCTGGGCAGCAGGGTCAGCGTGCTGCCGGCCGCAATGGCCGCGTTCAGGCCGCAGGTCAGCCCGAAGACGTGGAAGAGCGGCAGGCAGCCCATGATCACGTCGTCCGGGCCGGCCTTGATCAGCGTCGCCGCGGTGAGCTCGGCGTTCCTGGCGAGGTTGGCGTGGGTGAGCTGCGCGCCCTTCGGCTGGCCGGTAGTGCCGGAGGTATAGAGGATGACCGCGTCATCGTCGTCGGCCCGCTCGGCCCACGTGTGCAGGGCGAAGAGGTTAGCCAGCAGCGACCGGGCATCCGGCTCGTCGACCACGACGAGCCTGGCGCCCGCGGCAGCGGCGCCTTCGGCTGCCTCGCCCGCCGCCGCATGCCAGGCCAGCAAGACCTTCGCACCGGAGTCACCGAGATAGAAGGCAATCTCGCGGCCCTTCAGCAGCGGGTTCATCGGCACCACGACGGCCCCGGCGCCCAGTGCCCCGTAGAAGGCGATGGGGAAGGCAGGCACGTTAGGCAGCATGATGCCGAGCCGGTCCCCGGTCGTCACGCCGAGCGACGAGAGCAGCGAAGTGAACCGCCCGGCTGCCTCCCTGAGCTCGGAATAGTCAAGTACCAGGTCGTCCATGCGGATCGCCGGATGCCCTGGGTTCCCGGCAACTGCCCGGTCGAGCACGGAACTCAGATTCGCCATGATGCCTCCATCGGCGACCATGCGGTTATCGCCATATCGGCATCATGCTCCGAGATCGGCGGGCTCGACAGCCCCCGAGGCGGTGCGGTTCACCGTGTGCCCGGTCCTCGCGGCAGCCCGGATCGGGTCACCGGGCCGCGGGCGTTCCCTGGCGTTTACTTGGTCCTCGCCAGGGTGATGTCATGCGGTAGCGGTTCAGCCGAGATAAGAGATCAAATCAGTAGGAATTATGGAGTATTGTGCCTGGCAGGAACGTATCTGGCGAAACCAAGGAGGATCCGCATCATGTCCGTGACTGACGAACTGCTCGCGAACAATCAGCGTTACGCAGACAGCTTCGGCGGCGAGCTGCCGCTGCCGCCGGCCAAGCACGTCGCCGTGGTCGCCTGCATGGACGCCCGGCTGAACGTCTACGGCATCCTCGGCCTGGCCGAGGGCGACGCGCACGTGATCCGCAATGCGGGCGGGGCTGTCACCGACGACGAGATCCGCTCGCTGGCGATCAGCCAGCGCCTGCTCGGCACCCGCGAGATCATCCTGATCCACCACACCGACTGCGGCATGCTCACCTTCACCGATGACGAGTTCAAGGCCGGCATCCTGGCAGAGACGGGCATCAAGCCGGCCTGGGCGGTCGAGGCGTTCGACGACCTCGACACCGATGTCCGCCAGTCGATCGCGCGGATCAAGGTTAGCCCGTTCATCCCGCACACCGACGCCGTGCGCGGTTTCGTCTTCGATGTCGCGACCGGCAAGCTCAGCGAGGTCAAGTAGCCGCTGCGACCGCTTCAGCGAAGATCCTGCGGGGGTAGAATCAAGCTCGTTCCGCCTGGCGGCGGCGCGGGATGAGCGACATAGCCGTCTGACCGGGAGGGAGCCGGACGTGGCAGCACAGCGGCCGGTCTCCGTGAACCTGGTACCTGACTTTCCCGAATGGCTTCCCGGCGGCGCGGCACCTGACCAGCTGGTCGCGGCAGCGATTCGACGTGGCGTTAACGGCGAGGACCATACCGGAGGCGGAGTGACGCTCCGTCGTCTCGTGGCAGGTATGCCGGAAATGGTTCAGCGCGCGGGCTGACCGGGGCTGAACGCTGGCCCTGGCTGACTCGCCAGCTGCGCTCAGCTAGCAGGGAGTCAGAGATCATGAAGCGCACCGTCATCACCCCGCGCACGCTGCGCGGGTTCGCCGACGTCATGCCGTCGGCCGGCCGCAGGCGGCGGCAGCTGCTCGAAGTACTCGAAGAGGTCTACACCTCGTTCGGGTTCGAGCCGATTCAGACCCCGGCGGTCGAATACGCCGAGATCCTGAAGGGCAAGGGCGGCACCGAGTCGGACAAGCAGATGTTCGAGTTCGAGGACAAGGGAGGCCGGCGGGTCGCCCTCCGGTTCGATCTCACGGTCCCGCTGGCGCGTTTCGTCGCCCAGCACGAATCCGAGCTCACCTTTCCCTTCCGCGCCTACAACATCGGGTACGTGTGGCGCGGCGACCGTCCCCAGCGCGGGCGTTACCGCGAATTCCTGCAGTCCGACGCCGACATCATCGGCGTGAGCGGGATAACGGCCGACGCCGAGATCCTGACGATCATTGCCACCGCGCTTGGCCGGATGGATATCGGGCCGTTCACGATCAGGCTCAACAACCGGAAGATCCTCAACGGCGTGCTGACCCGGCTGGAGCTGCAGGACCGGGTGCCCCCGGTGCTGCGCGCGCTCGACAAGGTCGACAAGATCGGACCCGCTGCGGTCGCGGACGAACTCGCCGGGGCAGGCGTCACGGCAGCTGCCGCGCAGGACCTGCTGGCCCTGATCGGGTCAGTGCAGGCCTCGAATGAAGCGACCCTGAGCCACGTCGGGGCATCGGTCAAGGGCTCGGCCGAGGGGGAGACGGGCGTCGCCGAGGTGCGTGAGGTCATCGAGCTGGTCTCCGCGGCGCTGGGCGCACCGGCCCCCATCCGGTTCGATCCCAGCATTGTCCGCGGCCTGGACTACTACACCGGCATGGTGTTCGAGGCGGTGCACGACGAGGCGCCGGGCGCCGGTTCCATCAGCGGCGGCGGCAGGTATGACGACCTGGCCAGCGTCTACACGACCAGCAGGCTGCCGGGGGTCGGGGTGAGCATCGGGGTATCGCGCATCCTGTCCGTGCTGGACGGCCTGGGCCGGCTCAGTGACCTGCCCAGAGACCGGACGCTCGTGGTGCTCACCCAGGATCTCGGGTCGGACCGGCCGGAGCTGATGCGGCTGGCCGCGGCGATTCGCGGCGCCGGGCCTTTCGATGTCGAGCTGTACCCGGCGGCGGTGAAGCACGCGACCCAGATGAAGTACGGGGACGCGCGCGGCGCCAGGTTCCTGCTGACGCTTGACGCCGATGGCACGATGTCGGTGAAGGACATGGAATCTGGTGAGCGTGCCTCCGCCGCCCCCGCCGGGGTGCCCGCCCTGCTCAGCAAGCTGGCCGGCGGCGCGTGACGGTGTTCAGGGCTCCGGCGTGTCACTGCGGCCTTGCTGCTCGGCGAGGAAACGCTCGAACTCCGCGCCGAGTTCCTCCGCGGTCGGCATGTTGTCCGGGTCATCGCCCAGCAGGCCTTCCTGACCTGCGGTGAAAGCGTCGTACTGCTCTTCGAGGGACTGCACGACCTCGGCCACCTCGGCCGAGCCCTCCACCTGCCTGCTGATCTCGATGTCGGTCCGGCGGGCAGCCTCGCGCAGGGCATCGGACGGCAAGGACAGGCTGGTGGCCTGCTCGATGGCCTCGAGCAGGGTCACCGCCGCGGCCGGGTAGGCCGCCTGGGCGAGATAGTGCGGCACGTGCACGGCGAACCCAAGCGCGGCGCGCTCGTCCTCGCCGAGCCTGAGCTCGAGCAGGCCCGCTGCGCTGCCCGGCACCTGCAGCCGGTCGACGAGCGGCCGGTAACCCTCGGTCAGCCCGGGCTGGGACGCGTGCGCGGTGATGCCGAGCGGCCTGGTGTGCGGGACGCCCATCGGGATGCCGTGGAATCCGACGGCGAGCCGCACTTTGAGCGAAAGGGACAGGGCGCGGACGGCGCTGGTGAAGCCCTCCCACAAATGATCAGGCTCGGGACCGTTCAGCAGCAGGAACGGGGCACCCGTGGTGTCATGCATCAGGTAGACAGCCAGCTCGGGAGCCTCGTAGCTCTCCCAGCGGTCCTTGACGAAGGTCATCGTGGGCCGGCGGGACCGGTAGTCGATCAGCTCGTCGATGTCGAAAGTGGCGACTTCCTGATGATCGAGCGTGCCGAGCAGGTGGGTGGCGAGCAGCCGCCCCGCGCCCCCCGCGTCGATGAAGCCGTCGAGGTAGTACAGCATGACGGCGTCTTCCAGCTCGGGTGCATCAGGGTGCACCGTGTAGAGGCCTTCCGGATCACGCGTCACGTTCCCAGCCCTCCGCACATTGGTTACTCATTAGTTTTACCAACACTTGGCGGCTAGTCATGCATCCCCGGCCTGCGCCTGCAGATCCGGCCATCGGTCCAGCAGGTGGCGGAGTTCGGCGCCGATGAATTCGAAGTACCTGATCGACTCCGTCAGCCGGCGGCCAGCCGCCGAGCCGGCGGGTAGCACCCCGACGCCCTCCCGCATGGTCGCGACCAGCCGGTTCATCACCTGATCGCGGAGCCTGAGTACCTGATCCCAGACGTCATCGGGCACCCGGTATCCCAGCCGCCGCGAGCCCGGCTCGCTCTCCCGGCTGACCAGGCCGAGCTGACTGAGGTAGCGCACGCTGCCGGATACCGCGGCCGGGCTGACCTGCAGCAGCTCCGCCAGCTCAGCCGCGTTCAGGCGGCCGGAATCGCTGGCCAGCAGGCCGGCGAACACGCGGGCCGGCATCCGCGGGAAGCCGGCCTCGGCCAGCACCGAGGCCAGCCGCTCGATGAACCGCCGCACTGCATCGGGGTCGGCGCGGCCGGGACCTGGGCTTCCCGCGTGCCCGGCAGTTCCGGTCCCGCCGTCTCCGCCGCTGGCGCGCTTGGCGGTCATCGGCATCGTTCCTTCCCTATCTGGCGTGCCCTGCCTGGCCCTGCCTGGCCTGGCCCGTCGTCTCGCCGGGCGTCGCAGGTGGCCGGCCTCGTTGGCACTGTCCCTTCCGCGGGTCAGTGCCCGCCAGGCCGTCCGCGCGGCGCGCGGACACCGGCGCCTTTCCTGGCCGGCCTCTGGCGGGAAGAGCTGCCTGATCGGATCCGTTCAGTACTTTTAGGTTTTTATGAATTAAGTGTAGAGTACTGGAGCGTGACGACCGCCATCGAGGTTGCCGGCCTGCGCAAGTCATTCGGCCGGACCTGTGCGCTTGACGCACTTGACCTGAGCGTGACGGTCGGCGAAGTACACGGTTTCCTCGGGCCGAACGGGTCCGGTAAGACCACCACGATCAGGATCCTGCTGGGCCTGCTGCGCGCCGACGGCGGGACGGCGCGGCTGCTCGGCGGCGATCCGTGGCGCGACGCCACCTCGCTGCATCGCAGGCTGGCGTACGTGCCCGGGGACGTGACGCTCTGGCCGAGCCTGTCCGGCGGCGAGGTCATCGACCTGCTCGGGCGGCTGCGCGGCGGGCTGGACGCGCAGCGCAGGGCCAGCCTGCTGGAGCGCTTCGACCTGGACCCGACCAAGAAGGCACGTGCGTACTCCA
The DNA here is from genome assembly GCA_003168215.1 of Actinomycetota bacterium. Taxonomy (GTDB): domain Bacteria; phylum Actinomycetota; class Actinomycetes; order Streptosporangiales; family Streptosporangiaceae; genus Palsa-506. Next base: position 6,360 of record PMSW01000102.1, read on the forward strand.
AGGGCAACAGGCAGAAGGTTGCCCTGATCTCGGCGCTGGCCTCGGACGTGGAGTTGCTGATCCTGGATGAGCCCACGTCCGGCCTGGATCCGCTGATGGAGGCCGCGTTTCGCGACTGCGTGGAAGATGAACGCAAGCACGGGCGCACGGTGCTGCTGTCCAGCCACATCCTGTCCGAGGTCGAAGCGCTCTGCGACCGGGTGACGATCATCCGGACGGGCCGCACCGTGGAAACCGGCACGCTGGCCGTGCTGCGGCACCTGACCAGGACCTCGATCACGGCCGAGCTGGCCAGGCCGCCTGCCGGGCTGGACCAGCTGCCGGGGGTCCATGACCTGGACGTGCAGGAACTCAGCGCCCGCGGCGCCAGGGTGCGCTGCGAGGTGGACACCGCCCAGCTGGATGCGGTGCTGCGGCATCTCACCGCAGCCGGGGTCCGGAGCCTGACCAGCCGGCCGCCGACGCTGGAGGAGCTGTTCCTGCGGCACTACTCCGGCGATCCGGTGGCCGGCGGCGGGCCCGCGGCCGGCCGCACCGCAGGCGTCCGGTCGTGAACGGCGTCCGGTCGTGAACGCCGTCGCCGGGGCCGGGACGCTCGCCAGGCTGGCCGTGCGCCGCGACCGGATCATGCTGCCGGCCTGGATCTACGTGCTGACCGCGGCGATGGCCGGAACCGGTGACAGCTTCAAGTCGCTCTACAAGACGCTGGCGTCACGGGAGCAGGTCGCCGCGGGCACTGCCCACAACCCGGCGGTCCTCGCGCTGACCGGGCCGCTGTTCGGCACCTCGGTCGGCGCGCTGACCGCCTGGAAGTACGGCGCGTTCGCGGCCGCCGCCGCGGGCCTGATGAGCATCTTCATCGTGATCAGGCACACCAGGGCAGACGAGGAGGCCGGGCGTCTCGAGCTCGTCGGCTCGACTGCGGTCGGACGCCGCGCCGCGCTGGCTGCCGGGGTGCTCGTCGCGGCAGGTGCCAACTGCGTGCTCGCGGTGCTGATGGCCGCCGGGCTGATCGCCGTCGGCCTGCCGGCCGGCGGTGCCTTCGCCCTCGGGCTGGCGATCGCGTCATGCGGGCTTGTCTTCGCCGCGGTCGCCGCGGTCGCTGCCCAGCTCGCCGCGACCGCCCGCGGCGCCAGGGGGATCGCGATCGGCGTGCTCGGCGGCGCTTTCGTGCTGCAGTCGGCCGGCGCCGCGGCAGGCGCAGCCGGGCCGCAATGGCTGAGCTGGCTCTCCCCGGTCGGCTGGGCACTCCAGGTCCGGGCGTTCGCCGGGGACCGATGGCTGGTGCTCGCCCTGCCGCTGGCAGCCGCCGTGGCGGTGACGGCGGCGGCAGCTGCCATGGCGGCGCGGCGCGATCTCGGCGGCGGGCTGATGCCGGCCCGGCCTGGCCCCGCGCAGGCCGCCGCGTCGCTGCGCAGCCCGCTCGCGCTGGCCTGGCGGCTACAGCGTGGCACCCTGGTCGGCTGGGTGGCCGGCGTCCTGGTCGCGGGCGGTGTCACCGGCGCCGCCGCCAAGGGCATCGGCTCCCTGCTGGGCAGCGGCGCGCAGGTGCGCGGCGCGCTGGCCAGGCTTGGCGGCCAGTCCGGCGTGACCAGCGCTTACCTGGCGGCAGTCATGGGCATCCTCGGCCTTGCTGCCGCCGCCTACGCGGTATCTGCCGTGCTGCGGCTCCGCTCGGAAGAATCAGCGCAGCGCGCGGATCCCGTGCTGGCCGCCGCCGTCGGCCGGTCCGGCTGGGCGGCCAGTCACCTGATCGTCGCCGCTGCCGGGACAGCCGTCGTGCTGGCCGCGGCCGGCCTCGGGGCCGGCCTCGGCTACGGGCTGCGCGCTGACGATCCCGGCACCCAGGTGCCGCGCCTGCTGGGCGCGGCGCTCGCCCAGCTGCCGGCCGCGCTGGTGGTGGCGGGCGTGGCGGCGGCGCTGTTCGGCCTGCTGCCGCGGTCCTGCGTGTCCGGCGGCTGGGCCGCGCTGGCCCTGGCAGCTTTGCTAGTCGAGCTCGGCCCGACCTTCAGGCTGGCCCAGTGGGCGCAGGACATCTCGCCGTTCACGCACGTGCCCAAGCTGCCCGGCGGCGCGGTGACCGCCGGGCCGCTGGTATGGCTGACGCTGGTCGCCGTCGTGCTGGCGGCTGCCGGGCTGGCCGGGCTGCGCCGCCGCGACATCGGCTAACGGTCTCGCCGCGGCGAGACCGGCTGACCCGGTTGCGTCCGCGGCGTCATCGGATGACCCGGTTGCGCCGCCATGACATCGGCTCATCGGCCTGCGTGTTATGCGCGACGCTGACCCGCCCGCGGGCGGGTCAGCGTCGCTCACGGGTGGATCTTCTTGTGCTCGGCCAGCATTGCTACGTACCTGGCGATCCGCTGGGCTCTGGTCGCCGGCCGCTGGGCGCTGGCGATCCGGTACAGGATCGCGTAGCGGTTAGCGCTGTCGAGGGTCTCGAAGAATTCCCTCGCGGGCTCATTGCGGGCGAGTTCGGCCTCGAGGTCGTCAGGGACGGTGCTGGTGGACTGCGGCTCGTAGGCAGCCGCCCACCGCCCGTCCGCCTTTGCCCGCTCGACTTCCGCGAGCCCGGCAGGCTGCATCCAGCCGGCCTCGATCAGCCCGGCTGCCTTCTCCGTGTTGATCCGCGACCACCGGCTGCCCGGCTTGCGCGGCGTGAAGCGCTGCAGCCAGTAGTCGTCGTCGAGCCTGCCCTTCTGGCCGTCGATCCAGCCGTAGCAGAGCGCGATCGCCAGCGCCTCGGCGTAGGACACCGAGTGCGCGTCCGCGCTCTTTTTCGCGATCTTGAGCCAGACGCCCGGGGAGGATGCGTGCTCCGCCCGGAGCCACGATTCCCACGCGGCGCTGGTCTTGAAGCTGATGACGGGGAGACTGTCGCTCGCCATGCAGGCAGTCAATCACGCGCGCGCGGTCGCGGGGGTCACCTGCGCGGCGGCGGCGGGTCACGCGCGCGACAGCCGGGCACCAGCCCGCCAGGGGAAGTTAGTTTTCGTTCAGCAAATGACGGGAGGCATACTGCTGAGATGGCCAATAGCGAGCAGGGGGCGCCCGTCACCGAGCCAGGGATGGCCGGCAGCGAGCTCAGCAGCCGGCGCAAAGCGCTCATCCTGGCGATCTGCTGCATGAGCCTGCTCATCGTCGGCCTGGACACCACGATCGTCAACGTCGCGCTGCCGTCCATCCAGCACAGCCTGCACGCGCCGGTTTCCGGCCTGCAGTGGACCGTCGACGCGTACACCCTGGTGCTGGCCAGCTTCCTGATGCTGTCCGGCTCCACCGCCGACCGGATCGGGCGCCGCCGGACCTTCCAGACCGGCCTGGCGGTCTTCACGCTGGGCTCGCTGCTCTGCAGCCTGGCGCCGGGGCTTGGCTGGCTGGTGGTGTTCCGGATGATGCAGGCCGTCGGCGGCTCGATGCTCAACCCGGTGGCCATGTCCATCATCACGAACACCTTCACCAAGCCGGCCGAGCGCGCTCGCGCGATCGGGGTCTGGGGCGGGGTGGTCGGGATCAGCATCGCGCTCGGCCCGCTGGTTGGCGGCGCGCTGGTGGGGACGGTCGGCTGGCGGGGGATCTTCTGGGTGAACATCCCCGTCGGACTGGCCGCGCTCATACTGACCGCGCTGTTCGTGCCCGAGTCGCGGGCGCCGCACGCACGGCGGGTGGACCCGGTCGGCCAGCTTCTCGTCATCGTCACGCTGGCCTCGATGACCTACGCGATCATCGAGGGCCCGACCGCAGGCTGGACGTCAGTCAAGATCATCGGCTTCTTCGTCCTCGCGGTGGCCGCGGCGGCCGGCCTGCTTTACTATGAGCCGCGCCGCCATGAGCCCCTTATCGACCTGCGGTTCTTCCGGAGCGCGCCGTTCTCGGGGGCGACGGTGATCGCGGTGAGCGCGTTCGCCGCGCTGGGCGGGTTCCTCTTCCTGAACACCCTGTACCTGCAGGAGGTCCGCGGCTACTCCGCGTTCCACGCCGGCCTCTATACGCTGCCGATGGCAGCGATGACGATAGTCTTCGCGCCGCTGTCCGGCCGGATCGTGGGGGGCAGGGGACCGCGGCTGCCGCTGATCGTGGCAGGGGTCGCGATAACCGCCAGCGGGATCATGCTGACTCACCTGACCGTGACGACGCCGACGAGCTGGCTGATCCTCACTTACCTCGTCTTCGGCCTCGGCTTCGGCGTGGTCAATGCGCCCATCACCAACACGGCCGTCTCCGGGATGCCCAGGTCGCAGGCCGGCGTAGCGGCAGCGGTGGCCTCCACCAGCCGCCAGGTCGGCTCGTCGCTCGGCGTCGCGATAATGGGGTCGGCGGTGATCTCGGCGATGACCGGGCCGCTGCGGACCGGCTTCGCCAGCGCCAGCCACGTCGGCTGGTGGATCATCGCCGGGTGCGGCGTCGTCGTCCTAGCCGTCGGCCTGCTCACCAGCGGCCGCTGGGCGAGGCAGACCGCGGAACGCACCGCGGCCACGTTCGCTCCGGATGCCGCCAGGGTCCCGGCGGCGACGCCCTGATCTGGAGGTGACTCCGGCCGGCCTGGTTCCTGCCCAGGATCTATTACGCAGCATTTATTACGCAGCCTGCCGGGCTGGCCGCCGCGGCAGGCCCGGTCGCCGCCCGCGCCGGTAGACCCGCGGCCGCCGCTTGCGGCCAATTCGCCCCGCCGGGCTCGGCCGGCTGCAACCGGGCCGGAATGGGTGCTGCGATAATCGCCGGGGCAGCGTAGGCCGGCCCGGCAGGCCGGCGACGGACGGCCTGCCCGCAGTGTCCGTTCAGCAGCGGTAACGGCAGGCAGGTGCGCATGGAGACATGGGACGCGATCAGGTCGCGGCGAAACGTAAGATCCTTCGACGGCAAGCCGATCCCGGCTCATGACCTCGATCAGGTGCTGGAGGCGGGCCGCCGGGCGCCGTCCTCGCAGAACTGGCAGCCGTGGGACTTCATCGTCATCACCAAGCGATCGGAGCTGCGGGAACTGGCCACCGTCTGGCAAGGCGCCGGTCATGTGGCCGAGGCCGCCGCGGCCGTCGCTCTCATCGCCCCGGTGACATCCGATGAGCGGCGCGCTGCGGCCTGCCAGTATGACCTCGGCCAGGCCACCGTCAGCATGATGATCGCAGCCGCCGACCTTGGCATCGGCAGCTGTCACGCCGGGGTCGGCGACCAGGAGCACGCGCGCCGGCTGCTGCGCTTCCCCGAGGACAGGCACTGCGCGTACCTGATCTCGTTCGGTTACCCGCTGGCGCGGCCGCTGTCCCCGGTCGCCAAGCCGGACCGGCGGCCGTTCGACCAGATCGTGCACCGCGAGCACTGGTAGCGGCGGCTGCCGCCGGCCGTCGTGCTGAACGCTGGCGGTGACGCTCGCCGCTGGCGGAACGAGGACGCTGGTGCCCGGGTGCTGTGCCGGAATGAGATGACCCTGACGCGAACGAAGGAGAGCCTGCCGCGATGACGGAAATCACGGATTTCGCCCGCCTGGTCAGCCGGGATCAGGGACTCTGCGTGGTCTCGACCCTGCGCGGTGACCAGACCATCCAGTCGTCCGTGGTGAACGCGGGAGTGCTGGATCATCCGGTGACCGGCCGGCCGGTGGTCGGCCTGGTCGCCCGGGGCGGCAGCCGCAAGCTGGCCCACCTGCGCGCGAACCCCCGCGCCACCATCGTCGTACGGGCCGGATGGGAGTGGGCCGCGGCCGAGGGCCCCGCCGAGCTGGCCGGCCCGGCCGATCCGCTGCCCGGGTTCAGCCCGGGAGAGCTGCCGGCGCTACTGCGAGCGGTCTTCACCGCAGCCGGGGGGAGCCACGACGACTGGGAGACCTACGACCGCGTGATGGCCGCCGAGGGCCGCACCGCCGTGCTGGTGGACCCCCAGCGGCTCTACTCGAACGCCTAGCTGGCCCCCGGCCACCTAATGGGCCCCCAGCTAACGGCCCCCGGGCCAGCTAACGGCGTCCCCCCGGCCAGCTGACGGGTGGGCCCGGCCAGCTAACGGGCCGGCGAGCGGCTGACGGTCACGATGGATAGCAGTAGGAGTCGCTGGAGGCGTCCCCGCCCTGCAGCCGAAGTTTTCACCAGCCGGTGCTCCGTCCGGAAGCCACCGCTTGCGGCGTTGCCTTAGATTGAGATGCGTGTCCGGCACTGGCCCGGGCATGGCAGGCAAGTTTCACGATGACAAGTGCCCGCGGCGACCGCGGGCACGCGGAGAGGCTCACCCGTGCGCCGTAGCCGGTCCTGGATCCGGAAGCTCTGTGCAGTCGCAGCGGTTGTTCTCGTGACCGGATGCGCCGCGGCGGGCAGCGCCCAGTCGTCCTCGCAGGGAAGGCTGGACCGCCACGCGGTGCCTGCTGGTGCCATGACGCGCGGCGGTCCGGACGCGCTGAGCGGTGCGGACCATCGCAGGGCCGCTAAGGCACCCGGGAACGCGGGAACGCGCGGATCCGGCGGGCGAGATGACACCAGCCAGAAGGCCTCCGGGCGGGCGGGATCTGGTCAGCAGGCCGCTGGTCAGAAGACCACCAGCAGGGCCGCCGCCGGCCGGGGGACACCTGGCCACCCCGCTGCCGGCCGGAGAGCCGCCGCGGCGGCATCCGTCCCAGCGCGGCCGGTGACTTCGCTGCCCGCGTTGTCGGACCGGCAGCTGGCCGGACAGCGGGTGATCTACAGCTACAGCGGCCTGACGCCGCCGGCCCGTCTGCTGCGGCGGATCCGGCATGGCCAGGCCGCCGGGGTCATCTTCTTCAGCCAGAACATCGCCAGCCGGGCGCAGATCAGGCAGGTCGCCGCCGAGTTGCAGCAGGCCGACCAGAGCAAGCTGAACCCCGTCCAGGAGCCGCTGCTGCTGATGACTGACCAGGAGGGCGGCCTCGTCCGCCGCCTGCCCGGCTCGCCGGGCAAGTCAGAGAAGCAGATCGGCGAGTCAGCTAACCCCGGCTCGGCGGCGCGCAATGCGGGCAGGGGCGCCGGGCGCAACCTGCATGGCGTCGGCCTGAACGTCAACCTGGCGCCGGTCCTTGACGTGTACCGCCAGGCGGGCAACTTTATCGACCAGTTCGGGCGCTCCTACAGCATGAATCCCAACGTCGTCTCCGCACTTGGCGCGGACTTCATCAAGGCCCAGCAGGACAAGGGCGTGGCAGCCACCAGCAAGCATTTCCCTGGCCTCGGCGCCGCCACGACCAACCAGGACACCGATGTGGGTCCCGTGACGCTGAACCTGTCCAAGCATGACATCCGGACGATCGACGAGTTTCCCTACAAGGCGGCCATCGCGGCCGGCGTCAAGCTGGTCATGGTGTCCTGGGCGTCGTATCCGTCGCTCGGCTCGCACCGGCCGGCCGGCCTGTCGTCCAAGATCGTCCAGGGCGAGCTGCGCCAGCGGCTCGGCTTCACCGGCGTCACCATCACCGACGCGCTGGAGGCAGGCGGCCTGGTGCACTACGGCGGCATCGCGAACCGCAGCGTGCTGGCCGCGACCGCGGGGATGGACCTGCTGCTCTGCGCGGAACAGCACGTCAGCGAGGGCATCGAGGCGCTGGACGCGCTGGACGACGCATACAGCGACGGCACGCTGAACCAGACCACGTTCCAGGCCGAAGCGGCGAACGTCATCGCGCTGCGGACCTCCCTGGCCGGGTAGGTCCATGGTCCCCGGCCGGGTAGGTCCAGGATCCGCCGCGCCGGATTACTCCCGTGCTATCGCGCCCGGGGGCGCACATACTGAACGATGTGCTGCGGATATCAGTGGTCGGCAACAGCGGATCAGGCAAGACGACCCTTGCGGCAGCGCTCAGCGCCGTACTGGACATACCGCATCTCGAACTTGACTCGGTCTTCCACCAGCCAGGCTGGGTGCCATTAGATGACGAAGAGTTCCGCCGCCGTGCGGCGGAGTTTGCCGCGGGGGAGCGCTGGGTAACTGACGGCAACTACAGCAGGGTGCAGGACCTCATCTGGGCGCGGGCGGACACCGTGGTCTGGGTGGACCCGCCCAGGTCCCGCGTGATGCGGCGGGTCATCTGGCGGACGCTGCGCCGCGCGGTCCTGCGGTCCGAGCTGTGGAACGGCAACCGGGAGCCGTGGGCTAACTTCCTGCGGGCGGATCCGGAGCAGTCGGTTATTGCGTGGGCGTGGACCAGGCACCATCCGACCCGGCGTCGGTACGAGCGCGCCATGACCGACCCGGCCAACGCGCACCTGACGTTCATCCGGCTGCGGACACCCGGCGAGGTAACGGCGTTCATCGCCAGGGTCCGCGCGCAGGCGGCCAGGCAGCACCAGGAGGAGGAGGCGGCGGCTCGCCAGGCGCCCGGATCCGCTTTGCCCTCTGCGGCACAGCCGGTCCAGGATGAAGCGCACAGGGAATAGCCCCCGCCCTGGCTGACGCGGCCAGGGCCGAGCCGGCGACCGAGCCGGCGACCGAGTCGACGCAGGTCAGCGCTCGGCCATAGCGTCGATCCTGGCCATCTCTGCGGGGTCGAGCGAGAATCCGAACAGGTCGATATTGGCCGCGATCCGGCCCGGGTTTGCCGACTTCGGGATCACCGTAATCTCGTGCTCGATGTGCCACCGCAGCACGACCTGGGCCGGCGTCACGCCATGCCCGGCAGCGATTTTGGCAAGCACCGGGCTGCGCAGGTCGGTCCCCTTGAGCGGGCTGTATCCCTCGACGACGACCTCGCGCTCCCGTATCGCCGCGAGCAGCTTCGGGTCATGCTGAGACGGGCTCCACGGAATCTGGTTGACCGCCGGTGCCTCGCCCGTTACCTCGACGAGCTCATCGATCTGCCGGATGGAGTAGTTGCTCACGCCCACGGCCCTGGCCAGGCCCTCGTCCCTGACGGCAAGCAACTCGCGCCAGACGGCGGGGCTTACCGCATCGTCCGGCGGCCAGTGCACCAGCCAGAGATCCAGGTGATCCGTGCCCAGCGCCCGCAGGCTGGCGGCGAGAGTGGCCCGCTCTCGCCCGGCGTCCCCGCCGCGGAGTTTCGTGGTCAGGAAGACTTCCTGGCGGTCCAGGCCGCTGTCGCGGATGGCCCGGCCGGTCTCCTCCTCATTCCGGTACATCGTCGCCGTGTCGATGTGCCGGTAGCCGGAATCGAGTGCGGCGCGTACAGCCTGGTAAGCCTGCTTTCCGCGCAACGGCCAGGTGCCGAAGCCGACGAGGGGCATCACAACTCCGCTGGCGAGCGTGACGCCTGGGATCTCACGATGTTCTGACATGCCGCTCATTCTGCCGACCGCGGCCGGCCTGATCGCGTCTGGCCATGCAACGTGCGCCGCATCAATCACAGCAGTCCCAAGATCAAGGTAGCGGTTGAGATGTGGCCGACTGGAACCGGCTCGATCGTAACCGCTACAGATCCTGAGCGCCCTTCGGCACTGCCAGCCTGCGATGGCGATGGGCCGCCCGTCTGCCTGTGGCGCCGGCTGGGTGACTGGCTTGCCTGTGACGCCGGCTGGGTGACTGGCTTGCCTGACGCCGGCACGGCGCGGCTTCGACGCGGGCTCGGGGCCGTCCAGCCCCGTGGCGCCGGGTCAGCCGACCGGCGTACCAGTGCTGGCGGCCAGCTCGGCCAGCAGCTTGGTCAGCTGCTCGGTGACCGGCCCGGCCGAACCGGAACCGATCGTCCGCCCGTCCAGGCTGATCACCGGCGCGATCCCGCCCATGGTGCCGGTCACGAACACCTCGTCGGCCGTGTACAGCTCGGTCAGGCTGTAGTCGCCGGTCGCGTTGGGGATCCCGGCGCCCGCGGCGAGTTCAAGCACGGCGGCCCTGGTGATGCCCTCCGGGCAGGCCGCTGCCGTCGGAGTTGCCAGCAGGCCGCCGGTGACCAGGAAGATGTTGGTCGCGTTGGTCTCGGCGACGAAGCCGCGGTGATCCAGCATGACCGCGTCGTCGGCGCCCGCATTGTTCGCCTCGATTTTGGCGAGGATCGACGTCAGCAGGTTGCTGTGGTGAATCTTGGGGTCGAGCGAGTCCGGCGGCGTACGGCGAACGCTCGAGGTGATCAGCCTGATGCCCGACTTGTCGTAGACCGGCGGTTTGTGCTCGGCAAGAATGATCAGGGTCGGGCCGGACTGGTTCAGCCGCGGGTCCATGCCACTGGTGATCTTGACCCCCCTGGTGAGGGTCAGCCGGATATGGACGTTGTCGGTCATCCCGTTCGCCTGTACAGTCCGGCGGATCTGCGCGGTGATCTCCTCGTCGGACGGGATCGACGTGAACGCCAGCGCGATGGCAGAGCGGCGGAGCCTGGCCAGGTGCTCGCCAAGGCGGAAGATCCGGCCGTGGTAAAGCCTGAGCCCTTCCCAGACTGCGTCGCCGCCCTGGACGGCCGAGTCGAACGGACTGACGGCCGCCTTGTCCCGGTGGGTCAGGTGACCGCCGATGTTGACGATGAGGTCACTGTTGCGCTCGTCGAAGGCTTGCAGCACGGGATCTCCTGTCCGGCGGTGAGGCAGCTCACGCCAGGGTCCGGGTTCGGGCGGGGGCACGGGTGCCGGTCATGACGCGGGCCCGGTGGCGGAGCGGATCACGGCCGGAGGCGATGGGCAGACATTTCCTCGTAGAACGGCTGGCAGCGATTCGCTAGCGGCTCGAGCTCCGGCGGCAGTTCGGCCGTCCGCTCCCGGTACCGGCCGAACCCAGTGGACTGCCATACCCCCTCGTACCAGTGCCGCGCCCAGACGCCGTCGGTGTCTCGCGGCCCGGCCGGCCACGACAGCATCGCCGGGTCGAACGGGACGCCCAGGGCGCCACAGAGGGCACGGAGCGCGGGCTCGGGCTGCTGCAGTATGTCGCGCGAGTCCACCACCGGCCCGCCGAACATCCGGAAGATCTCCACCTGCTGCGCAAGGCCCAGGTCGTCGAGTGTCGGCTGGGCCCGGACCTTGGCGTAGGACGCGAGCAGTTGCCGCGGGTCGCGGATGAGGTGGGCATGCCGGAGCGCAGCTAGTGCGCCGCGGTCCACCTCAGCCAGCAGATGGTGCGTCATGTGCTTGGCATAGAACACTGTCTTACCGGCCGGGAACGGGGCCAGCGTGAGCTCGTCGAGTACATCAGGCCATCCGTTCGGCATGGTTTTGATTACCTCGTCGCGGCCGGGGTGCGGTAGGCCGGTCCTCGCGAGGTAGTACCCGTACAGCGGTTCATCGATGACCACGGTGTCGGGCCTGTTCTCCCAGGCGCGCATCAGCGCGGTCGAGATCGTGCGCGGGCCGGACCACATGGCGATCCGGGCGCCGGCCAGCCCGCGGTCGGTCATAGCACGACCACCGAGCGCAGCACCTCCCCGCGCTGCATCTTGGCGAACGCGTCCTCGACCTTGTCCAGGGCGATGGTTTCGGACACGAACTTCTCCAGCGGCAGCCGGCCCTGCAGGTGCAGGTCGACGAGCATCGGGAAGTCACGGCTGGGCAGGCAGTCGCCGTACCAGGACGACTTGAGCGATCCGCCGCGGCCGAAGAAGTCGAGCAGCGGCAGTTCCAGTTTCATGTCCGGGGTCGGGACGCCGACCAGGACGACGGTGCCGGCCAGGTCGCGCGCGTAAAAGGCCTGGGTGTAGGTCTCCGGCCTGCCGACCGCCTCGATGACGACGTCGGCGCCGTTCTCCTCGGTCAGCGCGCGGATGCTCTCAACCGGGTCGGCCTCGCGTGAGTTGATCACGTCGGTGGCGCCGAAGTCGCGTGCCCACGCCAGCTTCCCGGGGTCGACGTCGACTGCGATGATCTTCCGCGCGCCGGCCAGGCGTGCGCCAAGCACGGCCGCGTTGCCGACCCCGCCGCAGCCGATGACGGCGACCGAGTCGCCGCGGCTGACTGCTGCGGTGTTGAGCGCCGCGCCGAGCCCGGCCATCACGCCGCAGCCGAGCAGGCCGGCCACCTCGGGGCGGATTCGCGGGTCCACCTTGGTGCACTGGCCTGCGGCAACGAGGGTCTTCTCCGCGAACGCGCCGATGCCAAGCGCCGGTGACAACGTCGTGCCGTCGGTGAGAGTCATCTTCTGGGCCGCGTTGTGAGTGGCAAAGCAGTACCAGGGACGGCCACGCCGGCAGGCCCGGCACTGTCCGCAGACCGCGCGCCAGTTCAGGATCACGAAGTCGCCGGGTTCGAGCCCGGTTACGTCGCTGCCGACGGCCTCAACCGTGCCGGCCGCCTCATGCCCGAGCAGGTAGGGGAAGTCCTCGCCGATGCCGCCTTCGCGATAGTGCAAGTCGGTGTGACAGACGCCGCACGCCCGCACCCTGACCAGCGCCTCGCCGGGGCCAGGGTCGGGCACGATGACCGTCGTGACTGCTACCTCGGCGCCTTTGCCGCGGGCGATGACTCCCCTGACCTCATGTGCCATCGGTCCATGCTCCTATCATCACGACTTCCGAACGGGAGCCGCGTGGCCGGTCGGCCGCGCCGCAAACTCGGGGTGGGGCTGATCATAATCCCGGGATGCCTGCGGCAATATGTCTAGTCGGCGCCAAGGGCCGGTCAGCGTTACGTCCGGTCAGCGCCATGGGCCGGCCAGCGCCGTGGTAGCTATCGTGCAGGATCCGGTGCGAACAACGCGGATCTTGCCGCATGATGTAGTGATCTCAGTCGGGCACATGCTGTGTTGGGCACATGCCAGTGCCAGTGCCATTGTCAGGGGTGACTCGGTTCATGAGCAGCGGATGGCCGCAGGACCAGCAGGATCTGCGCTGGCCGCGCGTGCCGGGTGAGGACGATGCATGGCCGCCGGACGGGGACGTGCGCGGCGAAGAGCCAGAGTCGTATGGTGCGGTGCAGGGGAGCGGCGATCAATGGGCCGCGGATCCCGTTGCCGGGCCTCAGCGGATTGCCGGGCAGGGCGTTGGTGATGCCTGGGACAGTGCCCAGGATGCCGAGGGGCACTGGGAGAGCGCGGACGATGCCGGGCACCGCCCATTGGGCCAGCCAGACCATCCGGTGGCGCCGCCGCAGCCGGCTAAGCAGTCGCTGAGCCGCAACGTGCCGCGTCGGCAGCCGGACCCCGAACCTGACGCCGATGAGGAATACGACTGGTACCGCTACCTGAGCCACGGCGGCAGTCCGCCGGCGAGTAGCGGCGCCGGGCTTGCAGGTCCTGTGGCCGGGGACGCGGATGCCCGGAATGGCCACCCGATCCGCTCGCCGCTCGCCGCTCGCCGGGGCCGGGGCCGGAATGAGCGTAAGGGCACGGACGAGCCTGAGAGCCGGGACGAGCGGAAGACCCGCAAGGACCGCAAGGATCGCAAGGATCGTGGCCAGGATCCTGATTCGCTGGATGCGGGTCAGGCTTCGCCGGATGCACGTCAGGCCGACTCCCGCGATGTGGTCCTTCCGGATGTGGTGCGGCAGCGGCGGGAGAGCGAGCCAGCCGGTTACGCAGATCCGGCGGCAGAGGCTGCCGACACCGGCCCAGGCGAATACTGGCGCAGCGCGGATTCAGCCAGCGGCCAGCCGGTGCCCGCGGAACCTGGCTACTGGCCGGAGGATCATCCCGGCACCGGCCTGGCGGAGGGACATCCTCTGGACTTGCGTTATGTCCCGCCGGCATACGCACCGCGAGGCTACGAGCGCCCGCCGGGTGACGAGGATCTGCATGACCATGACCACGGCAGCCCTGCGCCTGAGCCGCCCGGCTCTCCGGTGGTGCCCCGGGCGCAGAAGAAACGCACCAGGAAGGTGCTTCGCGCGCCAGCGGCCCGCGCCGTGCGCCGTGCCTCGCATCCAGACGCCATGGGGCACCATCCCGTCGCGGCTGCCGGCGGCTCCGATCGCCCGAGTCTGGCTTATCCCCCCGGAGTCGCTGAACGGCCAGACCATCCGGAGCAGACGGTACGTACAGAGCAGGCGGTTCGTCCGGAGCAGGCGGTTCGTCCGGAACGGCCGAGCCGCGCCGATCGGCATGCCCGTGCTGAGCGTCCGAACCGGACTACCCGCTCTGCCCGGCTAGACGACAACGAACGTCGGGGGCGGGGCCGCGCCGCCCGTAGCCGCAAGCGGCTGCGCCGCCGGATGCTCTTGCTAGCAGCGGGGGCGCTCGTCGCTGCCGCTGTTGCGGTCGTATTGCTGGCCGGCCCGGGAGCCGGCCCGGCTCATGTCCTGGTGACCCCGGCCAAGCTCGGCGCCTACGTCAAGGCGCCGCAGCTCGCAAAGGCGATGGACGCAAGTCAGCTGCAGCGGCAGGTGGTGACCAAGAGCGCTGGTGAGGCGAAGAACGTCGTGTACGCCGTATACGAGGACAGCACCGGCGCCGCCGCCCGTGCTGGACCGCAGATCATCCTGTTCATCGGCGGGAACCTCAAGGGCGCCTCGCCGAGCGGATTCATCAGCAGCTTTGTTGGCGAGTCTAGGGGCGGCCAGCGAACGAGTGCTGGAGCGATGGCCGGCGATGCCGCTTGCGTCCCCCGGATCCCGGACGGCGTCGCGGAGTGCGCGTGGGCCGATGACGACACCTTCGGGGTCGTTGCCTCGCCGACGCTGAGTGTCTCGGCTCTGGCTGCGGAGTTGCGGGATGTCCGGCCACAGGTGGAGCACCTGGCCAAATAGGCCCGCTGCCGTGCTGTCGTGCATGCCGCTCCTGTCGCCAACTGATGGCGGCCTGCGAGTAGCACGGATCGGCGAACGGGTCCTCACTGCTCGGCCGGAGGAGCCTCGGCATCTTGTGGTCGTTGCGGGCGGATCGACAGCCGGGTGATCGCAATCGTAATGGCAGCGGCCAGGACGACCAGGCCTGCCAGCTGCCCTCCGATCAGGCGCATGTTGAGGGGCAGCGTGTCCGAGGCAGAAGTTGCCCTGATCCCGCGCGAATCCTTGCGGCCATCCGCCAAGCTGCCCCTGGACGGGCTGGTTGCCGGCTGCGGGGAGACGGTGGGGAACAAGCCCGAGGGATTGGTCCGGGTGCTGAGTGGATTGGGCACCGCAGGGGCGGGGATCGTGGGCAGCGGGGGCGGCGGACTTGTGCTGGGCGCCGGGCTCGTTGTCAAAGGGGCAGGCTTCCTGGCAGCGACGATTTTGACTGAGCCGGTCGCGCTGAAGGAGGCCGCATCCTTCGCCTTCGCCTTCGCGATGAGCGTGAGGTGGTCGCCAGGTTTGGCGTCTTTCCGCACCGCAACCCGGACTTGCAGCTCGTCCGCTTGGCCCTGGGGGAGGTTCCCGAGGGCACAGGTTGCCCCGCTGGCGTCCGGGCAGACCGAGAATTGCGGCGCAGCAGCGCCCTTGACCTGGCGGATCGAGGCACTGACTGCGATCTGCTTGGCGCTGCCGTGGGTGCTCCAGACCCAGACTATGTAGGTGGCCGTGTGGCCGCGGCGTACCTGAGCACTGCTGGAGAAGGGCTGAACGGATACGCAGAGCCGGCTATTCGCGGGCGTCGATGTCGGCGACGGGGAAGTACTGGGTTTCGGGCTTTTGCTCGGGCTCGGGCCGCTCTTGCTCGGGCTTGGCGTCAGGCTGCTCGGGCTCGGGTTCGGACTCGAGCTGATCGTCGGCCTCGGGCTCGGGCTTTTGCTAGCGCTCTTGCTCGGGCTAGCGCTCGGACTCGGGCTCGGGCTCGGGCTGCTCTTGCTCGGGCTGGCGCTGGGCGACGGGTCGTGGCCAGCGCTCGTGCTGGGCGACGGCGAGCGGCTGTCGGGCTGCTTCCGCTTGCCGTGCACCTGCCCGCTCTTGCCGGAGGAGTGCCTAGCCGGCTCGCCCGGGCCTACTCTATGCGCCGCTGACCCGGAGACGCCGGATGCCGAAGCCGCTAGTGCAGTTGCCCCGCCGCGTTGGGCATTCAGCGCCGAAGCCAGCCTTGCAGCGGCCGCGGGGTGAGTGGCGCACGCCCTCTTCGCGGCCGAAGCCGGGGTAGCGTGCGTTCCGGCAAAGAAGACGCTGACCAGGCCGCACGTAAGGACGGCGGTCCCAGTCCACGCACCAAAGGTGGCTATGCCGGCACGCCGGCCCCTCACAGTATCGACCCCTGCTCCGTCGATGTCCCAGCAGGGACTTCTCTCATCATCATCTCTAATCACACTATGCTCGCCACCCAAATGGGCATTCCCCTCTGTCCCCATTCGACACCTCATCAGCTGCCTGCGCGAGAGGCTGCGAAGGCGAAAGTCGGTGCAATGTGACACTCCAGGGAGTCACCACCGATCCGCGTGAGATTCTCACCAGGCCGACTCCGCCGCCTGAGCTGGTGCTCACCTACGGCCCGCACAAGGAGAACATCGCTGACTTGCGCCTACCAGCGCCCGCTGGCAGCGCGGGGCCAGATCGCGGGCCGGGCGTACCGCTGGTAGTGCTGCTGCACGGTGGGTTCTGGCGCGCGGCCTACGACCGCGCCCATACCGGACCGCTGGCGTCGGCGCTGGCCCTGGCGGGATATGCGGTCTGCGTGCCCGAGTACCGCAGGACGGGTCAGGCCGGCGGCGGCTGGCCGGGTACCTTCGACGATGTCGCCGCCGCGGTGGATACCTTGCCTGGCCTCGCCGCGGAAGCTGCGGCCGGCCTGGTAGATCCGACATTGGTGCTGCTTGCCGGGCACTCCGCCGGGGGCCACCTGGCACTGTGGGCAGCGTCAAGGAACCGGCTTCCGGCGGGCGTGGCATGGCACCGGTCGGTATCTTCGGTCCGTGGTGTCGTCGCGCTCGCGGCGGTGAGCGACCTCGCTGCCTGCGCCGAGCAGGATCTCGGGCGTGGCGCAGCAGTCCTGCTGATGGGCGGCGCCCCGGAGCGCTATCCAGGCCGGTATGCCCAGGCCGACCCTGCCCGGCTGCTCCCTGTGCCCGCCCGCGTCCGGCTTGTCCATGGCGAACTCGATGACGTGGTGCCCTGCGGGATGAGTCTGGAGTACGCAGAGCGGGCAGCCCGCGCGGGCTGCGACGTCGCATGCGATGTCCTGCCAGGCTGCGGTCATTTCGAGGTCATCGATCCGCTATCGGGCGCCTGGCCCCGCGTGCTCTCGGCTTTCCGCTCCCTCATCCAGCCGTCTGGCCCGCCAGCATCCGTCCTCCGGGATCCGTGACGATTTCCGGTCGTGTATGCTCGCCTGACACGGGCGAGCCCGGTCGGCGGAGGAGTCGTCCGCATCGGCGCGCCAGGGTTGGTCATGGCAGAACAGCGCCAGGCCGCCTGCCCCCTTAGCTCAGTCGGCAGAGCGTCTCCATGGTAAGGAGAAGGTCTACGGTTCGATTCCGTAAGGGGGCTCCCAGTTCATTCCATATTTTCGAATATAGGACCGAGTACCTCACTTTCCGAAAAGTGCCACTCGAGTGGCACTCACGATGCTGCTGAGGCTGGTCTAGCGGCCTTTTACGTGGAGATGGAGCCCGGGGGAGTGTCTCCGGCGCCGGGAAGAGGTACCAGGTTCCTACAGGGCCGGACAACGGTCCATCGGCCAGCTTCTGACCTTGGGTGTTACGTAGAGTAAGGAATGTTGTCGACCTGCTTCTCCAGGTGGCAGCAGTTGCCGATCGGAGGGGGTGACCACCGGCTATCTCGTCGCTACAGCCGACACGGCGATGGCCCGGTTCTTTTCTCTCTAGTCCGCTGGATCGCCGCCCGGGGTTGCCGCCGTTTCGCGGACGCACTGAGTTGTTGATTGCGGCCTGCGACCGTCGGTAGGAGGCGGCTAGGATGCCCGATCAGTTGCATCGGCGGTCGGTGGCTGGCGCTCCTCCCGGAACCGGGAGGTAATGCACGCCATCGTTGGTGATCCTTGGTAAGGACGCCAAGTCGCCCGGCGCCATCGCCGATAGAGCCTGCCGCCTGAGCCGCATCTTGATAACGTGTTGCGTTAATAACGCATCGCGTTATCATGGGGTGTGTGCTGCGATCCTTCCGGGACAAGGACACCGAAGCCGTCTGGTACCGGAGGCGGTCACGGAAGCCTGATTCGCCGTTACAGCGGGCTGCCTGGCGGAAGCTGGCGATGCTGGATGCTGCAGAGGTTTTGGCGGACCTTCGGGTGCCGCCAGGCAACCGGCTGGAGAAGCTGGCAGGCGATCGCGCCGGTCAATACAGCATCCGGATCAACCAGCAGTGGCGGATCTGCTTCCGGTGGACCGATGCTGGGCCGGAGGACGTCGAGATCACCGACTACCACTAGGAGGGGAGGGAGCATGGCAGCGGACACGGTGATGGCGCCTGTGCATCCGGGGGAGATCCTGCTGGAGGAGTTCCTTAGGCCGCTGGTGGTGAGCCAGTACCAGCTGGCAAAGGAAATCGGGGTCTCAGCCAGACGGGTAAACGAGATTGTGCACGGTCAGCGCCGCATCAGCGCGGATACCGCGCTGCGCCTGGCCAGGTTCTTCGGCACCTCGGAGCGGTTCTGGATCAACCTGCAGTCCCGCTACGACCTGGAGATGGAAAAGGACCGCCTCGGCGACGCCCTCGACGGCATCCGCCCACTCACGGCTGCCAGTTGACCGCCCGGGAAAGATCAAACTGAGTGGCAAACAGCGCCCGTGAGAGCCTGTCCCGGGCTTGCGAGTGGCGATTTGTGCTCGCGTTCTAGCCGGTCAGAGGCCCTGCCTGCAGTGACGGAACCTGCCGGAGGTACCTGGTAAGGAGAATGCCTACGGTTCGATTCCTTAAGGGGGCTCTGCAGGTCAGCGGTGTTTGGAGCCGTTAACGTCCAGAGTCAGAGTGCCCCGGGGGCACTTTGAGGGCAAGATTTCGGCGAATTCGTGGGCGCGAAGCATGTGGTCCAGCAGGGCCAGGTGTGAGCGGGCGTCGATCTTGTACCACTCGGTTATTGCTTCTTGCCTCAGCACGCAAGGCACTAGACGACGACGTCTGCTCGATCAGCTGATCCTGCTAACTTCTCTGAACTAGCGGATTCAGAGTCTGTCGGGTGCGCGGCTACATCTGCCACTGCGATCTCGCGCCTCGGAGAGGTCGCCTAGCAGCGCCGCAAGAACGCCCTCGTCCTCCTCATGCACTTCGACCTCGTGCTTGCGCATCGCGTGCTGTAGTTCCGGCGACCATTGTGTCGGCACGGCGGAGCCGGTCAACCTGGGCAGCGGCCGGTCATGTGCCGCAGCTGCCGTTGCGGCCGCAACGTAGTCCTGAGCCGACATCCGCCACGGTTCCGCACCTTGCTGCGTGATTGCGCCGACGATCGACAGGCCATCCCAGTCGAAGTCGGCATGCATCGAGGCGGAGACGCCCGCATCAATCAGCGACGAGATGAGACGTACCGCAGCCAGGTGCGGTCGGCCCTCGGTGCAGATCAGGGCTGGGCATGAGACCCCGAACTCGCTGAGTGCGGCGACTGTCACTTCGGGGTTCTCGCAAATGAACACCCGCCCGGGCAACTCGAAGAGGCCGCTCGACATCCACGCATCGACGTCCGCGAGTGTGAGCACCGAAGCGAGACTGGCCGATGTCCTCAACCGCAGCGAGTGCGGGACGGCAGTGTGACCGCCGGGTGTGAAGCCGGCGATAAGCACCCGGCTTGACAACGGGTCGACGGAGACACCGACCGCTTCCCACAACTCGCGTTCCGCAGCAGTGTCAGCGGGGACATCCCTACCGGCTAGGACGGCAACGGCACGTAGTACACAAGCTCGCCGGTGCTGGTCACAGGTAGTAGCTGAGAGCGCCTTGGTGTCACGAAACACCTGCCAGGACAGTCGCGCGCGCCCGATGCCGGTCGCGGGCAACACCTTCGTGACGTCGAGTGCTGCATGCAGGACCTCAAGCCGACGCTGTGCATTGCCGGGTAGGCGCGATGAGTGAGCTTTCTCGTTGTCGAGCCAGGCCAGCAGCTCAGGATGTTTCATAACGGCTGGATGCCCTCGCACTGACATCCATACATTGGCGAGTGCGATGCGAGTGTCAGCACGCCGCTCGCGCCGAGATACGGCTGGAGCAGGCGTGCTGGCCAGTCAGCGACGGCGCCGCCACCTGTCCGCGGAGCTGCACTGCCCAAAACCCGCTCAGCAGCGGCGTCGGTCACGCTGGCGCTGGCCGGGCCGTCCGTAAGGACCGGCTACTCGGCGCGCAGGGCGGCGGCGGGGGGTGTCCGGGCTGCGATCAGCGCCGGTGCCACGGCGAGCAGGTTGCCGGCGGCCAGCAGGGCGACGAAGCCGAGGACCACCGGCACCACCGGAACCACGCTGACCGGCACGAACCCGACTACGCCGGCGAAGCTCGCCCACGCCCACCGGCCTGCGGCTACCCCGGCCGGCACCCCGATAGCGGCGGCGATCACCAGGATGATGCTGACCTGCCAGGCGACGATCGCCCGCAGCTGGCCCCGCCGCAGGCCCAGGGCCTTGAGCACGGCCAGCTGCCTGCGGCGCTGCCGGACCGAGGCCAGCACCGTCAGAGCGAGGGCCAGCACCGCCGCGGCAGCCAGCCCGATCGCCAGCGCCAGCGGCTGGCTGCCCATCTGGTCGGCGTTCAGGATGGCCGCGCCGCGCTGGGGGCCGAGCGGGTAAGTGCTGCCCGGTGAGCCATCCGGGTCGGCCGAGGCGATCCGGCTGACCAGCCGCCGGGCATCGGCCGAGGTGCCGGGAGCCATGTCGATGGCCACCGCAGACGGGAAGGCCGGGAAGGCCGCGGCAGCCTGCTGGCTCGGAACGCCGGCGCTGATGTCCTGGATGGCCAGCAGCGTGCTCTCGGGCAGCAGGGCGCCGCGGCCCAGCGACACGTGATCGGCGAAGACCTGCCCGAACGAGGGCAGCGCCACCGTGCCGACGATCGTGAGGGTGCGCGCCGTCTTCCCGGTGCCCACCCGCACCTGGCCGCCCACCTGCTTGCCGAGCTGGCGCAGGGTGCTGGTGCCGAGCTCGATCTGGCCGGGCCCGGCGATCGGGCGGCCGCTGGTCGTCGGGGGCCCGACTGACCCGGCCTCGCGTTGCAGGCCCATGACCGGGACCTCCCGCCCGTCAATGAGGACCTGGCTGAAGCCGAGCTGCGACCATCCGGTGACGCCTGGCTGATGGTCGACCAGCTGGTCCATGACCGCCGGCTTCCAGTTACCGTAACCGCCCTCGGCCTGGATCAGCAGGTCCCAGTTCCAGCCGTACCGGGCTGGGTGGCTGACCAGCCCGTTCAGGCTGGCGCCGAACACCGCGGCCATGACCACTGCGGTCACCGCCGCGGCCGACCCGGCAAGGGAAGCACGGACTGCCGCGGGCCGCGGCCCCGATCCGCGCTCGAGCGCGTCGCGTGCCCCGATCACCGCCGGGACCGGCAGCCCGGCCGCGGCGGCCGCGACGGCAATCACTGACGGTCGCACCGCAGGCTTCCGCCCGGCCGGGCGGACCGCCCGCCATGCCAGCACCGCGAGCACGCCGAGCAGGACGAGGGCCAGGACCGCGCCGCCGCCGGCCAGCACGAGCGGGTCGGCCTCGAAGCCCCGGGCCGGGTCGAACCGGCGAACCGGCCCGACCGGGGCCAGCGGCGACACCGCGTAAGCGCCAGCGACAGCCAGCACGACCCCGGCCACGACCGCGATGCCGCCCTCCAGGCCAGCGGCCAGCGCCGCCTGGCCGCGGCCGGCACCCACCGCCCGCAGGACGGAGATCTCCCCGGCTGAGCGCGACAGCAGCTGCGCCAGGCCCTGGCCGACGAGCACCAGCATGGCCAGCGCGGCCAGTGCCCCGAACATCGCGAGCGCCACCGCCTGCGGCCGGATCGCCTGCTGGACCTCGTTATGCACAGTGTCCATGCGGCGGATGCTGAACAGCAGCTGGGAGTTGTGCCGGGCCCGGCCAAGGTTCAGCTCCAGGCTGTCGATCTCGGACTGCAGGGCCGGGATCCCGGCGGCTCCCGCGGTGAGCCGCAGCCCGACCCAGGCATACTGAAACTGGCCGGGCAGATACCTCGCCGTGGCCGCCGGGGGCAGTACCCCCGCGTTCGGAACGTCGTCGAACTGGTCGGTCAGCACGGGCGGGACAACCACGATCCCGGTCACGACGAACGTGGACCGCCCGGCCGGGTACGGCGTGCCCGACGGCAGCCTGATCCCGTAGAACTGCCAGGTAACTCTCCCGCCCACGCCGACGCCGAACTGCCGGGCCGTGGCCGGCGTGAGCGCGATCTCGCTAGTCGAGCCCAGCCGGGGGAGCCGGCCCGCCAGGACGGTCATCCGGTCCTGGCGGAACAACTCGCCATTGAAGCTGCCCACCAGGCCACTGGCGTTAAACGAATCGTCCACCCGCCCGCGAATGACCGGATACGCGGCCAGACTCACCCATGCGGCGCTTTCCCGGACTCCTGGCAGGGCGGCGATCCTGGGAATCGGCGGCAGGGACGGACCCGGAATGTCGACGAAGACATCGCTGGCGTTGGTCGATGCCAGGTAACGGCCGTAGGCCGACGCCGTGCGGCGGGCGCCGGCCAGCCCGCCGAGCGCCACCGTCCCTAGCAGCCCGCCGATCAGCGCCACCGTCAGCACTGCCCGCCAGGAACGGCCGCGGGTCGCCCGCCACCAGTACCACGCCGCGGCCACCGGGCATCAGCCCCGCGGGCCGCGGGCCCGGCTTATCTTCATGGTCGCCATTGTGCGCTGGATGCCGCCCGCTGGCAGGAGAGGTTGCACCACCGATCAGCGGGCAGCCAGCACCACTGTGGCCCCGGGCCAGGGCCAGGGAGAACGGGGCAGCCTCAAACTGGACGGCATGCAGCGTGAGGACCCTGGGTGACTTGGCTTCGGGACGAACGGGACGAAAGCGATGCGGTGCAGGTCAGGTACGAGTTGCTCCGCGCCGTCACCGTGGACAAGGTGCCGGTCACCGCCGCTGCGGCAGCGTCGGGTATTCGAGACCCTTCGTACTGTCAGGCAGCCGCCGCGCTAGCTCGATCCGCCTCGGGAAGGGCTCGTACCGGCCCGGGCGGGGGCGCGCCGGGCGCACGACCTCGCAGCGGAGATCCTGGCCCGGGCCGAGCAGGCGCTGGCCGCCCGACCGCGTGGCGAGGTGGCCTTGCCGGGCCGATCGAAGCGAGGTTCGTTGTGCGCGCACCCCGGTCCATCGAGCGGGCACTGGCCCGTGTGCCTCTTCAAGACCCATTGCAGGGTGTCTGACCTGAGGATTCATGGGATCAGCTACGCGGTCAGCGCCCGCAGGGTCTTCGCTCACGTGTGGAAGGCTGACCTGATCGTTCACCCTACGTGGCACCCTACATAGGTGAAGAAAACCAGCGTCTATCTCGAGGATTCAGACGTGGAACGGCTCCGCCGGATCGCCGCGGAGGAGGGGCGCAGCCAGGCGGAGATCGTGCGGGCCGCGCTGTCAGCGTATGAGCAGGCACGCAACCTCCCGCGGGCCTTCGCGCTTGAGGGCACATGGGCGGGGGATGGCTCTTCGGTCGCGGATGTGCCGGAGGAAGATCTGCTCGTCGGCTTCGGCGGGTGACCCTGATCGTAGACGCGCCGCTATGGCTTGTTCGTCTCATTCGAGTACCCGGACGGCACCGGGTGGCTGGTACAGGAGATCACCACCCGCCTGCCGGGCCGGTTACTGACGGCCAGATGGCCGGAAGGAGCAGGACATCATGACCCAGACCGTTGCCTACCGGCAGATGGGGACGGCGGCCCGCGGCCAGGCCAACGCGTTGTTCGCGCAGACCATGGGCTACGTCGCAATCACCGCCGCCTTGTTCGCTCTCGGCGCCTGGCTGGGCCGCAACCTGACCGGCGGCGTCGGCATCGTCGCGTTCATCGCCGCCTTCGCCTGCCTGATCGGCATGCGGTTCGCCGCGAGTAGGTCCGCGCAGCTGAGTGTCGGGCTGCTCGGCGCCTTCGGCCTGCTGATCGGGCTGGCCGTGGCGCCCACGGTTGCGTACTACGGGAGCATGGACCCGCGGGCGCTGTGGCAGGCAGGCGGGGCGACCGCGCTGTTCATCGCCGGCTTCGGCGCGGCCGGCTACGCCACCCGGCGCGACCTGACGGCGATCGCGCGCGCCTGTTTCTGGGCGCTGCTGGCGCTCATCGTGTTCGGCATCGTGCTGATCTTCGTGCACATTCCGGGCGGCGCGCTGGTCTACTCCGTGCTCGGCTTGGTGATCTTCGCCGGCTTTACCATGTTCGATTTCCAGCGGCTGCGGCACTCGGCGGACATTAGCTCCGCGCCGCTCCTGGCCGCGTCGATCTTCCTCGATATCCTGAACGTCTTCCTGTTCTTCCTGGCCATCTTCTCCGGCCAGGAAGAGAGGTGACCGGCTATGAGCGGTATCGAAGAGATCCCGGCCGGCTACCAGGGCCTCCGGACCGGCCAGGAGGCCCTTCTGGTTTCGCCATGCTGCCCTGACCCGGCGCTGATCGTCAGAGGGCGGCCAGCCAGCCTGCCATATCACGTGCGCCGCGGCGCACGTG
>PMSW01000026.1:0-5124 GCA_003168215.1 Actinomycetota bacterium
GGACACCGACACCGGCCTGACCTTCGTGACCAAGACCACGGTCGACCCGTATCTCGCCAGCCCGAGCCGGTACGAGGGGTCGACGACAGCGGAGAAGCTGATCACGCGGTCCGGCCCGATCATCAACCCGATCGGCACCACAAGCACGTGATATAGCACTACCTGGGCTGGAATGCGCGGCTTAGGCTGGGATGTGCAGAGGTGCCGGCGGCGGACACCCGTTCGCGGTCGCGGACGGGTGCCCGCCGCCGGCGCGTGTGAAGTGAACGTGGACGGGAAGCGAAGGCAACATGAGCGAGACCGCTGAGCAGCGCGCGAACGTCGTCGGCCCGCCGCCGGGTGGCCCGGCCAAGCGAGGGGACCCGCTGGCAGTGCTCCGGAAGACCGGCGGCCTCTTCATCCGGCAGCGCGAGGCGACCATCTTCGTTGTCGCCGTCCTGCTGCTGGTCTACTTCTCGACCAAGTCGTCGGCGTTCTACGGGCAATCGAACGTCAGCAACCTGCTGTCCGGGATCGCGGCGCCCTTCATCATCATCGCGATCGGCGAGGTGCTGCTGCTGATCTGCGGCGAGATCGACCTGTCGGTCGGCTTCGTCGTCGTGTTCGCGCCTTTCCTCATGCATTACCTGATCGACTTCTATGGCGTCCCGGTGATCCCCGCGATCCTGATCTCCCTGCTGCTGGGCCTCGTGGTCGGCTGGGTCAACGGCTTCCTGACGGTCACGCTGGGGCTGCCGTCATTCATCACCACGCTCGGCACCGGCTTCATCCTGCTGGGGCTCACGCTCACCACATCCAACGCCGAACCGGTGAACGTCCCCGCCGCCGCGCAGAGCATCGGCAAGTTCTTCGGCAGCCAGAATGGCGGGTACGCGTGGTCCGCGATCATCTGGGCGGTCATCCTGGTGGCGATCTTCCATGTGGTGCTCACCCGCACCAGGTGGGGGCTGCATACGGTCGCCGTGGGCGGCAACCTCCTCGGGGCGAGGGAGTCCGGCATCAGCGTGGCCAGGATCAAGTACGGCAGCTTCATGATCTGCGGCCTGATGGGGGCGATCGTCGGCCTGCAGACGGCGTTCTATGACAACACGATCGACCCGAGCGCGGGCGGCTACCCGGCGATGTTCTACGGCGTGACCGCGGCCGTCATCGGCGGGACCGCGATGCTGGGCGGTTCGGGGACGATCATCGGCGCGTTCCTCGGCGCGATCGTGCTCGCCACCTTGCAGGACGGGTTCCTGATTACGGGAGTCAGCGCCAATCCCCTTGACATCTACATCGGCGGCGCGATCCTGATCGCCATGATCGCCAACGTGCAACTCGCGCGGCGGCAAGCAGCGGGGAGAGGCTGATGACTGCAGAGCCAGCGGCGGCCGCCGGGGCGCAGGACGGCGACGTCCTGCGGGTGGAGCACGTCAGCAAGCGTTTCGGCGCGGTGACGGCGCTGACCGACGTCAACTTGCACCTGGCGAAAGGCGAGGTGCTCGCGCTGCTCGGCGACAACGGCGCGGGCAAGTCCACCCTGCTGAAGATCCTCTGCGGTTTCCAGCCGCCGGACACCGGGCGGATCGTGCTCAACGGCGAGGAAGTCACGCTCAAGTCCGTCGACCACGCACGCGAGCTCGGCATCGACGCGGTCTATCAGGATCTCGCGCTGATCAACCAGCTCAGCGTGTACCACAACATGTACCTCAACAGGGAAAAGGTCCGCTGGCCGTTCCTGAGCAACCGGGTCATGCGACGCGAGGCCAGGGAGCATCTCGAGGCGATGGGGGTCAACATCCCGTCGGTCGACGTCCAGGTCGCGAGGCTCTCCGGCGGCCAGCGCCAGGCGATCGCCGTCGCGCGCTCCGTCTACTCGGACGCGAAGATCCTGCTGCTGGACGAGCCGCTGGCCGCGATGGGGGTCAAGGAGGCGGCGATGATCCTGGATCTGGTGCGGGACCTGAAGGAGCATGGCCAGGTGTCGGTCATCATCATCGCGCACAACTACGGCCAGGTGCTGGAGGTGTGCGACCGGGTGAACCTGCTGCAGCAGGGCCAGATCACCTTCGACAAGAAGAGCTCGGAGACCTCCGTGGTGGAACTGACCAACCTCGTCGTCGCCGAGTACCGCGCGGCGCTGGAGGCACGCCACCGCAGTGCATGAGGCCACCGCACCGCCTGCGCAAGTCTGGAAGAGCAGCGGGCGGCTCGCCGACGGACGCGAGATCATCTACTTCGACGAGTCACCCGGGTCCGGGCGCGCGCAAGTGCGCGACACGCGGGACCTCGGCGACTCGTCCGCCGCGGCCGCCGGACCGGACTCAGAGCTGCGGTGGGATCCCCTCGTCGGCGAGTGGGTGGTGATAGCGGCCCAGCGCCAGGGCCGGACGTTCCTCCCGCCGGCGGATCAGTGCCCGCTCTGCCCCTCCCGGCCGGGACGGCCAACCGAGATACCAGCGGACAGCTATGACGTCGTGGTGTTCGAGAACCGCTTCCCCTCGCTGCGCGGGGCGGGACCTGCGCAGGACGCGGCCGGCGGCGTGACCGGTGCTGCGGCCGGCGGCGTGACCGGCGCCGCCGATATCACCCCGGCGGCCGATGCCGCCCTCGCGGCCTGGAGCGCCCCCGCCGCCGGTACCTCCCCTCCGGCCGGGGAACTGCTCACCGCGCGGCGCCCGGCGATCGGCCGCTGCGAAGTGGTCTGCTTCACCGCCGATCATGACTCGGCCTTCGCTTACCTGACGCCAGGCCGTGTCCGCACGGTGCTGGAGGCATGGGCGGACCGCACCGCGGCCCTTGGCGTCATGACCGGAATACGGCAGGTGTACTGCTTCGAGAACAAGGGCGAGGAGATCGGCGTCACCCTGCATCATCCGCACGGCCAGATCTACGGTTTCCCCTTCGTGACTCCGCGGACCGCGCAGATGCTCGGCCAGGCGCAGGCATACGCGCGCGGCGGTCACGGCAACCTGTTCGACGATCTCGTCCGCAGCGAGCTATCGGACGGCGCCCGGATCGTCACGCGCAACGAGCACTGGATCGCTTTCGTGCCCGCCGCGGCACGCTGGCCATATGAGGTGCTTCTCTTTCCCGTCCGGCGGGTGCCCGACCTCCCTGCACTCGGTGACGACGCGCGCAGCGCCTTCGGTGATCTCTACCTGGACGTGCTGCTCCGCCTCAACGGGCTCTTCGGGAGCCCGCCGCCCTACATCGCGGCGTGGTACCAGGCGCCGGCCGGTGACGCCGCCGCCAGGAGCGAGTTCGGGCTGCACCTGCGGGTGATGTCGGTCCAGCGGGCGCCCGGCAAGCTGAAGTACCTGGCCGGAACGGAGTCGGGCATGGGCGTGTGGATCAACGATGTCGTCCCGGAGGCGGCGGCATTGAGGCTCCAGGAGGCCAGGTGAGGCTGGCCGGCGACGGCCTGGCACCCCTGCGGGCGGCCACCGGGGCGACCACTCAGGCGGCTACCCCAGCCACTCAGGCGACCATCCCAGTGGCCACTCCAGCGGCCGCCCGGTCCGTGGCCGTTCAGGCGGCCGCCCGGTCCGTGGTTCGTTGACCGGCCACCCGGCGGCCGACGACGCCGCTGCCTGGTTCCGCGATGTTTTCGGCGCGGCCCCTGATGGCGCATGGCATGCCCCGGGCCGGGTGAACCTCATCGGCGAGCACACCGACTACAACGAGGGGTTCGTGCTGCCCTTCGCGCTCAGCAGGGGAACGCTCGCGGTGGCCGGCCGCCGGAGTGATGGGGCTCTCGAAGTGCGTTCGCGTCAGGTACCGGGCGGCGGTGCGACGATCCCTGCTGGCGCACTCGCGCCCGGCGCGGTCACCGGCTGGGCTGCCTATCCTGCCGGGGTCGTCTGGGCCATGCGCGCGGCTGGTCACCAGGTCGGGGGAGTCAGCATGGTCTTCGACTCGGACCTGCCGCGCGGAGCAGGCCTGTCATCCTCCGCGGCCCTTGAATGCGCGGTGGCGCTCGCCCTGAACGACCTGCATGGCCTGGCAGTGCCCAGGTCCGAGCTGGTCACGATCGCGCAGCGCGCGGAGAATGACTTCGTCGGCGTGCCGTCCGGGATCATGGACCAGTCCGCATCGCTGCTCTGCCAGGCCGGTCACGCGCTGCTGCTGGACTGCCGCACGTCCGAGGCTGTGGCGGTCCCGTTCGACCCGGCCTGCACTGGCCTGGAATTGCTGGTCATCGATACCTGCGCCCGGCGGGAGCTCACCGATGGTGACTACGCGAGCAGGCGCAGTGAATGTGAGCAGGCCGCGGGTGCGCTCGGCCTGCGGTCCCTGCGGGACATCACGGACGTAGCGGAATTGTCCCGGCTGGCTGACCCGTTGCTGCGGCGCAGGGCCA
The DNA here is from genome assembly GCA_003168215.1 of Actinomycetota bacterium. Classification (GTDB taxonomy): domain Bacteria; phylum Actinomycetota; class Actinomycetes; order Streptosporangiales; family Streptosporangiaceae; genus Palsa-506. The sequence continues at coordinate 4,346 of PMSW01000026.1, forward strand.
GGCACGTGGTCACGGAGAATCAGCGCGTTATCGAGACCGTGGCGCTGCTGCGGGCCGGCCGGCTTGGCGAGGCCGGTACCCTGCTCGCCGCCTCTCACGTGTCGCTGCGCGATGACTTCGAGATCTCCTGGCCGGAGGCAGACGTCACGGTGACCGCGGCGACCAGGGCCGGGGCGCTCGGCGCGCGGATGATCGGCGGGGGATTCGGCGGGTCGGTGATCGCGCTCGTCCCGGCGGATGTCTCGGCCCGGGTCCTGGAGTCGGTGCGCGCGGAGTTCAGCCGCCGGGGCTGGCCGCCGCCGCAGTTCCTCGACGCGATGCCGTCAGCCGGCGCGCGCCGTGTGCGCGGCCCGTTCAAGCCCGCGCGCTGAGTCCGCCAAGCCGCGGCCCCGGGTACCCGGCCGGGGCGCTGCGCTGCCCGGACGGCTGGCCATCTGGGCACCCGGCCATGAGGCCGCGATGACCGCCACTTGACCGGCAGGTTGTGAGCGATAACAATCACTTCACGTCGTCGCACGGGGTGGTGGCGCAGCCGAGTTCGATGGGAGGAGCGACGTGGCGCCTGCGCGGTCCGGTCATGCCCCGGGGAAGGGCACTGCCCGGCCGGTGATGGCAGACGTCGCCCGGCTCGCCGGTGTCTCGCACCAGACCGTCTCGCGGGTACTGAATCAGCACCCCAACGTCAGGCCGCAGACCAGGCAAAAGGTACTCGCCGCGATCCGCGAGCTGGATTACCGGCCGAATGCGGCGGCGCGCACGCTAGTGACCCGGCGTACCCA
>PMSW01000026.1:5132-9564 GCA_003168215.1 Actinomycetota bacterium
GCCAGCCTGCCGGCGCTCGATCATCGCGGTGTGCTGTACGCGGTGGACAGGTTCCTCGGCCAGGCCGTGGAGGGGATCATCGTCATCGCGCCGCAAACATCGGCGGTGGCCGCGCTCAGCGGCGTTCCCGCGGAGGTCCCGCTCGTCGCCGTCGGCTGCGGTACCCGGACGCAGCTTGCCTCGGTCGCCGTGGACAACGCGGCCGGCGCGTGCCGCGCGACCCAGTACCTGCTTGATCTCGGCCACCAGACCGTGCACCACGTCGGCGGGCCAGGCTCCTGGCTGGACGCCCGCGAGCGCACCGACGGCTGGCTGCAGGCGCTCCGGTCAGCGGGGGCGCCGGAACCCGAGGTGCTGGCCGGAGACTGGTCGTCACGCTCGGGCTACGAGATCGGGCATCAGCTCGCCAGGATGCCTGGCGTGACCGCGGTCTTCTGCGCCAATGACCACATGGCCCTCGGGCTGCTCCGCGCGCTGGCCGAGGGCGGGCGCCGGGTGCCGGAGGACGTCAGCGTCGTCGGGTTCGATGACATCCCCGAGGCCGCCTTCTTCCTGCCGCCCCTGACTACGGTGCGCCAGGACTTCGGCGAGCTTGGCCGGCGGGCGCTGCGGCTGCTGGTGGACAGGATCTCCGGGCACGACTCAGCCGGCTCACGGCTGCCGGTCGTCCCGGAGCTGGTGGTGCGCTCGAGCGCGACCAGGTTCAGGCGGTGAACGCCACCGCGCCGCCGTCGGCGGTTCCGGCAGCAGTGCGGACCAGGCCGGAAGGAAAATACCGGACAAGGCCGGAAGGAAGCAGCGTGCTAGGTGAGGCCAACGATGGATGTTAGCGCTAACAAGCAAGATGCGTGCGTTGTCGGAGTGGATTTCGGGACGCTGTCCGGACGGGCGCTGGTCGTCCGGGTGCGCGATGGCGAGGAACTCGGCACCGCAGTGCACGAGTACAGCCACGCCGTCATGGACGACACGCTCGCCGCCACCGGCGAGCAGCTGCCGCCCGACTGGGCGCTGCAGGATCCGGAGGACTACTGCGATGTGCTGCGCCACGCGGTGCCTGCCGCGCTCAGCCAGGCCGGGATCGATCCTGGCCTGGTCATCGGCATCAGCACCGACTTCACCGCGTCCACCGTCATGCCGGTGCTGCGCAGCGGCATCCCGCTGTGCCAGCTGCCCGGACTGGCAGGCTGCCCGCACGCCTATCCCAAGCTCTGGAAGCATCACGCTGCCCAGCAGCAGGCGGACCGGATCAATGCCCTGGCACACGAGCGCGGCGAACCATGGATAGCCAGGTACGGAGGCAAGATCTCCGCCGAGTGGCAGTTCGCCAAGGCGCTGCAGTTGCTGGAGGAAGATCCCGGGATCTACCAGCAGGCCGATCGGTGGATCGAGGCGGCCGACTGGATCGTCTGGCAGCTGATGGGCGCCGAGACGAGGAACGCGTGCACGGCGGGGTACAAGGGCATCCTGCAGGACGGTCATTACCCATCGCGCGAGTTCCTCGCCGCGCTTGATCCGCGGTTCGCCAGCTTCGCCGCGGACAAGCTTGCGCATCCCGTCCTGCCGCTCGGCGCCCGGGCCGGGTCGCTGACTCCCCAGGCGGCGCAGTGGACCGGCCTGCCCGCGGGCATCGCGGTGGCGGCCGGCAACGTGGACGCGCACGTCACGCCGCCCGCGGCGAACGCCACCGCGCCCGGCCAGATGGTCGCCATCATGGGCACGTCTACCTGCCACGTGATGAACGGGGCCACCCTCGCCGAGGTGCCCGGCATGTGCGGGGTGGTGGACGGCGGCATCATCGCCGGGCAGTGGGGTTACGAGGCCGGGCAGAGCGGCGTCGGGGACATCTTCGCCTGGTTCACCGAGCAGGCAGTGCCCGGCAGCTACCTGCAGGAGGCCGAGCGGCGCGGCATCTCCCTGTTTGACCTCCTCTCCGAGGAGGCTGCCAGGCAGCCCGCCGGCGCGCACGGCCTGATCGCCCTTGACTGGCTGAACGGTAACCGCTCGGTCCTTGTCGATGCCCACCTGTCGGGAGCGGTGCTGGGGCTCACCCTCGCCACCAGGGCACCGGACATCTACCGCGCGCTGGTCGAGTCGACGGCGTTCGGCACCCGGGTCATCATCGACGCCTTCGAGGGATCCGGCGCGCCGGTCACCGAACTGGTGGTCGCCGGCGGCCTGCTGAAGGACACGTTCGTGATGCAGGTGTACGCCGACGTGCTCAACCGTCCGCTCAGCCTGATCTCCTCCGCCCAGGGACCGGCGCTCGGCTCTGCTATCCACGCCGCGGTCGCGGCCGGCGCCTACCCGGACGTGCCAGCGGCGGCGGCCGTCATGGGCCGCAAGCGCGACGCTGTCTACGCCCCCGACCCGGCGAGCGCCGCCGTCTACGACGAGCTGTACGGCGAGTACGTGGCGCTGCACGACTACTTCGGCCGCGGCGCCAACGAGGTCATGCACCGGCTGCGCACCGTGCGCCTGCGAGTGCTGGCCGGCCAGCAGGCTGACGGTGCGAGCCCTGCCGGCGGCGCGCCGTGAGCGGCGCCGTGCCCGGCGACGTCATCAGCGAGATCCGCCGGGAGGTCTGCCGCCTGCACGCCGAGCTGGTCAGGAACGGCCTGGTCGCCTGGACGTCCGGGAACGTGTCCGCCCGGGTGCCCGGCGCCGGGCTGATGGTGATCAAGCCGAGCGGGGTGGCCTACGACGACCTGACCCCGGCGTCCATGGTGGTGTGCGACCTGGCCGGCGCACCGGTTGACGGCGGGCTCAGCCCCTCTAGTGATACCGCCGCGCACGCTTACGTGTACCGGCACATGCCCGCGGTCGGCGGCGTGGTGCACACCCACTCCGCTTATGCCACGGCCTGGGCTGCCCGGGGCGAACCCGTCCCGTGCGTCATCACCGCGATGGCTGACGAGTTCGGCGGCGAGATCCCGCTCGGGCCGTTCGCGCTGATCGGCGGCGACGAGATCGGCCGCGGCATCGTGGCCACGCTGGAGGGCCACCGCTCGCCTGCCGTGCTCATGCGCAGTCATGGCGTGTTCACGATCGGCCCGACTGCCGTCGATGCGGTGAAGGCGGCCGTGATGTGCGAGGACGCCGCCCGCACGGTGCACCTTGCCCGCGCGCTCGGCACGACGGAACCACTTGCCAGTGACCAGGTGGACGCGCTCCACCAGCGATACAAAGATCATTACGGTCAGCGCTGACCAGTCTCGTGCGGCAGTCGCCCGGACGCATCCGTTCAGGAAGGTTCTCCTCATGACCTATCGCAAGCCGCGCATCGGGATCCTGGGAATCATGCAGGACCTCTACGACGACATGATCCCCGGGATAGCGGAGCGGCAGGCGGGTTATGCCGCCGAGATTGCCGCGCAGCTGGCCGATGTCGGCGAGTTCATCCCCAGCAAGCCGGTCAAGTACCGCGAGGACGCGGAACGGGAGATGCGGGCTTTCGAGGGCGCGGATCTCGACGGCGTCCTTGTCGTGATGCTCACCTACGGGCCGGCCATGCGGGTGGCGCGGCTGCTCTCGGAGTCCCGGCTGCCGATCTGCCTCGCGAACATCCAGCCCGAGCCCAATGTCACCCCCGCGTGGGACATGGCCGACATGACCTACAACCAGGGCGTGCACGGCGCCCAGGACACGGCGAACGCGATGGTCCGCGCCGGGCGGCGGTTCTGCGTGCTGACCGATGACTGGAAGTCAGCGGAGTTCCGCGCCGACGTGGGCAGGTGGGCACGGGCCGCCGCCGCCGTCACGGCCTGGAAGTCACTGAAGGTCGCGATCTTCGGCTATGCCATGAACGACATGGGCGACATCAGGGTCGATGAGAGCGCGCTGATCAGGAGCCTCGGCCCGGAGATCCTGGCGGTCGCGCCCGGCGACATGTACCGGGGCATGCTCGCCGTCACCGATGCCGACGCCGCCGAGGTCATTGCTTATGAGGACGCGAACTTCGAGATTGACCCGCGGCTGTCCGCCGAGGAACGCCAGGATAACGCGCGCATGCAGGTGGCGATCGAGCAGATCCTGGTCACCAGGGGATTCGGCGCGTATACCGCGCACTTCGACGCCATCGGCGACGACGGCCGGTTCAGCAGGCTGCCACTGGCCGCCGCCTCCAGCCTGATGGCCAAGGGCTACGGCTACGCCGCCGAGGGCGACGTGCTGACCGCCTGCCTGGTCTCGGCGGGCCACCTGCTGATCGGCGACGCGCACTTCACCGAGATGTACGCGATGGACTTCCCGTCCGACTCGATCCTGCAGAGCCATATGGGCGAGGGCAACTGGAAGATCGCGCGTACCGACCGGCCGGTCAGGCTGATCAAGCGCCCGCTCGGCATCGGCAGGCTGGCGGACCCGCCGACGTTCCTGTTCCAGTACCAGCCCGGGCCGGCCACCCTCGCGGCCCTGGTCTCGCTGGAGGGCGAGC